>NZ_CP017689.1:2400000-2765417 GCF_001831495.1 Thalassotalea crassostreae
TGTATATGTATTAATATGTCTTCAGTATTACGCTTTAAAAACGTTTATTTACACGCTCTGTTCAGATAAAAGAGGCAGAGTCTTTTTGACAAAAAATTGGCGGCAAGAATAGCACAAAACAATCACTTTGTAATGCCATTTAAATATGTTGAACGATTATCCAGAATTCGGCGTTATTGTTGTTTAAATAAACAATAAAAGTTCAATTAAAAGTCACTTAATTTTAGTGTTCAGAAAACAAACAACGCAGCACAGTATTTGATTTTAAAGGGAGAGGTAATTCTGTTACAAGTTAATTAACAAAGTTATCCACAACTTACGTGGATAACTTAATTAATCATTTTTTAGTGCCTAATCACACTATAAGTTTTTGCTGATATGGTGAGATGCCGCTGCCGTAAATACCACGTCGGTAGAGCTATTCAACGCCGTTTCTGCCGAATCTTGTACCACACTGATGACGAAACCGATTGCAATAACTTGCATAGCTACATCGTTGTCGATGCCAAATAAGCTACAAGCTAACGGTATTAATAATAATGAACCACCAGCAACACCAGAGGCACCACAAGCAGAAATAGAGGCAATAACACTCAGTAATACCGCAGTACCAAAATCAACGTTAATGCCTAGCGTGTTACATGCCGCGAGCGTCAATACGGTAATAGTGATAGCTGCGCCAGCCATATTAATTGTCGCCCCTAATGGTATAGAGACTGAATAGGTATCTTCGTGTAAATCTAATTGCTTACATAAGCGCATATTTACAGGAATATTCGCCGCTGAACTGCGAGTGAAAAAGGCTGTGATACCTGAACCTCTTAAACAAATAAAAATTAATGGATAAGGATTTTTACGGGTTATCACGTAAACAATAATAGGGTTTACGATAAGAGCGATAATTAACATCGAACCAAGTAATACAAATAATAACTCACCGTATACTTGCAATGCAGAAAAACCTGTTGTGGCAACAGTGTTTGCTACCAAGCCAAAAATACCAAATGGAGCAAAACGAATAACGACGCGTACGATAGCTGAAATGCCATCGGCAACATCATGAACCATAGTTTTCGTTGACGCATTGACATGCTTAAGAGCAAAACCTAAGCCTAAGCCCCAAGCTAAGATACCGATGAAATTACCGGTGGCAATCGCATTGATTGGGTTATCTACCACTTTATAAATTAGAGTAGATAAAACCTCTTGCAAACCTTGTGGTGGGCTCGCTTCAACTCCTGCTAAATCTAGAGATAATGTTGTTGGGAAAGTAAAACTCATAAATACCGCAACGAGTGCAGCACTTAGAGTACCAAGTAAATATAATCCAACAATCGGTTTTAAATTTGCTTCACCGTCGACTTTTTGATTGGCAATTGACGACACAACCAAAACAAAAACCAATATTGGTGCTACCGCTTTTAACGCCTCAACAAATAGACCACCAAGGATCGATAATGACTTGGCAGTTTCAGGAGCAACTACGGCAACAATACAACCAAGTATAATACCGACGATTATTTGATTTACTAAGCTTGTCGCTTGCAGCTTTTTAAACAATGAATTACTCATTAATTCCTCTCAGAGTTGGTTTGCCATTCAATAAGAAGGCATTGTTCATGGCTTTTAGTATTAGCCAAATACGGTTTACATACAAATAAAGGCAGCACTGCCGCTAATTCTCCGTTAATAAATACCAACGGTAATCGTTGCCTCTGCCAGCTTGGCACAGCAAGTTCTTGCAGTACTTTTTTTAATGGTCTGCGTTGCTGTCGAAACTCAGGTAAACACTTAGGATTATCGTGAGTAAACTTAATTTCAATCTTTTGTAAATCATCAGTGAAGATTTTAAACGACTGATTATTAACAACTTGTTTTGAATTATTTGACAACAGAAATTGCAATACGCCAAGATTATCAGGCAAATGAATCTTTTTAACTTGATTAAGATCAATGGAATTAGTTTGAACATCCAGATGACTAGTAAATTCACTAATATCAGCGAAATTCTCAGTAAGATGTAACTGTTGTTTATGACGCCTAAAACTATAATCACCGATATTAATGTGGGCATTGTTACTAATTTTGCTGTCATTTACCATTGCTGACGATACGGTAAAACACTGCTCGATAACCTGTTCAAGTTGTACTTGAGATGGCATTAATTGATTATTGTTTTTTACAAATAGGCGCAGAGTATTAACCAATTGAGGCTTTGATAAGTGTTCTAATTTACTAATATCAATGATATTGCTAGCAACTAATGCGGATGATAAATCTTGCTCTGCATATTGCTCTAATAATTGCTGAGCTTGCAGGCAATGCGAGGCACTACGATTGACGCTGTGTTCAATACTAGGCCAACGTTCGCGCAGTTGTGGAATGATTGATTGACGTAAAAAATTACGGTCGAAACTGGTATCTAAATTTGACTCGTCTTCAACCCAAGCTAAATTATTGTCGGCGGCGAACTGTTCAATCTCAGCGCGAGCAATATTTAACAAGGGTCTTGCTAATAATCTTTGTTCGGTAAAATCTCTAACCGATGACATCGCAGCAAGTCCATTGACACCAGAGCCACGTTTTAATGCTAATAAAAAGGTTTCAGTTTGATCATCTTGGTGATGTCCTGTCAAAATCACAGAATCAGCTTCAGTCAGCTCGCTAAACGCTTGATAACGTGCATCACGAGCAACCGCCTCTAAAGATTGACGATTGGATTTTTTAACAGTGACTGCTTTTGATTTAAATTCAATATCAAAGTCTTCACATTGCTGTTGGCAAAACGACAACCATTGATCGGCATTCGCGCTCAAACCGTGATGGACATGAACCGCAGTAACCCCCGCGGTTAGTTCAGCATTGCTCTTTAAGCTTGCCACTAAAGACAATAACACCATAGAATCTACGCCACCGCTAAGTGCAACCACTAACGGTTTGTTAGCAATTTCTGGTCGATTAATGAATCTAAGTATCTGTTGATAAACAGAATTTGATAATTCGTTCATAGGCTAAATTTAGCATATCACCGGCTTGAGTGTAAGTTTTTTGAAATCAAAACACTGAGTTAAAAAACAAAAAAGGAAGCCTAAGCTTCCTTTTATAAAATCTCCAATTACTGATTAACAGTAACCGTAATTCATTAATTTCTGGTAACGCGCTTCAATTAACGCTTCTTTATCTTTACCTTCAACGGCAGAAATATCTGCTTTAATCGCTTGTTTAAGGTTGTTCGCCATAATATCGAAATCACGATGTGCCCCACCTAGAGGTTCACCAATGATATTATCAATTAGTTCAAGCTCTAAAATACGTGGCGCTGTTACACCCATTGCTTCTGCAGCTAATGACGCTTTCTCAGCTGTCTTCCAAAGGATTGATGCACAACCTTCTGGAGAAATTACTGAGTAAGTAGAATATTCCAACATGTTAACTTTGTCGCCAACTCCGATTGCTAATGCGCCACCAGAACCACCTTCACCGATAACAGTACATACAATTGGTACCGTTAAACGAGCCATAACTTTTAAGTTACGAGCGATAGCTTCTGACTGACCACGTTCTTCAGCACCGATACCAGGATAAGCACCCGGAGTATCAATAAAAGTAACGATTGGCATGTTAAAACGTTCAGCCATTTCCATTAAACGTAATGCTTTACGGTAACCTTCTGGACGAGGCATAGCGAAGTTACGACGAACTTTCTCTGCTGTACCACGACCTTTCTGATGGCCAATTACCATTACTGGTCTACCATCTAAACGAGCAGTACCACCGATAATAGCTTCATCGTTGGCGTAGGCGCGATCACCCGCTAACTCGTTAAAATCAGTAAAAATACGATCGATATAATCTTGCGTATAAGGGCGACCTGGGTGACGAGCAATACGAGTTACTTGCCATGGTTCTAAATCAGAAAATACTTTCTTAGTAAGTTCTTCGCTCTTACTACGGAGCTGTGCAATTTCAGCTTCCAGATCAAGATCTAAATCTTGTCCCTGGTTAACCAATTGAAGTTCTTCAATTTTTGCTTCTAATTCTGCAATTGGTTGCTCAAAATCTAAAAAATTGAGTGACATAAATAATTTACCTAAATCTATGTTTACAGCGACTTTTTATAAGTCGATGTATTAATACGGACGATAAAAACGCAATACTATAACAAATAACTGTAAAAATCATTACTTTCGCTGAGATAGTTACAGTTAAATACACTGGTAATACCTGATAGAAACGTCTGTTGCTTAAAATTCCATACGGATGTTGTCTTGACCAAGAAGTAACTTTAATTCATGCAGTAACATGTCACTTGGCGTTACCCGCCAAAGGATCCCCATTTCTAACATCGCTTGTGCTTCTTCACGTTGATAGAAAATACGTAACGGGCATGTCCCTTCGTTATAAGGCTTGATGATTTCACCAAACTTTTCGATAAACTGCTCATCGACTTGTTGCTTATGCACGGTTAAATCTATCGATTTAATCATTGCTTCACGAGCATCACTAATGGTCGTTATTTCTCTAGCGGTCATTGTAAGCCCACCGGAGTAATCATCAAAGCTGACCTGTCCTTTACAAACTAAAATTGAGTCTTTTTGTAGGACTTCTTCGTATCTATCATAGTCATCAGGAAATAATCGTACATCGATACGAGCGCTTTTATCATCTAGTGTTACTAAAGCCCAGCGACGACCTCTTTTATTGACCAATACTCGAACACCTAGCACTAAACCGACCGCTGTCGATATTTTGTCTTTACCGCCAGGCTGTAAATTAAGTAATCGCTGGCCGCCCAATCGTTTGATTTCATCAAGGTAACGATTGATTGGATGACCTGTTAAATATAGTCCAAGGGTTTCCTTTTCACCGTCGAGCCATACTTCTTCCGCCCAAGGAGGCACTTCTTTAAAGGATTGACGTTCATCTTCTTCTTCAACATTGATCAGACCAAATAAGTCGTCCTGTCCCAGAGCTTGTGCTTTGGCATGTTGATCAGCAGCTTTTATCGCCTCACCAAGGGTGGCAAATAAAGACGCGCGGTGCGGACCAAGGTTATCCATGGCTCCGGCTTTAATTAGCTTTTCAAGAATACGTTTATTAATTTTCTTTAAATCTAAACGCGCACAAAAATCAAACAGGTCTTTAAAAGGACCACCGTTAGTTCGCGCTTCGATAATGGCATCAATCGGCCCTTCACCAACGCCTTTTATTGCACCGATACCGTAAACAATCTGATTATCTTCATTTACCGCAAATTTATACAAACCGGTATTTACATCCGGCGGTATTAAATCAATGCCCATATTGGCACACTCATCTACTAAGGTAACAATCTTTTCGGTGTTATCCATATCAGCAGACATTACCGCCGCCATAAATGGCGCCGGGAAATGGGATTTCATCCATAAGGTTTGATAAGAAACCAAAGCGTAGGCAGCAGAGTGAGACTTGTTGAAACCATAACCGGCGAACTTTTCTACCAAGTCGAAGATTTTCATCGCCAACTCGCCATCAACACCATTATCAATAGCACCTTGCTCAAAGGTTGAACGCTGCTTAGCCATTTCTTCTGGCTTTTTCTTACCCATGGCACGACGAAGCATATCGGCGCCACCTAGGGTATAACCAGCAAGTACCTGGGCAATCTGCATTACCTGCTCTTGGTACAAGATAATGCCATAGGTTGGTTCAAGAATTTCTTTTAACGATTCATGTTGCCATTTTGCATCAGGATACGATACTTCTTCACGGCCATGCTTACGCTCGATAAAGTTATCGACCATGCCGGAATCTAGTGGCCCCGGTCTAAACAAGGCTACCAGTGCGATAATATCTTCAAAACAATCTGGCTTTAACTTTTCGATAAGCGCTTTCATACCCGAAGATTCGAGCTGGAATACTGCGGTTGTTTTCGATGCAAGCAACATATTAAATGAATCTTTATCATCCAATGGAATTGCCGCGATATCGATTGGCTCTTTGCCCGCCTTAAGCAGTTTTTCATCGGCCATTTCAATAGCCCACTGCAAGATGGTTAAGGTACGTAGACCAAGAAAGTCAAACTTAACTAAGCCAGCATCTTCAACATCATTTTTATCAAATTGAGTAACCGGGTTTTTACCTTCGTCATCACAATATAACGGCGCAAAGTCAGTAATAGTTGTCGGCGAAATAACAACACCACCCGCATGCTTACCGGCATTTCGTGTTGTCCCTTCAAGCGTGCGGCACATATCGATAAGATCTTTAACGTCGTTATCTTGTGCGTAAGCTTCTGGTAATTTAGGTTCTTCTTCAAATGCTTTAGCCAAGGTCATACCCGGCGTCGGTGGTATTAACTTGGAGATTCGATCAACAAAACCATAAGGGTGACCAAGAACACGACCAACATCGCGTATAACCGCTTTTGCCGCCATGGTTCCAAAGGTAATAATTTGTGATACCGCATCACGACCATACAACTCTGCGGTGTGATCAATTACCTCGTCTCGCCTGTCCATACAAAAATCGACATCAAAATCGGGCATTGATACACGTTCAGGGTTAAGAAAACGCTCGAACAGCAAGTCATATTCTAACGGGTCAAGATCAGTGATTTTTTGTGCATAGGCCACTAAAGAACCGGCACCAGAACCACGACCTGGACCAACCGGAATATTGTTATCCTTACTCCATTGAATAAATTCCATAACGATAAGGAAGTAGCCAGGGAAGCCCATGTTATTGATTACTTCAAGCTCAACTTTCAAGCGTTCGTCATAGGGCTTACGTAGTTCTTCAAATTCAGGTGAGTCTTTATCAAATAAAAACTCTAAGCGTTCTTGCAGGCCTTCTTCAGACACTTTAACTAAGAAGTCTTCGATAGATAGACCTTCTGTTGGAAAGTCGGGTAAAACGTATTCACCTAAGGTAACGGTAACATTACAGCGTTTTGCAATTTCTACTGTATTGGCAAGCGCTTCAGGAATATCGCTGAACAGCTCAACCATTTCTTGTTCGCTACGCAAATATTGCTGCGGGCTATATTTCCTCGGGCGTCGTTTATCATCTAAAGTATAACCATCATGTATGGCAACGCGGATTTCGTGAGCATCGAATAAGTCTGCAGATAAGAAAACAACTTCATTTGTTGCTACGACCGGAAGTTGTTTTTGCTGAGCAAGTTCAACCGCCATATGCAAATAGTCTTCTTCGTTCTCTCTACCAGTTCGAATAAGCTCTAGATAAAATTTGTCATTAAAATGTTGCTGATAAAAACTCACCATTTGCTCGACAAGTTCAACATTGCCTTTTAATAGTGCTTTACCGATATCACCTTCTCGGCCACCAGAGAGAATAATAATCCCTTCACTATATTCGACCAGCCAGTCTTTATCTAAAACTGCCCTGCCTTGAATATGACCGCGTAAATAGGCCTTTGAAATAAGTTCAGTGAGATTTTTATAGCCTTGGTTGTTTGATGCAATGACCACTAAGCGAAACAGCTCATCACCAAGTTCGTCACTTTTCACCCAAAAGTCTGTACCGATTATTGGCTTTATACCGGCGCCTGTTGCGGCATGGTAGTATTTAACTAAACCACAAATGTTGGTTTGATCGGTTAACGCTATCGCAGGCATTTTTAAGTCGTCTGCTTTGGCGATAATCGGCTTAACTTTATTTAGGCCATCACACATCGAAAAATCACTGTGCACCCGCAAGTGCACAAATTTAGGATCAGCCATTATTTACGCCTCGTTCGCTGATAACTTTTGCCACCGGCTTAAAGCTCTTGCGATAACAATCGATAACGCCACGCTCTTTGATGATATCCATATGTGCCTTGGTTGGATAACCTTTATGCTTAGCGAATCCATATTCAGGGTATTGCTTATCAAGGGCTAGCATTTCGTCATCGCGCGCAACTTTTGCGATAATTGACGCCGCTGATATTTCAGCAACTTTTAAATCACCTTTTATCACCGCTTGACATGGTAAACCAAAATCTGGACAACGATTACCATCAACCAATACGTATTGAGCTGATGTAGAGAGGCCTGCGACTGCACGCTGCATCGCTACCATAGTTGCTTGTAATATATTGAGTTGGTCGATTTCTGCGGGCTCGCAGCGACCTAGATTCCACGCTAATGCCTTTTCCTTGATTTCAATCGCTAAGGCATTACGTTTCTTTTCTGATAATTTTTTAGAGTCTGTTAAACCTTCAATCGGGTTATTTGGATCAAGGATCACCGCAGCAGTAACTACAGCCCCGACTAAAGGCCCTCTTCCAACTTCGTCTACACCTGCGATTAACTCGACATTAGGGCGAATAAATTCATCGCTCATTTAACTATTTCTCCGACTCTTTTTTGTTTTTATTCTGATTTAAAAAAGCTTTTAAATAGGCTTTTAAATAAGGGTAGAAACTACAAAATGTAATTATAGATTCTACTCATCTTGATGGGGCAACGGCAAGTGATATTTTACTTTCAACGATACCGGTAAGTGACGATTTTTTCTAACGAATAGATTATGAGTTCAACAATACTTCAACGGCATCAGCAGCTTTTTCACTGGCATCTTGTTTAAGCATCAAATGAATGTCCATAAATGCTTGTTGTAGCTCGGTTTGATCGCTAAACAATAATGGTTCGAGTTCAGCGGCTAAGTTGTCAGGTGTTACTTGTTCTTGCAGTAATTCTGGCAAAAGTAGTTTATCGGCTAATAAATTAGGCAGTGAAAAGAATTTCACATCAACCATAATTCGACCAATTATTGCTGTTAACCAATTGAACTTATAAGCAACAACCATAGGTCGTTTTATTAATGCACCTTCAAGGGTTACCGTACCTGATGCGGTTAGTAAACAATCGGCTGCGGTCATTACCGTTTGCGTATCATTATTAATTACCGTGATCTCAAGCTCTGGCGCATGTAATTGCCATAACTCGTTAAATTGTTGTTCTCGCACATCGTTAATAACTGGCGCAACAAATAACAACTCAGGATGCTGTGCTTTCAATATTTTCGCGGTTGATAGAAAATCAGGAAGTAACTTTGCTAACTCACCACCACGAGAGCCTGGCATTATTGCCAAGTACTTGCCATCCGCTTCAAGATTTAACGCTTTGCGCGCATTGTCTTGGTGATTTTCGAGAGGTATTTCGTCCGCTAACGGGTGACCAACAAAGGTACAAGCAACATTATGCTTGTCATAGAAATCTTTTTCGAACGGTAATAAAGATAAAACCATATCAGTCGCTTTATCTATTTTGAATATTCGTTTTTCGCGCCATGCCCACACAGAAGGACTCACATAGTGCACGGTTTTTATGCCTTGCTGCTTAAGTTTTAATTCTAACCCAAGGTTAAAGTCTGGCGCATCAATACCAATAAACACATCAGGTTTATTGTTGTTAAAGTACTGAACTAATTCCTTACGAACGTGTAATAAGCGCTTTAATCGCCCGAGAACTTCCACAATCCCCATGACAGCCAGCTCTTCCATCGAAAATAAGCTATTAAAGCCGAGTAAGTTCATTTTAGGGCCGCCGATACCAACAAATTTGGCATCAGGGTAACGACGTTTTAGGGATTTAATTAAACCGGCACCTAAGGTATCACCGGAATGCTCGCCAACGACAATGGCAAAAGTAGGAGAAGAGTTGTTGGTCACGTTTTGCATCAGTTGTATTTGCCACCTTAAATTGCCAATTAGCAAGTACTTAATATCGCAAAGTTCTTGCTAACGGCTTTGATGAATCAATGAATTAGCGGACTATGCCACGACTTGAATTGACAATAAAATCGACAAACGCTTTAACTTCAGAATTCGTTTCTGCAACAGGTGCAAGAACTTCAGCCGCTTCGTCGACCTTTAAACCTTTACGGTATACTTCTCGGTAGGCTCGTTTCACTTGCGCGATAACGTCTTTATCAAAACCGCGGCGTCTTAAACCTTCGCTATTTAACCCGAAAGGTTTCGCTGGATGACCTGCAACCATAACGTAAGGAGGGATATCTTTTAAGACAATACCACCACCGCCAACAAAGGCATGAGAACCAATATGGCAGAACTGGTGTGCACCAGACATCCCGCCCATAATTACCCAATCACCTACGTGACAATGACCTGCTAAGCTCACATTATTTGCAAAAATTCCGTTGCTACCAATTACACAATCATGGGCGACATGAGCACCAGCCATAAACAAATTATCGCTACCGATAATCGTTACAGATTCATCCTGAATCGTGCCACGATGGATTGTACAACCTTCTCGAAAAATGTTGTTGTCGCCAATTTCTAAACGAGTTGGTTCACCGGCATATTTTTTATCTTGGCAATCTTCACCAACAGAAGCATATTGGAAGATAACATTACCGGAGCCAATCGTCGTAGGTCCTTTGATAACGGCATGGGAATGGATAACACAATCGTCACCAATAACCACATTCTCGCCAATGTAAGTCCATGGACCAACGGTCACGTTGTTACCTAATTTAGCACTAGGCTCTATAATTGCTTGGGGATGAATCACGTAAATTAGCTACCTTTTCTTGCGCACAATAAATCTGCCGTACATACTACTTTACCATCGACTTTAGCAGTACCTGCAAACTTCCACATGCCACGACGCTCTTTCACAAATTCAATATGAATATGCATAGTATCGCCTGGCGTCACTGGTTTCTTAAAACGAGCATTATCAATTGTAGCAAATAAAAACATTTCACCGTCTTTACCTTCTACCGATTTAAACCCTAGTACACCACTAGCTTGTGCCATAGCTTCAAGTATCATTACACCAGGAAAAATCTTAAAATCAGGGAAGTGCCCTTGAAATACTGGTTCATTGACCGAAACGTTCTTAATAGCGTGTAGCGATTCGCCTGGTACATAATCAAGAACACGATCGATTAACAAAAATGGATAACGATGTGGGATCAAGGTTTGAATTTCTTCAATTTCGATAACGTTTGTAGTACTGTCCAAAATAATTCCTTAATGATTGTTGATAGACGAAATCGTCAACAATTTTATTTTTGATCTTTCAACTCTTGTACAAGTTTTTCTAATTCAGCTACTTTTTTGTACATGCTATCTAAATGTTTATATCTAGATGCATTTTTGCGCCATTCTTTATTTGGCAACGCTGGTGTACCTGACGAATATACGCCCGGTTCAGTAACTGATTTGGTTACCATGCTCATACCGGTAAAGATGCTACCATCGCAGATTGAAATGTGGCCGTTAATACCAACCATTCCTGCGATTGTACAATTTTTACCAATAACTGTAGAGCCGGCAATCACAGTGCACCCCGCGATTGCAGTGCTAGAGCCTATCTGCACATTATGGGCGATTTGAATTTGATTATCCAAAATTACATTATCGCCAATAATGGTGTTTTCTAAGGCACCTCTATCTATTGTAGTACATGCACCTATTTCAACATTATTGCCAATAATAACAGCGCCCAGCTGCGGTATTTTGACCCAACGGCCTTTATCGTTCGCATAACCAAAGCCATCGCTACCGATTGCTGTATTGGCTTGTACGAGGCAGTCGTTGCCTATTTCAACATTGTGATAAATGCTTACGTTTGACCACAGCTGTGTACGCTCACCAATAAATGCATTTTTACCAACAAAACAATTGGCGCCAATAACCACGCCATCAGCCAGATTAACACCACTTTCAATAACGCTATTAGCGCCAATGCTAACCTCATTACCTATTGTTGCAGTAGCATCGATTACCGCACTGGAATGAATACCAGAACTTGCTTTAGGGGTGGTGTCGAGTAATTGCGCGACAAGAGCAAAGCCTAAGTATGGGTTATCAAGGACCAATGCGTTAGTAGAACAAAATTTTGCTTGATTCGCAGCTAAGATAACTGCACTTGCATTTGTATTTTCAAGATGCTGCCGATACTTAACATTCGCTAAAAACGCTATTTGACCAGCGCATGCATCTTGCAGTGTTGCTAGAGATGAAATTTCAACAGTTTCATCTCCTTGCACACTACCACCTAATTTTTTAGCTAATTCGCCTAAGGTGATCATAATGATTTCTTACTTTTTAGAAGCTTGTTCTACAACTTTAGCTGAAATATCAAAATCTGGCTGAGCAAATGCTACTGCAGATTGTTGAATTACGATGTCGTATTCGCCTTTTGCTGCTACTACATCAATCGCTTCTTTAACAAGCATCAAAATTCTTTGTTGCTCTTCTTGTTCACGACGCTTTAAGTTTTGTTGTAAAGGCTGAGCTTTGGCACCGTAATCTTTACGTAAACTATCGATTTTAGCTTCTAGTTCTTCAATTTCTTTTTTACTTAGGATGGCTTCATCACGTTGACGCTTTTCCATGTTGTACTTGATATCACCCTCAAGTTTTTTCATCGCATCAATTTCTTCTTTAAATTCAGCAGTGATTGCTTGCTGAACATCAGCCATTTGCGGTAACTGTGAAATTACTTGTTGCACGTTTACGACAGCAATTTTTTGATCAGCCGCTAATGAATTTGCACTGAACATCATTGATGATGCTGCTGCTGTGAATGCAATTGATTTAATTAGTTTGTTCAATTTTTTTCTCCTACAAAAAAATCTTTTATGTCTTTCTGACATCTTATTATTTATTAACTTGGTTTAAAATAGTTTTAGTACAGTTCTAATAAAGATATTAAAATGTTTTACCAATATTAAAGCTGAAAAATTCAGTGTCATCACCCGCTTCTGAACGCAAACGTTTTGCGAAACTAAAGACCATTGGTCCCATTGGTGATAACCATTGTACAGATAAACCCGCCGATGTACGAATACGCATCGGATCAGAATAATCTGCAATTTCATCTGACTGACTAGGGTCTATAGTATCGGTATAATCTGAAAGACTAAATTCTGTGTCCCATACGTTACCAACATCAACGAAGAAACTGCTACGTACACTATTACTGTAGCCTTCGTCTAAGAATGGCGTTGGTACGATAAGCTCAAGACCAGCAACCGCCATTGCATTACCACCAACGCTTCGCGAAGAAACGCCAATTGAATCTTCATTTGGTGGGGCTACTTCTGGTGGACCACCAGGAACACCAGGGCTTTGGTTTGGTTGACGATAAATAGCACGAGGGCCTACGGTGTTATTTTCAAAGCCGCGCAGTGTATCAGCACCACCGGCTCTAAAGTTTTCCCAGAACGGTAATATATGATCATTACCATTTACACTACCATAACCATTACCATAACCTGCTTCAAAACGGGCTAAGAAACTAAAGCTATGATCACGTGTTAGTGGGAAATAGAATTTAGAGTCATATTTAAGCTTGAAAAACTGTACATCAGAAATATCTGGTGCAGTGATCTTACCACTTAAACTAATTGATGAACCTGCCGTTGGGAATGTACCGCGGTTTAATGTAACGCGAGAAATAGCAGCATTGAAATCATAGGTTTCAAAATTAAGTTTTGCATCTGGATCTTCCGGATCTTGGAAAATCTCGTAAAACTCTTTTATTTGCTCATATGTCTGTAAATTCGAAATGTCAGAATTTTTGTATCCGATACCAAAATTTACACGGATATATTCATTTACTGGATAACCAATTGTCGCACCAATACCATAAGTTGTATTGTTATAGTTTACTAAGTTTGCTTTACCTGCATCAAACTCACTATAAAAGATATTACCGCCAAGTGAAATTGCATCTATCGTCCAGTATGGATCAGTATATGAAATATTGGCACTTTGAGAATACTTCATCGTATTAACTGAGAATGCTAAACGATTACCCGTACCTAAGAAGTTGTTTTGTTGAATACCCGCGTTAAGGCTTAAGCCAGAATATGAGCCGTAACCCACACCAGCGGTAAATGAGCCTGAAGGTTGCTCTTTAACATCAAAGTCAATTGAAACTAAATCGTCTTCGCCTGCAATTTGGTTAGTTTCAAATTCTACGGTTTCAAAATATGGCAATCGTTGGATTCGCATTTTTGAGGCTTCAAGCCAATTATTCGATAACCATGAGCCTTCTTGTTGACGCATTTCACGACGAAGAACTTCTTCAGAAGTTACATCGTTACCGCTAAAGGTAATACGATCGACATATACTCGTTTACCAGGATCAACTTGAACGATAAGTTTTACCGTTTTATCGTCATCGTTTATTTCTGGAATAGTTTGAACTTTCGGATAAGCGTAACCAAACCGTCCTAAAAACTTGCTAATAAGGTCTTCAGTATAAGTTACAGTCGCACCGTTATATAACTCGTCAGATCTTAATGGAGAAATTGCCTTAATGGTATTGTCATAACCAGCCATTTCGCCGATGAATTCAATTTCACTTACCGTATATTGGACGCCTTCGGTAACATTCAAAGTGATATATACACCTTCTTTGTTCGGCGTCATTGATACTTGCGTTGAATCAACACTGTATCTAAGGTAACCACGATCAAGATAGTAACTCTCAATCGTTTCCATATCCCCTTGCAGGGTCTGTTTTTGATATCTATCTTGGGCGGTAAAGTCCCACCAAGGAGAATCAAACGTTAATTCAGTTCGTTCAAGTAACTCAGCATCAGTAAACTCTTCGTTACCAACAATATTTATCTGTTCAATCGCTGCGGCTTCACCTTCATCAAATTCAAAGGTTAAGTTAATTCGGTTGCGAGGTAGGTGAGATATTTTTGTGGTTACGGTTGCGTTGTACTTACCAACACTGTGGTAAAAATCTTCGAGACCTGATTCGATCGAAGCAATCACTGAGCGATCTAATGTTTCACCAACACGGATATTACTACCGTCTAGTGATTCCTGTAATTGTTCGTCTTTTATATCGTCATTACCATCAAAAATGATTTCACTGATGGTTTCTCGCTCTTTCACTCGAAAAATGATTTTTTCGCCATCGCGAAAAACTTTAATGTCGTGGAAATGGCCAGAGGCATATAAAGACTTTAGAGATTGTGAAATACGAAATTCGTTAAGTTGATCACCAACGTTAAAAGGTATATGAGTCAACGCTGCACCGAGAGCAACACGTTGAAGGCCCTTTATTTCTATATCATTTACAACAAACTCATTGGCTGCATGTGCTTTGCATCCAAGACTGCCTAGTAATACTGCTAAGGCAAGCTTTCTTATTATCATCGTAGTCAACTTTTATAATTCTTTGTACGCACTTTTCAATGTAAGTGCTTATATTTCTATTCGAGTATATAGCTCATAGTTTTAGAGTCTGGAAACATCGTTAACGATTGCGATAGTCATTAACGATAATAAGAGAACAGCTCCAATTTTAAACCCTACTTCCTGAGTCTTTTCTGATACTTCTCGTCCTGTGATAAGCTCTATAACATAATAAAGTAAATGTCCGCCATCAAGTATTGGTAACGGTAATAAGTTAATTATGCCTAAATTTATACTGATTAAAGCCAAAAAGCTCAAAAAGTAAACAACACCAATACTGGCGCTTACTCCCGCTCCTTGTGCGATAGATATCGGACCGCTTAAATTACTCACACTAATATCGCCGGTAAGTATTTTACCAACCATCTGAAAGCTTAAGGCGATTAGATGATAAGTACTTTCTGCGGCTTTCCCTATTGCAGAAATTGGTCCATATGATAATTCAGTTATGTGACTCTCTGGCCACTTTGGTTGTATCGGTAATATACCAACATATCCTTGCTTACGACCCGCAGAATCCTCTCGAGTTCCCGTTAGCATCTCAACTTTTACGATTTTTTCATTTCGTTTAACTTCTAATTGCATTAAAGCATTAGGATTAGGCTGAATAATATCAACAAAGTCCTGCCAATTACCATAGATATTCGTACCATTTATCGAGATAATTTCGTCGCCAACTAATAAGCCTGCTTTATCTGCAGCTTCATCTTCCACTAACTTGGCAATTCGAGCGCTAATTTTTGGTAAAAACGGTACGATACCTAAGCTTTCCATAGCCGACATTTCGTGTGGTTGATACTGCCAATCGATGAGTTCTATGGTATTCGCTTTAACATAACTACTATCAAGTGCACGGGTATGAATAACCACGTCTTCGTCACCAATATGACTTGCTAACTCCATGTTGATTTTATTCCAACTATCAACCATTTCGTCATCAATTTTTACAATCTCAGTATCGGCTTCTAGACCATATTGAGCCGCCATGGAATCAGCTGCGATGCTGCCGATAACCGGCTTTACATTGGTGACACCGATAAGAAACATTAAATAAAATGCGACAATGGCGAATAAAAAGTTGGCTATAGGTCCTGCAGAAACAATGGCAATGCGTTGATAAACACTTTTATTATTAAAGGCAAATTGCTTTTGATCTTCTTCGACGTCATCGACACGTTCATCAAGCATTTTTACGTAACCGCCAAGTGGGATTATAGCGATAACATACTCTGTGCCGTGCTTATCAAAGGTGCGCCATAAGGTTTTACCAAAACCAATTGAAAAGGTTTCAACCTTAACGCCGCAGCGACGAGCTACCCAAAAATGACCATATTCGTGAACAGTCACTAACAAGCCAAGAGCGACAATAAAAGAACCTAAATTCCACAAGAAATCAAACATGTTAAGTCCCTTTTAACTCCATCACAATTTTATCGGCCTCAGAGCGGGCAAGTAGATCAAGCGCAACAACTTGCTCAATCGTGGTCACAGTTTCATTGCTAAGCGAATACATTACTGTCTCGTTTACTTTCGCAATGTCGGTAAATTTTATCTGTTCATCTAGAAATGCTTGAACTGCAATTTCATTGGCTGCATT
This sequence comes from Thalassotalea crassostreae, assembly GCF_001831495.1. Classification (NCBI taxonomy): domain Bacteria; kingdom Pseudomonadati; phylum Pseudomonadota; class Gammaproteobacteria; order Alteromonadales; family Colwelliaceae; genus Thalassotalea; species Thalassotalea crassostreae. Next base: position 2,416,779 of record NZ_CP017689.1, read on the forward strand.
TAACGCGGTACAGGCACTCTGCCCTTTTTTACAGGCATCAATGGCAAGTTTTAAATTAGGGTAGCGATGGAAATCTGCTTCGGCAAAATCAAAACTTTTGCAATTGAAAAAATCGAACGGCTCTACGCCCGATTCGATACGTTCTGGATAGGCCATAGCGTGCGCAATTGGTGTGCGCATATCAGGGTTGCCCATTTGCGCAATAACTGAACCATCATTGTATTGCACCATCGAATGAATAGTACTTTGTGGGTGCAATACCACTTGAATATCTTCTACCGCTAAGTTGAATAACCATTTTGCTTCAATGAATTCTAAACCTTTATTCATCATTGTTGCCGAATCTACCGAGATTTTGCGTCCCATATCCCAATTAGGATGGGCACAAGCCTGAGCCGGTGTAATACCGTCAAAATCGTCCATCGGTAAAGTTCTAAACGGTCCACCTGAGCCAGTGAGGAGTATTTTGCTTATACCAGAATCGTTAATATGAGCTGAGCCGATGCCATTTTGCATCGCACTAGGAAGACATTGAAATATCGCGTTGTGTTCACTATCGATAGGCAGTAATTGCGCATTTGATGCATTTAGCGCATCAATAAAGATTTGACCTGAGGTTACTAGCGCTTCTTTATTGGCGAGTAATACTTTTTTGTCAGCTTTTACCGCCGCAAGCGTTGGTAACAAGCCAGAAGCTCCAACAATAGCAGCCATTACAATATCGCTGCTCGGGGATTGAGCTATGTCGATGATTGCCTGCTCACCAGCAATGACTTCGATATTGTGTATGTCATCGCTAAGCAATTTTAACTTTAATTGCTCAGCAGAGGGTTCATCATTCATCACCACAGTATGCGGCATAAACTCCAAACAAAGCTTATGCATACTATCAACACTGCGATTGGCTGACATACTAACAACATTATAGCGCTTAGGGTGACGTCGAACTACATCAAGAGTGCTAAGACCTATTGAGCCTGTAGCCCCTAACACGCATAAATTTTGCATTTTTATCACCAGCCAAATAACACAAAAAATAGTGCAAAAATTGGCGCTGTTGCGGTTAAACTATCGATACGATCTAAAATACCGCCATGACCTGGTAATATTGAACCGCTATCTTTAACACCCGCCTGACGTTTCAACATACTTTCCGTTAGATCGCCAACTACCGAAACGGTAGAAATCACTAAACCAAGCCCGATAGCTAAAGTAATTTGCTCACTGCTCCAGTTATAAATAACACCGGCAATAATCGCTACTATCGCAGCAGCTATAACACCACCAACAAAACCTTCAATGGTTTTACCAGGACTTACTTTTGGCATGAGTTTATGCTTTCCAAAACGTTTACCGGCAAAATAAGCACCGATATCAGCGCTCCATACAAAAGCAAACAAGAATAAAATTAAATAAGTGCCATGAAATTCTGACAACATATATTCATTTGAGCGCAATATTAAAAACGCTAACCACGTTGGTGCTAAAGTGATAATACCAAATAGACCACGAATACTTCGGTGGCTAGTCCAAAACGCAGAATACTTAGGGTATCCAAAAATCATAATAAGACATAGCGACCACCAAGCAGCGGACGCATACAAAACGTACATAGCAATTGGGTTTAGTTGACCTGTTAGTGTCCATAACTGATCTGGAGGTAAAAACAACCAAAGAGTACTAATGACAACCATTAATGCAAACGCAAATGCTGCGCGTCGACGGTTGCTATCAAAGCCCATAAGAGGGCCCCATTCCCATGCTCCAATAGCCATGACAACCATTAGTGCTGCGGCGAAATTTTGCAGTGACAAAAAGAAAATAGCAGCAATAGCTAGTGGAGCTATAATCAGTGCAGTTACAATACGTTGCTTTAACAAACGTTTATCCTTTTAATAAGACCTAAAAAGTAACTGAGTTACTCTTTAGGTTATTTCGTTCTTACCTGTTCACCGGTTTTACCAAAACGTCGTTCTCTATCGCCAAATGACGCCAATGCGTGTTTAAACGCATCTTCTTTAAAGTCTGGCCATAACGTTTCAGTAAAGTAGAGCTCAGCATACGCAGCTTGCCATAGCAAAAAGTTGCTTATGCGATAGTCCCCACCAGTACGGATCAATAAATCTAATTCAGGTAAATTCGATAAATTAATATGTTTATTGAGCATATGCTCATCGATATCGTCGACATTAACCTCACCATTAACGGCAAGTTGAGCGATTTTTTTAGATGCTTGGCTGATATCCCATCGACCACCATAATTGGCGGCAACAGAAAGAATCATGGCATCGTTATTTTTAGTTAGTTGCTCTGCTTCAACGATCTTTTTTTGCAATTTTTCTGAAAAGCGAGTTTTATCGCCTATCAATTGGAAGCGGATGTTGTTCTTATGAAGGCGTTTAACTTCACGAGTTAACACAAACATAAACAAATCCATCAACACGCTTACTTCTTCTTTTGGGCGTTGCCAATTTTCACTACTGAAAGCGAACAATGTTAACCCTTTCACGCCCAACTCTCTGGCGCTACTTACGCAAGCTCGTACCGATTCTACGCCAGCCTTATGACCTGCGACTCGACCTTTCCCCTGCAATTGTGCCCAGCGTCCATTACCGTCCATAATAATTGCCACGTGCAGTGGCGGGATTGCTGAATCTAATTCTTTATGTGCTTCTACTGTCACAAAATTTCCATTTAATAAAATGCCGTAAATTTTACTCATTGAGTAACAATTTAATTGTTACTCTCGGAAAATTCACGGCTATTTGTAATGGTTAAAACAATACCAAGAGTGATATTAAATTTCCATTAATTCTTTTTCTTTGCTCGCTGCAATTTCTTCAGCTTGCTTGATGAATTCATTAGTAATTTTTTGAATTTCATCTTCCGCTTGACGCGCTTCATCATCGCTAATTTCTTTTTCTTTATTTAACGATTTAATGTCAGAGTTTGCATCGCGACGAATGTTACGAATGGCAACTTTACCACCTTCGATTTCACCACCAACAACTTTAACTAAATCACGACGACGTTCTTCAGTAAGCGGAGGTAAAGGAATACGAATTAATGTGCCTTGCGACGACGGGTTCAAACCAAGATCTGAAGATAAAATCGCTTTCTCAACAGCGCCAAGCATGGTCTTATCAAATACTGTGATTGCAATAGTACGAGCATCTGGTGTTGAAATACTACCAACTTGGTTAAGTGGTGATGCAACACCATAGTAATCAACGGTAATGTTATCAAGTAAAGACGTGTGTGCACGACCAGTACGGATCTTATTTAACTGAGTTTTTAATGCTTCAATGCTTTTACCCATACGAGTTCTAGCATCTTGTTGAATTTCATTAATCAAAATATTTTCCTTTAAAACTTAATTTTTAAAATTTTCTGCATGGTCAATAACAGTGCCTTCACTACCGCCCATGATAATAGATTTCAATGCGCCTTCTTTATTCATATTGAATACACGAATTTTCATTGAATGGTCACGTGCTAACGTAAATGCCGCTAAGTCCATAACCTTTAATTCTTTTTCTAATACTTCATTGTATGTAAGGTGAGAGTATAATTCTGCAGATGGGTCTTTAACTGGGTCAGCAGAGTAAATTCCGTCTACTTTAGTGCCTTTAAATACTGCATCGGCTTCAATTTCGATACCACGTAAACATGCAGCAGAGTCAGTAGTGAAGAATGGATTACCTGTACCCGCTGAGAAAATTACTACACGGCCAGATTTTAATAGACTGATTGCTTCTGCCCAGTTATAGCTGTCACAAACACCAGTAAGATCGATAGCAGACATCAAACGAGCATTAACAAATGCACGATGTAATGCATCACGCATTGCTAAACCGTTCATTACGGTTGCAAGCATACCCATTTGGTCACCAACAACACGGTTCATACCAGCTTCAGCAAGACCAGCACCACGGAATAAATTACCACCGCCAATTACTAAGCCAACTTGAACGCCCATTTCAATTAATTCTTTAATTTCTTGTGCCATACGGTCAAGAACCTTTGGATCAATACCAAAGCCTTCTTCACCCATTAGGGCTTCACCACTTAATTTTAGTAATATACGACGATAAGTCGGTTTCGGGTTGACGCTCATAAATAATACAATCCTGTGAAATTAATCGAAAATACAACATCAATAATAGTAAATTTATCGATAACCGTATAAAAAACAGTCAAAAATCTGCAACTTCAACTACTTAGAAGTAAACCTAGGTATTTTAATATCTATTGAAATATTTATCTACCTAAAAATCCCTTTAACAGAAACAACCACACCGCGGTTGTAAATTTAATCCAAAAAAAAACCTGTTACTTGCGTAACAGGTTTTTAAAGAATCTATAAAGATCTAATCAATAGTTAAAAACTATGATTATGCACCTTTAGCAGCAGCTAATTGAGCTTCTACTTCAGCAGCGAAATCTTCTTCTTTCTTCTCGATACCTTCACCAACTTCTAGACGGATGAAAGATGAAACGCTAACGCCTTTCTCTTTAAGTACGTCGCCTACAGTGCGCTTAGGTTCCATGATGAATGCTTGACCAGTTAAAGAAATTTCACCTGTGAACTTCTTCATACGACCAGTAACCATTTTCTCAGCGATTTCAGCAGGCTTGCCTTCGTTCATCGCGATATCGATTTGGATAGCTTTTTCTTTTTCAACAACTTCAGCAGGAACGTCAGATGGGTTAACGTACTCTGGCTTAGAAGCAGCAACGTGCATTGCAACGTGCTTTAATGTTTCTTCAGAACCTTCACCCGCAACAACAACACCGATAGTGCCACCGTGGATGTATGAAGCAGAAGCGTTAGCTACGTATTCAACACGACGAACGTTGATGTTTTCACCGATTTTAGCAACAAGTGCAACACGAGTTTCTTCGAATTGAGCTTTTAACTCATCGATTGAAACGTTGTTTGCAGCAGCAGCTTCAGCAACAGCGTTAGCGAAGTCTAAGAAGTTACCGTCTTTAGCAACGAAGTCAGTTTGACAGTTAACTTCAACTAATGCAGCTGTACCGTTGTTTTCTTTGATGATGATCGCGCCTTCAGCAGCAATGTTACCAGCTTTCTTAGCTGCTTTTGCTTGACCTGATTTACGCATGTTTTCAATCGCTAACTCGATGTCACCGTCAGTTTCTTGAAGAGCTTTTTTACAATCCATCATGCCCGCGCCAGTGCGATCACGAAGTTCTTTAACTTGTTTAGCAGTAATTGACATTACTCAATTCCTTAAATATCAGAAATAAAATGAGATAGGGCGAACGCCCTATCTATAATAAATTAGTAATTTTAAAAATTACTCAGCTTCTACGAAGCCGTCTTTTTCAGCAGCAACTGCGATGTTCGCTTCACGACCTTCGATTACAGCGTTAGCAGCTGAATCTAAGTAAAGGCTAACAGCACGGATAGCATCGTCGTTACCAGGAACGATGAAATCAACACCGTCTGGGTTAGAGTTAGTATCAACAACAGCAATTACTGGAATACCTAAGTTGTTTGCTTCTTTAATAGCAATGTGCTCGTGGTCAGCATCGATAACGAAGATAGCGTCTGGTAAGCCACCCATGTTTTTGATACCACCAAGGCTTTTCTCAAGCTTGTCCATTTCACGAGTACGCATTAATGCTTCTTTCTTAGTAAGAGCATCGAAAGTACCGTCTTGGCTTTGAGATTCTAAATCTTTAAGACGTTTGATAGATTGACGAACTGTTTTCCAGTTAGTCAACATACCGCCTAACCAACGGTGGTCAACGTAGAATTGATCACATTTGATTGCAGCTTCACGAACAGATTCGCTTGCAGCACGCTTAGTACCAACAAATAATACTTTACCTTTCTTAGCAGAAACGTCTGATAAGTGGCTAAGAGCATTGTTAAACATTGGAACAGTTTGTTCTAGGTTGATGATATGAACTTTGTCACGAGCACCGAAGATGTAAGATTTCATCTTTGGGTTCCAGTAACGAGTTTTGTGACCGAAGTGAACACCTGCTTTAAGCATGTCGCGCATAGATACGTTTGGCATATTAATTTCCTCTGGGGTTATGCGTTCATACATTCCATATTACCGACCTATCGTTACCTTAAAGCAGGTAACAGGCACCCCGGAACATGTTTGCCGAATGTATGTGAGTTTAATAAAAAATTTAAATTTACCCGCCGCCAAAATTGGCTAAAAACGAGCATTATTCTAAGAGCAAGGATTGACCTTTTTCTCAGAGCGGTGCTTTATACCATTATTGTGATTAAAAGGAAAGAGTTTTGTGTGGTTTAGGGGTTATAACATGCTTATAAAGTCCTCAAAACAAAAAAGGAGCCATCGGCTCCTTTTTTGTTTTTATCAATCGATATCTTAATCGATTGAACGTAATAATTCGTTGATACCTGTTTTAGCTAACGTTTTAGCATCAACTTTCTTAACGATAACCGCGGCGTATAAGCTGTACGTACCACACTTCGAAGGAATGTTACCAGGAACAACAACAGAGCCTGCAGGTACACGACCGTAGTGAACTTCGCCAGTTTCACGATCAAAAATCTTAGTTGACTGACCAATGTATACACCCATTGAAATTACTGAGCCTTCTTCAACCACAACACCTTCAACGATTTCAGAACGAGCACCGATAAAACAGTTATCTTCAATAATTGTCGGGCCAGCTTGTAATGGTTCAAGAACACCACCAATGCCAACACCACCTGATAAATGTACGTTCTTGCCGATTTGCGCACAGCTACCAACTGTCGCCCAAGTGTCGATCATACAACCTTCATCAACGAATGCACCGATATTTACAAATGATGGCATTACCACAACGTTCTTACCAATAAAGCTACCTGTACGTACTGATGCACCTGGCACTACTCGAACGCCATCTTTAACAAAGTCAGGTCGATTATATTCAGTGTACTTCATTGGTACTTTATCAAAGAACTTGCTTTCCGCGCCGTCCATTACTTCATTTTCCCAAATACGGAACGATAACAATACTGCTTTTTTAAGGCTTTGATTTACTACCCACTCACCGTCAACTTTTTTGGCTATGCGAGCTTCACCTGAGTTCAACAATTTTATTGCAGTCAAAATTGCAGTTTTAACTTCTGCAGAAACTGTAGTTGGTGTAATTTCAGCACGGTTTTCAAATGCTGATTCGATGATTTCTTGCAACGAGCTCATGGGATTTTCCTAAAAATTCTTTTTAATATTAACATTACTGATTTTCATCAGATTCACAGAGCAATGATTCTAACTGATTTTGCTCCTCAATAGAAAGGGGTTGGCCGTTTTTATTTGAAACGATAAAAACATCTTCCGCTCTTTCACCAAAAGTAGTTACTTTTGCCATATGAACAATCAGACTACATGTTTGGAATACCTGCCCTATTTCGGCGAGTAATCCAGGTCTATCAAGAGTGACAATTTCAATAGATGTATACTGACGATTGGTTTGCTCAATAAAGCTAACTTGCGTACGAACTTTAAACTGTCTGATTTTTTGCGGAATTGGTCGCTTGATCAAACAAAGATCTTCTTCACTTTTCAGTGCAGCAATTAATGATGTTTTAATATCATCAGCAAAATAAGCATCCTTAATCGGCTGACCACGACTATCTAGGATAACAAAGGTATTTAACGTATAGCCGTCTTTCGATGTCAGTATCTTGGCATCATGTATCGACAGTTTTTTCATTCCTAAGTTGGCAACAATTCTTGCAAAAATATTCGAACGAGCCTTGGTATACACAAACACTTCTGTGCCACCGCGATAAGCTTCATCACTGATAAGCACTAGTGGTTGTAACTTATCATGACTAATAATATGACGAGAGTGCCATGATATTTGAGCCGGCGCATAACGTAAAAAGTAATCCGCTTTAAATGTTTTCCAAAGCGGCTTGATTGTTTCTTCCGTTATCCCTTGTTCATTTAACAACACCATCGCTTTGACTTGGTTTTCACGAATATTAGTACGCGCGTTAACCGGTTTTTCTAAACCGCGTCGAAATGCTCGCTTGGTTGAAAAATAAAGCTCTTGCAATAAGTTAGACTTCCAGCTATTCCATAGACTTTCATTGGTTGCACGCATATCAGCAACGGTTAAACAATAAAGGTAATCAAGGTGAGCTTGGTCGCGCACAACCAGCGCAAATTCTTTAATTACGTCAGGGTTTGAGATATCTTTGCGCTGCGCGGTAACCGACATTAATAAGTGGTATTTAACCAACCAAGAAATCATTTTAGTGTCTGTATCGGTTAAATTGTGCATTTTACCAAATGCCAAAGCATCAACTGCCCCTAACTCACTGTGCATCCCGCCTCTACCTTTAGCAATATCGTGAAATATGCCAGCCAAGTAAAGAATATAAGGTTTGCGAATACGTTGCACAATTTGACTACACAAAGGAAACTCATGATGATGCTCTTCCAACGTGAAACGATATAAGTTTTTCATTAACCGATAACTGTGCTCATCAACAGAATAAGCATGGAACATATCAAATTGCATCTGACCAACAATATTGCGCCATTCAGGCAAATAGGCTGCGAGGATGTCATGCTTGTGCATAAAATTAAATGCCGGTCCCAAACCTCTAGGGTGACTGATCAATTCGATAAATAATCGACGACACTCAGCGTAGTCATTTAAGCCAGAAATGAGTCGTCGTCTAGCATTACGCATTTGCCTGATAGTACTGCTGTGTATACCTTTAACTTTTGGATTATCGGCAAACGCAAGAAATAGTTTTAAGAATAATTCAGGACGGGTAAAGGCGCGATTGCTCTTCGCTTTAATCAAATTACCAACGATTGAAAAGTGCTTATCTATGTCGGTAACGTCATCGACTTTATCTTTATTTAAAATCGCTTGTTCAAAATGCTGTAATAACATTTCGTTGATTTCACTTACGTAGTTAATGATGCGGAAAAAGCGTTTCATCATACGTTCAATGGCCGCTTTACCATCATCGCCAAAGCCCATCATATTGGCAACAGGGCCCTGGAAATCAAATAGCAATCTATTTTCACTACGGCCAGCAACAACGTGCAATGCAAATCGCATTCGCCATAAATACTCCTGACATTCCATCAGCTCAATGTATTCATTTTCGGTAAGATAGTTGTGCGATACTAAGCCTTCTAAGTCGTTGGCATCAAAGTGTCGCAACGCTACCCAGCTAATATTTTGTATATCGCGCAGACCACCCGGATTAGATTTAAGATTCGGCTCTAACGTATAGGCCGCTCCTTTATATTGTTGATGACGATGAACTTGTTCTTCGCGCTTTGCCACAAAAAATCGTTCCGATGGCCAAAACTTGTCATTCACTAAATAAGGTCGCAACTGCTGCTCAAGCTGTTGATTACCGCATATCAATCGAGACTCAAGTAAATTAGTCGCAATGGTCACATCATTATCAGCTTGCTTCATACATTCTTTAACCGAACGTACACTGTGACCTATTTCTAAACGAACATCCCATAACTCAGTGATAAATGCGCAGATCAGCTGTTCTACGTCTTTGCTGATCTTGTTTTGGGTAAGAATTAAAATATCCACATCCGAGTGTGGATGAAGCTCACCGCGGCCATACCCACCAACGGCTATGAGAGAAATTTGATGTTCATCTAAATGTTGTTGACACCAAACCTTTTTAAGAACCAAGTCGACATACATGGCTCTTGCATAAACCAATTCGTTTACGTCGTAATCTTTAAAGGATTGTTTTTGCCAGTGATAAAATTCATCATTAAGCTCCACCATTTCCTTAGTGGCAAGTGGCGCTGCAGCTATGGCAAGTTTATTTATTAGTTTTTTAGGTAAAATCGATTGGTCAGGCAAGGTTATTCTTCTTTTATTACTCGTCTGCGCTGCAATAGCAGCGCAGGGATTGATTAACTACATGTTGTTTAAATGTCTCGTTATACCAGTTTCTTCTTTGCGTAAAGTAAGAACCTCGCATCCAGTGCTGGTGACTAATAGCGTATGTTCCCATTGCGCTGAGTTTTTGCCATCAACGGTGTAGGCTGTCCAACCATCGTCTTTGTCAAGAACGGTGCCGCCTTTACCTAAGTTGATCATAGGCTCAATAGTAAACGTCATGCCCGCTTGCATTTTGCGGTTATCTGCGTTTTTATAGTGCAAAATTTGTGGTTCTTCGTGAAATACGGTACCAATACCGTGCCCACAAAAATCTTTTACGATGCCGTAACGACCAGCTTTTTTAATGTGCTTTTGAATGCTTGCACCAATATCTGAAAACTTAGCACCCGGCTTAACTTTGCGCATTGCTGCATACAAACTTTCTTGAGTAACACGGCATAGACGACGGTTTTCAGGTGATACATCACCAATTAAAAACATCTTCGATGTATCACCAAAAAAATAAGTTTTATCTTGTTCAGCAGTACCGTCAACATCGAAACTAATCTTACAAGTGATATCGATATTGATCACATCACCATCAACTAAAGTTTGCTCTGATGGAATACCATGACAAACAACGTGGTTAACGGAAGTACAAATCGATTTAGGAAAGCCACCTTCGCCATTTGCATCGGCACCATAATTTAACGGCGCTGAAAGAGCATTGTTTTCTGCGGTATATTTTGCACAAATATCATCAATTTCTTCAGTAGTAACACCGGCCTTGACGTGAGGTTCGATCATTTCTAAAACGCTTGCTGCTAATTTTCCAGCAATGCGCATATTTTCAATTTGTTGTTGAGTTTTTATCGAAATACTCATGGATTTCCTTTATAAATTAGGCTTAAAAGCCAATAAATCGTAATTTTTAATGGGCCAATAATATCGTATAAATTAGCAACACTCTAGTATTCAAACAATCTGTTTTAACTATAGCTAATATTCAATTAGCATATAGACGACTTAACATTAGCTAAGTGACAGCGTTACTGACTGATAAGTGTTTGTGCGTATGCTCTCGCTTTCGCTAAATCTTGCTCGGTATCTACGCCTTCAACATCACTTCTATCACTTGCTACTTGCACATGAATACGCTCACCTTGGTATAACACTCGCAGCTGTTCAAGCGCCTCTATCTGTTCAAGTTCACTGCTAGGCCAACTTACATAATCTTTAATAAAGCCTGCGCGGTAGGCATAAATACCAATATGACGTAAATAGAAGTCACCGATCGTTTGAATGTCATCAACATTTAAAAATCGGTTGCGATCGTATGGCACTGTCGCCCGAGAAAAATAAATCGCATAACCGTCTTTATCGCATAACACTTTCACCGCATTAGGGTTTAAGGCTTCCTCTACAGAGTCAATCTTTACCGCAAGAGTCGCCATTCTGGCTTTATCTTGGTTTGCTAAATTCATTGCCACTTGCTCAATATTACTGCTTGGAATAAATGGTTCATCGCCTTGCACATTGACAATAATCTCATCGCCATCAAACTGATATTTATCGACAACTTCTGCTAATCGTTCGGTGCCTGACTGATGACTACTTTTAGTGCGGCATACTTCAAAACCAGCGGCACTAACCACCGCTTCTACTTGAGCATTGTCAGTAGCAATAATCACCCGCTCTGCCCCAGACTTTTTGGCTTGTTCGGCAACCCAAAGGATCATCGGCTTATCAGCAATGTCTAATAATACTTTGCCCGGTAAACGTGTTGATTCAAATCGGGCTGGAATGACAACAGTAAATTTCATTAGCTACGCTCTTCTTCGTTGAGTTTTCGTGCCTCTGTTTCTAGCAATACTGGAATATCTTTTTCGATAGCATAGGCAAGATGATCGAATTTGCATATCAGCTCATTGCGTTCTTTATTTACATCTAATTTCCCCTTGCATACAGGACAAGCAAGGATGTCTAATAACTTAATATCAAAGGCCATAATTATTACATCTCGTTAAAATTAATTCGATAAGTTGCTCACCTTGAGCGTCGTTAAATTGAGCATCAACAGGTAAATACCAACTATTTTGATGACAATATTCTTTACACTTTACCGCGTCTTTTTCGGTCATTAACAGCGGTATGTCTTCACTAAAACTAGAAAAATCTTGTTCGCTAAAGTGGTGATGATCAACAAAACTACGTTTTTGCGCCAAACTAAAACCTAGTTCAGATAAGGTATTATAGAACCGATCAGGGTTGCCAATACCCGCCATAGCATTAACTTTGCCGGCACTGCATTGTTGTTGCAAAAACTGTTCAACCGATAAGCGTTGTTCAGTTTTAAGATTTATCAACTCTTGGCCACGCAACAACATAACTGTTTCGCCGACATCCGCTAAACCGCCATTTACGATCACACTATCGACCGTTTTTAATCGCCACAAGCCTTCTCTAAGCGGGCCAGCAGGCATTAACCAACCATTACCGAAGCGACGTTTTCCGTCGACGATAACCAATTCAACGTCTCGTTTTAATCGATAATGTTGCAAACCATCGTCGCTGATAATAAGAGTACAACCTTCAGCGATTAAACGTTCCACACCAGCAACCCTATCTGGACTTACAACAACAGGGACGTTGCAACGTTGATAAATTAACACCGGCTCGTCACCTGCTTGAGTTGGTGTGGTGTCAGCAGTTAATAATAATGGTTGTTCATGTTTTTCACCGCCGTAACCGCGGCTAATCACCCCAACCTTATAACCTTTACTTTGCAATTGCTCAACTAAGTATACGACAACGGGCGTTTTACCATTGCCGCCAACACCGATATTGCCGACGATGACAACTGGCACATCTAATTTAGGAGTGGCAAGAACTTTAATGCGATATAACAAACGGCGGGTTGCAGACAACAGCCAAAATAAAACATTCAATGGCAATAACAACCATTTTATCGGATGATTTTGATACCAAGCTCGTTCGATTAAACGCACAGTCTAATACCTAACCTTATTTTTCAAGGTAAAAGTTAACCATAAAAGTTGCAAATGAAAGCTCATCATTATTCGCCAAACTGGAACGCGTGCAATTGAGCATAAGCACCATCATTTGTCATCAACTCACTATGAGTGCCCTGTTCAATCAACTCACCTTGTTCCATTACCGCAATTAAGTCAGCGTTTTCAATGGTTGATAAGCGATGAGCAATAACAACACTGGTACGGTTCTTTTGCAATTCATTTAACGCGTCTTGAATATGGCGTTCAGACTCTGTATCTAATGCACTGGTCGCTTCATCTAAAATCAAGAACGGCGCATCACATAGCAGTGCTCGTGCGATTGCTAAACGTTGGCGTTGACCGCCACTTAACATTGAACCATTTTCTCCGATTTCGGTATCTAAGCCATCGGGTAAGTTGGCAACAAATTCACTAACATGAGCGCTCTTAGCCGCTTGTTCAATTTCTTCGCGACTCGCATCTGGACGACCGTAAGCAATATTATTGGCAATAGTGTCATTAAATAGCACCACTTGCTGCGACACATAAGCAAACTGTCGGCGCAAATCTCTTAATTTATAATCACGAATATTTTCGCCATCAATTAACACTTCGCCTTTATCAACATTATAAAATCTCAACAATAACGAGCTTAACGTTGATTTACCGCTGCCTGAGCGCCCGACTAAAGCGATGGTTTTACCAGGTTGTACTTTCAAACTTAGGTCTTTGATCGCCAACTTATCACTACCTTGATAGCTAAAACAAACATCTTTAAGTTCAATATCACCACGTGCTTTTTTCAGTTCTAATGCGCCCTGATCTTGCTCTACTTTTTCGTCTAACACTTCAAAAATACTTTGACCTGCAGCCATGCCTTTTTGAAACTCACTGTTGACAGTGGTGAGTAACTTAAGTGGTCTTAACATCATGATCATTGATGTCACTACGGTTGTAAAAATACCCGGCGTTAATACCGCTTGCATTTCTTCTCTGCTTGCCACGTACAAAACAAATGCTAAACCAAAGGACGCGATAATTTGAATTAACGGGACACTAATCCCCTTAGCCGTTACCATTTTCATCCGTTGCTGGCGATTATTATTATTTATTTTGGCAAAGCGTTTTGCTTCACGTTCTTGACCACCAAAAGTAAGCACGACTTTGTGGCCATTAAAAGTTTGCTCTGTTGCACTCGTTACTACACCCATCATCTTTTGGATGCGTTTACTTACCGCTCTAAAGCGTTTAGAAACAACCACGACAATGATCGATACCACAGGAATGATTAATAAAAAAATCGACGACAGCTGCCATGAATAGTAAAACATGATGCTAATAAGCCCTGTGACAAATGCTCCTTCTCGCACTAAGGTGAGCAAGGCTTTTGACATTGCTTGTAATACTTGCTCTGAGTCGTAGGTTATCTTGGAAATTAGATTACCGGTAGATTCTTTATCATGAAACGGTACAGGCATGGCGATGATGTGCTCAAACAATTGTTGGCGCATACGCATCACTAAATGATTACCCATCCAGGCGAGAAAGTAAGTCGAAATAAAATGGAAGGTACCGCGCAATACAAATGCCACTAAAACAAAGATTGGTGCGTACTTTAAGATATCAGGGTTGGCCTGGGTCAAGCCCTCATCAATTAAAGGCTGAAGTTGAGAAAAAACTAGGGTATCAATTGCGGCATAACCAAGCATGCCAAAAACGGCAAGTGCAAGTCCCAGTCTCAATCCTTTTGTATAACTAAATAAGCGTTTAAAATTCTGCCAAGTGGTAGCAGTTTCTTGCTTTGTCATAACACTCTCTTATGATAATTTCCCAGCGATAATATTAAAATCGAGGGTAATAAACTGATAGACGAAACATTCCCTACCAGTATGATTATTTGCTCAATATCATATCGCTAATTTACTGATAATAATAGCAAATAGCGCACTAACATGAGTGATTAATTTTACGCAGATAAAATTCTATTAAAGATGCTATAAAAAATGCAGTTAAAAGTTTAGCTAAAACATCAGTTACGCCACGGCCAAAAAGGCATCAAGTGTTGATGATAATTTTCCACCGTTATGCCGTCATCATTCAGCTTAAAGCGAACTAAGCCAGCGTCGCTAGTAGTGTAAGTTTTGATGTTTAGTAATTGATAGTTTTGTTGTACGTGCACCACTGGCATGTTCCAGCGATTTAAAAAGCCGCTACTAAATACCGCATAAGTCGGATTGACAGTGCTAAGAAACTCAATTGATGAAGAGGTTTTTGAGCCATGATGAGGAGCAATTAAGATATCACTCGCTAGCGTTAAGTGACTAGCAATAAGGTTTCTTTCTATCTTGGCTGATATATCACCTGGTAATAGCACCACGTGATTATTGCTGCTGATCCTTAATACGCATGAGTGATCATTTTCTTCGCCGATAACTTTATCTGGCGATAGCATCTCGATGCTAAGTCCCTGCCATTCAATCAAACGGCCAGCGATACAATAGTGTTGTTTAGCTTGATGAAAATTATTTGCCAAATTTTTACTTGTATCATCATTAATATTTGCAACTAGATTGGACACCAATGATTGCATTAACAAATACCGCATACCACCACTGTGATCGTTATCACTATGACTGATAAACAAATAATCTAACTGCTCTATAAAACGCGCTCTGATGTAGGGATGAACAATGTTTTGCGAAAAAGTAAACCCAGATGGGAAGGCGGCGCCAGTATCGACCAATATTGCACGCCCTTGCTTTTCGATCATCACAGCTAAGCCATGACCAACATCAAATACAGTAAGTTGCCATTGTTGCTGTTTTTTATCCTTCTCCGACGAATAAAACCTAAACAAAAGTGGACAAAGTATCAAAACACAGGCAATCGAGCACAATTGTTTGGCATTAAAAAATCGAGTTAATCCAGTAGCAACAAGCACAGGTAACAATATTGCTAGCAAAATTGAGCTTACAGATAAATCGACCATAGTTGCATACGGCTGAATCAGATGTAAATAAGTAACAATAAACTGCAATCCCCAAATCGCCACTTGATACAAATACAACGCAGCCTCTTGTGATAGGGGCAAAAGCAAAGTCGCCAACAAAGTGATTGGTATTGATGTTGTTGATAGAAAAGGAATAGCAACAATGTTCGCTAACATCGAAATTGTAGGCAGTTGTGAAAAGGTTAATAAATTCACGGGCGCTAACATGGTGCTGACAAAAAATTGAATAGTTAAAATGCTTAGCAACCATTTAGTTAGTTTTGGATATTTTGCCAGTAAAGCCCGGCTATAAAACAAACCATAAAATATAGCTATCACCGCTAACATAGACAGATAAAAACTAATATCGATAAGAGACAAAGGTTCAATCAAAAAGATAATAAAAACGCTGATCAATAGCCAAGGGATAATCTGTACTTTTATCGCCCATATGCGTAGTGCCAAATAGACACAAATCATCACCAATGCTCGTATTGTCGACATCGAAAATCCTGCTAAATACGCATAAAAACAAGCAATTAACAGACTGATAATAAATGGCAGTAAATAAAGTTTAGAGCTTTGTAGTATTGGTACAGGTAATATATACACCACAGCCTTGCCTAGCAAAAATCCTAATGTCGCGATTAACGATAAATGTAGACCTGAGATCGCCATTAAATGTTGAGTTCCTGTTTGCTTAAGTAATTGCCAATGCTGTTCATCTAAATGAGACTTATCACCGATTGCCAAGGCAAATATATAAGGCGTTAAATGTTGGTCAATAGCAGCAGTTTCAGACTGTGACAATAAACTTAAAATATTCCAATAGGCTTGTTGGCGAATACTTGGCGTGGCATGAGTGACTGAATTTAAGTTTGATGTTTTTACGTAACCTGACACCACAATTCGATGGCTATGCAACCATCGTCGATATGAGAAACTACCGACATTAGCAAAGCCGTGAGCAGGCTTTAATTTCACCAATAGTTTTAATGAATCACCTTGACCAAAACTAAACGCAGGCGCTCGAAAGCTTAGCCTGACTATAAATGGTTGCTCTAACTCGACATTATCAATGCGCATAACGCGAAAATTAAAACGCCTGGTTTGCTCACTATGGGTCACCAGAGACATCACATCCCCCTCAATAGGATGAGGCTTTAAATGTAGGCTTTCCAGCTCAATCGGTGATTGCTGATGCCAGTTAATTAGCGGTTGAACGCTGAGTAGCAAATAGCAAAAACCAAGGGTTATAGGAAAAAATTTACGTACAAATGGAAAAAAGCAGAGACAAAAGCAAGACAATAACAGCGTAAGCAGATAAAATGCATCGGGAATTTCCGGTAACAGTAACGCCAAAAGCGCACCGAAAAGTATTTTTAGCAGCCACCGTTCCATAGTGAATCGTCCTTGTAAATAACTCAGTATTAATGCAATCCATTGCTACACTAGAGTATAGACCTATTTTAATGATACAGTGGCGCGGTTGTCTAAAAGCAACAGCATAAAAATACAGAACCATTTAGCAAATAATAATTCGAATAATAAAAAATCGTTTAAAACAAAGAATCAAATATGCCAAAGAAATTGATAAAACGATGGTTACCAGATCATCAGACTATTAAAACCAATAAACACCTACAGATATTTGGTGATGTGTTACATGACGCCAATTTATGGCATTTGAACCGCCGTTCTGTAGCAAAAGCATTCGCCATTGGGCTGTTCTTTGCATTTATTCCTGTACCGTTTCAAATGATGCTAGCTGCTGGCATGGCGATATTAGCCCATGGCAATTTGCCGCTCTCTGTCGCTTTGGTTTGGATCAGTAATCCTATTACCATCCCACCGATTTTTTATGCCTGCTACAAATTAGGTACGATTTTATTAAATGAACCTCCACAAGAATTTGCTTTTGAACTTAGTTGGCAATCATTAACAGAAACATTAGCCAATGTTGGCGGACCATTTTTACTTGGTTGTGGTGTCGCTGCATGTTTCTTTTCAATTCTTGGCTACACTGCGATTAATCTTATTTGGCGAATATCGGTGCGCAGTAATTGGAATAAGCGCTCAAACCGTAAGTAATACCAAGTAAACAATTATCTGCTCATTTTGATAAAATAAATATATTCAAAAAACATTAGACACAAAAATGGCGATATTAATATCGCCATTTTTGTGTCTGAACTCTGTATTAGCTTTACTTTTTCTGCAGCGCTTCAAATGTTGCTAGTTGTTCAGGTGTTGCAGGTAATTGATGTTTCTCTTTCCATTCACTATATGGCATACCATAAACTTGTTGACGAGCATCATCAATATCAATTGTTTCTCCTTGCTCTTTTGCTTCAGCAACCATCCATTTTGAAAAACAGTTACGACAAAAACCTGCTAAGTTCATCAATTCAATATTTTGTACATCTTTACGCGCATCTAAATGCTTTAATAAACGGCGAAATACCGCTGCTTCAATTTGAGCTTGCTTATCACTAACCACGATTGTTCCTCGATGAGTATTTAATATTTATAGGTTTAGATTGTTATTATCTAATGATTGCGTTTCATCATCTAATTTGACCGGGCGTTCATGCCGTCTAATTTGCACGATCATGCCCATATATGGGTGATCAAAGTAATGGATCTCTCCACTAATGACTCGACGATTTTGTTTAAAAGGTACTAATACTGTTTTTTCAGCGCTTTTGTCGTCACTGTTGCTTACTGTTTTATTCGAATTTAAATCCGTGACATTCGCTTGCACACTAAACTGACTATTAATGAATAGGTAATGATCTAAATGAACATTAAACAAACCATCAATTGTGAACGGCTGCAGTGGTTCGTTCTTATCTTTTCTAACGTCACTTGCTGCAAACAACTTTTCATCTTCACCAAGTCTCACGTCAGTGAGTAACGCTGTTCTATCAAAACTTTCTTGTTCACTGATGGCAATTACTTTCATCAAATGTTGTTCTATTTTCTGCTCTTCAGATAATAGTTGCGGCTCATTTAACAATTGCTGTTCAGAGTTTGCCTGTGACGTTTTCGACACCAACATTAACGTTTCAGGCTGCTCATTCATAGGCCAATTTTCACCTGCCATAAGACGTACTGGTACCGCTTTATTTCGTTCTAAAACAGGTTGACGCCACGCAACATGCAATACCGGTTTAAAGTGCTTTGAACGTTTTAACGAATTAGTGATATGACTTAAGCCAAGATTTTCTTTGTTCAATAAATATGGAACATTTGAATAAATATCTTCATGACCCGAGATCACTGTTGGTACTTGGTAAAAACTATTCGCGATAGCATTATCAAACTGATCAAATGATTGGTCATTACAATCAAGTTGTATGTTCGCTAACTGTTGCTCAATATCAGCTAAATTTTTCTGAATACTGGCTAGCAGATTACTTTGCTCAGCTGACAAATCAGTGTCTGCATCCGTATTCAATTGTTGTAACTGCTGGTCAATATCGGCAAGTTTGTCTGAGCTTGATGTTACAGAAGAAGACGATTTATTGGCGCTTTCAGGACACTCTTTTAATTGTTGCTGATAACTTACCAAGTTATAAAGGTAACTATTAATTAACTGCAGTTCTGGCTTTGAGCTTTGATTCTTGGTGGTTGCATGAAACTCTTCGTTATAGCGTGATTTGTTCATCAACTGCTCAACTAAAATCACTTCAATTTCAAACCAACGTAACTGTTCTTCTTCCTTAATCTCCTCATTAAGTTCTTCGTTCGCTGCTGCATCAACAGCGATTTCAGTCGTTGCAGATTGTGAAAAAGCAGGACTCATAAATAAGCATGCCGCGCAAACTGATATGCTTACTTTCAATTTGCTGAACAAATTCGTTGGATTATTGAAGTTCATATTTAACAGTGTCTTTCCTTTAACTAAATTAGTTTATTGGTTATGCATCTTTGTTAAGACTAGCAAAAAGTTGCTCAATAATAACGAAACGTTGTTTCGCATCTTCAGTCTTAATCGCAAATTTTAATTTATTGGCGCCGTCCATCTTGAATATATTTGGTTGCTGTTGCATTAAACCAATGATAATCATAGGGTCAATACTGGTATTGTTATTAAACTCAACAAAGCCACCGCTATTGCCAGCATCAACGCGACTTATCCCCAATTTTTCGGCTTTAAGTCTTAATTTTCCAATGTGAAATAGGTTTTTAGCGGCTGCAGGAATCAACCCAAAGCGGTCAATTAATTCAACCTGTAATTCATCGAGCGCTTGTTTATTCTTACAGCTTGCAATGCGTTTGTAAAAGGATAATCGCATACTAACATCACCAATATAGTCATCTGGCAATAACGCTGGGACTTTAAGCTCTATCTCGGTTTGCTTTGAGGTTAAATCATCGAGAGACGGTTGCTGCCCCTCTTTCAATGCTGCGACAGCATTCTCAAGCATTTCCATATAAAGGCTAAAGCCAACACTTGCCATTTGCCCTGATTGATCTTCGCCAAGTAGCTCACCGGCTCCACGTATTTCTAAATCATGGGTAGCAAGAGCAAAGCCTGCGCCTAAATCCTCTAATTGGGCGATAGCATCGAGACGCTTAACCGCATCTTTAGTCATACGCTTAGGATGCGGCGTTAATAAATAAGCATAAGCCTGATGATGAGAGCGCCCTACTCGTCCACGTAATTGATGCAACTGTGCTAAACCAAGGTGATCGGCTCGGTCCATCAAAATAGTATTTGCCGTTGGCACATCAATACCAGTTTCGATAATGGTAGTACAAACTAACACATTAAATCGTTGGTGATAGAAATCACTCATAATGCGCTCTAAATCGCGTTCGCGCATTTGTCCATGAGCTGTAACCACCTTAGCTTCAGGCAGTAACTGTTGAATTTCTTCCGACACTTTTTCAATTGTTTGCACATTATTGTGTAAGAAATAAACCTGACCACCACGTAATATTTCACGCAGGATTGATTCGCGGATCAAGGCATCTTCTCGTTCACGGACAAAAGTTTTAACCGCAAGTCGTTTAGCAGGCGGTGTGGCAATAATTGATAAATCGCGCATGCCGCCCATTGCCATATTTAACGTTCTCGGAATCGGCGTCGCAGTTAGTGTTAAAATATCAACATTGGCACGAAGCTTCTTAATTTTTTCTTTCTGTTTGACGCCAAAACGGTGCTCTTCATCAACAATTAGCAATCCTAAATCATGATACTTAATTTCGTTCGACAATAGTTTGTGCGTACCAATTAAAATATCAACTTGACCATTGGCAACTTGCTCTATCACTTGTTTTTGTTGTTTCGCGGTTTTAAAGCGAGACAACACGTCGATGTTAATTGGGTAATTAGCAAAGCGATCACGAAAACTTTCATAGTGTTGCTGGGCAAGTAATGTGGTCGGAACTAAAATAACCACTTGTTTATTATCATTTGCGGCTATAAATGCTGCACGCATTGCCACTTCCGTTTTACCAAAACCAACGTCACCACAAACCAGACGATCCATCACTTTGTGATCGAGCATATCGGCAATGACATTAGTGATTGCGTTTCTTTGATCATCGGTTTCTTCATAACCAAAACTTTGCGCAAAACTAAAGTATTCTTCTTTGTTACGCTTAAATGCATAACCATGACTCTGATCACGTTTTGCATAAATATCGAGCAACTCCGCCGCCACATCTTTAATGCGTTCGGCAGCTTTTTGCTTCGCCTTACTCCAGGTTTCGTTACCCAATTTATGCAACGGCGCGTTTTCATTATCATTACCCGAATAACGAGAAATTAAATGAAGGCTGGAAACTGGCACATAAAGTTTCGCTTCGCCGGCGTAGCTAAGCATTAAAAATTCGGTTGCAACGCCCTGATTTTCAAAGGTTTGCAGACCTTGATAGCGGCCAATACCGTGCTCTATATGAACCACAGGTTGACCAATACTTAACTCAGTTAAGTTTTTAAATATGGCGTCATTATTAACGTCTTGTTGTTTACTACGGCGCCTGCTTTGTTTAACCCGGTCAACAAATAAATCGTCTTCACAGATAACGACTATGTCTAAGTCTTTGTCTTGATAGCAAAAACCATGTGCCAAGGCATTTACGGTAATTGCATATTGTATTGATGAGTTAATAAATTCTGTAACTGAACTAACCGCTTTAGGTTGCAGTTGTTCTCGATTTAATAATTCGAGTAATGCTTCTCGACGGCCTTCAGTCTCGGCAACAAACAGCACTTGAGTATTGGCACTAAGTGACTCTAGATATTGCGCTAACAGTTGCAGCGGTTGTTTTAGTTGATGATTAACCGCGACATCAGCAAGCTTTTGACAGCCAAATGAAAGCCCTTTGGCGGTGTCATTTTGTTGGCGAATATTAACTCGGTCGAATCTTTTCAGCTCTGTAAACAATTGTTCATTGTTTAAAAATAACTGCTTCGGTGACAATAACGGCCTTAATGGATCGTAGCGTCTATCCTCGTAGCGAAACTCACAATCGACGTGAAATTGCAGTAAATGAGAATCGACGTCACCATAAATCATTACTTGCGTTTGCTCAGGTAAATAATCGAATAAGGTGTGCGTATGTTCAAAAAACAGCGGTAAATAGTACTCGATACCGGCAGGCAGTATATTCTTACTTACTTGGTGATAAATGGATTCTTTTTCGTTATTTGCTTTTAATAACTCTCGATACTGACTTCTAAATAAATTTATCGCGTCTTCATCAAATGGAAATTCATGGGCCGGTAATAATTCTACTTTAGCAATGGCATCTTTAGAGCGTTGCGTGTCGACATCAAAGGTACGAATTGAATCGATTTCATCATCAAAGAAATCTAAACGAAATGGCGTTTTTGAGCCCATCGGAAACAAATCTAAAATTGCCCCTCGAGCTGAAAACTCGCCATGTTCGAGCACTTGGTCGACGGCGCGATAGCCGGATTGTTCGAGCTCACGGCGAAGTTGCGCTAAGTCTTTAGTTTCACCGGTTTTAATTAATAACGAGTTTTGCTCGATATAATCTTTTGGTGCGATTCGGTGACTTAAGGTATGAGCCGGCACAATAACTATGCCGGTTTCCATTCTCGATAACTGGTATAGCGTTTTTAATCGTTGTGAAATGATATCTTGGTGCGGAGAAAAGCTATCGTATGGCAGAGTTTCCCAATCAGGGAACAAGCAAATATCAACATCATTGTCGTTTATACTGAGCAATTCATGCTCTAGACGTAAAGCGCTTGCGGTATCTTCTGTCACTAAAAGGGTTAAACTGTCGCCATTGCTGGCACCGTTATAAATTGCAACCGTTGCACTAGAGCCAGGCAAGTTATCCCAATGTTTTTTGTCTTTACTGGTGGCGTTTTTTTTACTGCTTGCCAGAGTTGGGGTAAAAATACTACTTTGCACTGCTTGCTTTACCATATTGAAATTGAAACCAATTGCTTGTTATTAGAGATGAAAACACCGATTTTAGAGCTTTAAACATACAAAGCAAGTTGTTATCCGTATTTACCGCAAAATAAGCCTATGCGATAACCGTTAAATACAATTAGATTAGCATATGAACAATTAAACAGAGTATTAAACTCACTATCTTCAATGTTTGCTAAATCTTTTGTTGTACTATAGCAGGCGAACTTTTATCATCTAACTATTATAAAAACTCATAAAATTACAAATATAAATGTTTCAACCGATCAGCCTTTTTATTGGATATCGATATTCACGTAGCCAAAGCAATAGCGGCTTCGTCTCTTTCATTACCTTTTTCTCAATCGCCGGGATCTTACTTGGCGTTGCAGCACTTATCACCGTTGTCTCGGTAATGAATGGCTTCGAAGGACAATTAAAGCAGCGCATTCTTGGCTTAGTTCCGCATATGGTTATCGAGTCAAAACAACAGAATTTAGAGAATTGGCAATCTTTGCAACAGCAATTGTTTGAATTTGAACAAGTAAATGGCGCAACGCCGTTTCTTGAAAATGAAGCATTTATTCAATCATCAAATAATCTTCAAGGCGTATTAGTACAAGGCGTCTATCCGGAGCAAGAAAAATCTCATTCCATAGTTGCTGACAAGATGCAAACCGGCACCATTGAATCCTTGCAGTCAGGGCAATACAACGTCGTTATGGGTGTTGGACTTGCAAGAAAACTGGGCTTACAAATTGGCGAAAAAGTTCGCATCGCACTACCGAATAAAACCATTTTTACGCCGATGGGACGAGTACCTGTTCAGCGCACGTTTACCTTAAGTGGCGTGTTCTTTGTCGGCTCTCAAGTGGATGACCATATGGTGATGATTCACGCGCAAGACGCCGCCCGCTTACTACGCAAACCAAAAGAAAATGTTGATAAGCTTCGTGTCTACCTTGATGATGCATTTGCAGCAAAACCATTGTTTGAACAGCTAAGCCAAGACCCTAGATTTTCTAATTTTAACATCACCACTTGGGACAAGAGCCAAGGTAATTTGTTTGCAGCGGTTAATATTGAAAAGAATATGATGTGGTTAATGCTTAGCTTAATCGTCGCCGTCGCCGCATTTAACATTGTTTCGGCGCTGGTGATGGTGGTTATCGACAAGCAAGGCGAAATTGGCATATTACAAACCTTAGGTTTAAAGCCAAAGAATGTATTACAAATTTTTATCACTCAAGGCATGATAAATGGCTTATGGGGCGTCTCTTTAGGTGCCATTATCGGCGTGATATTTACGTTAAACATCAACACCGTATTATCGGCGTTTGGGGTAAATATTTTAGGCTCCGGTTTTGTCATGCAAACTTTGCCTGTCGATTTACAATTTAGCCAAGTATTGACCATTATTGTCAGTGCGCTAGTGATGAGTTTTACCGCCACACTGTACCCCGCTTATCGGGCTGCAAAAACACAACCGGCAGAGGTTTTAAGAAATGAATAACGTGCTTGTTTGCCAAGATTTGGTCAAGGAATATCAACAAGGTCCACAAATAACTAAAGTGTTGACTGGATTGGACTTAGCCGTTGAGGCTGGTGAACTATTAGCGATTGTCGGCAGCTCAGGATGTGGTAAAAGTACATTTTTGCACTTAGCAGGTGCGTTAGATACGCCAACCCAAGGCAGTGTCAA
Organism: Thalassotalea crassostreae; assembly: GCF_001831495.1. NCBI lineage: Bacteria > Pseudomonadati > Pseudomonadota > Gammaproteobacteria > Alteromonadales > Colwelliaceae > Thalassotalea > Thalassotalea crassostreae. Next base: position 2,441,775 of record NZ_CP017689.1, read on the forward strand.
AATTGATAATACGGATATTTATCAGTTATCGGACTCACAACGTGCCGATTTTCGAAATAAACACTTAGGTTTTATTTATCAATTCCATCATTTAATGATGGAGTTTAGCGCGGAAGAAAATGTCGCAATGCCATTATTGATCAGAGGCGACAAACCTGCTCAAGCGCTAGCTGCGGCAAAAGAAATGTTAGAAAAAGTAGGCCTTAGTCATCGCTTTAGCCACCGACCTTCGCAACTATCCGGTGGCGAACGCCAGCGTGTTGCTATCGCTCGTGCGTTAGTAACCAAGCCGTCGTTAGTACTGGCCGATGAACCAACAGGTAATTTGGATTTCGAAACCGCTGAACAAATATTTCAGCTGATCCAAGAATTAAACCGCTCTGAAAATACTAGCTTTGTGGTAGTCACACACGACTTAACATTGGCGAGCCGAATGGACAGACAACTCAAGCTTGCCCAAGGTAAGTTAGTGAGCCTCGAAAGCGACTCTACTCAAGTTGTTAACGAGCGCTAACTATGTCGATGAAACATTCCACAATAACCAAACTAACAGGACTAAGTAATGATTAGACCTCTTAGTGTTTATCTTGGCTTACGCTATGTACGCAGCAGGCATGGTAATGGCTTTGCTTCGTTTATATCTGCATCATCAACCATCGGCATAGGCCTTGGCGTTATGGTGTTAATTTTAGTACTTTCGGCAATGAATGGCTTTGAGCGAGAGCTCGCTAAAAGATTACTGTCGGTAGTGCCTCACGGTGAATATATCGCCGTTACGTCTGCCATTGATACTTGGCAGCAACAGATTGAGAAAATAGAACAGTTTGATGATGTCATAGCCGCCGCCCCGGTGATTAAGCTTGGCGGTTTATTACAAAAAGGCGAGAACTTAAAAGCCTTAGAAATTAGAGCCGTAGATATCAACAAGGAACAACAAGTTTCTGCCATCACTGACTTTATCACCGATGGACAATGGCAAAATTTGAATGGACAGTCATTGGTTATCGGTAAAGGTATTGCTAAAAAGCTCAAGGTAAAAGTTGGTGATAGCGTGCAACTTATTATGCCGCGTAAAAGCCAGAACAGCAGCCAATTTTCTGCCCCTAAAAAGTATAATATGAATATTGTTGCCATATTTGATTTTGGTGGCACTATCGATGAAACATTAGCCTACATGCCTCTGGCAACAGGTGATGCAATTGCCGAATTAAATGGCGCGGTACATGGAATAAGGTTGAACGTCGCTGATGTGTTTAAAGCGCCACAAGTGATCCGAACCATAGGCCAGGAGCTCGATGTTTATGTTTATATGAATGATTGGACGCGCACTCAAGGTCATCTTTTTAACGATATTCAACTCGTTCGAACGGTGATGTTTGTGGTTATGTTGCTTGTTATCGCCGTGGCCAGCTTTAATATTGTTTCCAGTCTATTCATGGCTGTAAATGATAAAAAAGGTGACATTGCCATTTTAAAAACTATGGGCGCAAAACCTTCAACGATTATGATGAGCTTTGTTTATCAGGGCTTAGTTAATGGTGTGCTAGGAGCAATTGTAGGCGCAGGTTTAGGCATATATCTATCGTTAAACTTAACTGAGATCATTACCGCTATCGAGCAAAGTTTTAATATCAAATTTTTGTCTGGCGATATCTACTTCATAGACTTTTTGCCTACCGAGCTTGATATCAGAGACGTCATTTTTACCGTTACCGCGGCATTAGTATTAAGCCTTTTAGCAACGCTCTACCCAGCCTGGAAAGCAACAAAAATTGACCCGGCGAAAGTGCTAGGACAAATCTAACAGCTTATTCAAATATGGCTGGCGAATGTTTTAATTATTCTTTATTGGCCTAAATGTTTTAATGAAAAACGTCAGCAACACCTCTAAAGCGCTATTTAACCGATGTTATCTCTGCTTCGCTAAGATAGCGCCATTGACCGAGCTCAAGCTCAGCATCGAGCTCTATCGCGCCTATTTGCTCTCTGTGTAAACCTATTACTCGATTACCGATGGCGGCAAACATACGTTTTACTTGGTGATATTTGCCTTCGCTAATGGTCAACAACGCTTCCTTTTCACCTAATACTTCAAGTTTCGCAGGCTTGGTCAGCTTAGGTTCATTCTGCAATTGCAGTCCGTGCTCGAATCGCTCTATTGCATCATCAGGTATTGGCTTAGACAATTGTACTCGATAACGTTTGTTGCACTCTTTTTTCGGAGAGGTAATTTTATGGGACCATTGACCATCATCAGTAATTAATACTAAGCCTGTGGTGTCCGCATCAAGTCGACCAGCAATATGCAAATCAAATGCCCTATCGACTTCAACTAAGTGCAACACTGATGGGTAGAGTTCATCGACATTTGAACAAATACAATCTTGCGGTTTGTGCAGCATAATATAACGCGCTGTTGCAAAACTTAACTTATTGCCATGCAAAGTCACGTCGGATTCTTCGTATACCTGAAAGCCAGGATCTTTAATGGTTTCATCACTGACTTTTACCGCGCCAATTTTGAGCAATTTTTTTGCTTCCGTTCGGGAAAGTTCAGTACAACGACAAAGGTATTTATCAAGACGCATGCTTGTCTCTAATTTAAATGGGGCTATAAAAAAGGCCATTTTATATGTAAAACAGTTCCCTGTCTTTATTTATAAAGCTTTAATTACGGCATTTATAAAAACGACTCACATTACTATTCATAAAAACCAAAACGAATAGAATGAATACACGTAACTACTTATTAATTTGATAATAAATGTTTAGTGACAATGACTAACCTTTGTTATGGTTATTGATAATGATTAATCGATATGGAATAGAAATGCTGAACAACAAGCAAAAGATAATGGAATGGTTAGAGTGCGAGTTTATAGGTGCCGACGTGGAGCATGCTAGAAAACCGCCTAATGATAAATTCTCGGTTAAAACGAGGGATTCATTAATGCTTTTAATAGTTTCTGATGTCATACAAGAATCAAAAACTCCTAATAAACTAATCGATGAATTTACCTCAAGAGATGTAATATCTACTATGAATAAAAATCCTAGAAAGGCAATTCATGTTACTCAACATAAAATTAGCATAAGGGAATTAAATGAAATTTAAAATTGAAATTATTTTAGGCGCATTAATTATTGGCGCGGCAATTATTTATTCACCTATAGCTATTTATAAATATAAATACGATGACTGCATGGATCATGAAAGACAGAAGCTAGGATTAGAGAAAGACAAAGTTCACCCTATATTAATAAGTTTACAATATACGTGCTTTCATAAGCTAAACGTAGATTCAAAATAAGCATGGTAAATTTCGTAATCATATTTCACAATGCTTCAGAAAAGAGGAATTAATTTGCTAAACAAGTTTATAGACTGGACACAGAAAGCATCTACGGTGCCTAATACGGTCATTACAATCGCCATTGTATGTTTAATATACTGGATACAACCTTTATACCATTTGAAATACCTGTTTTCCGATACTCATTTGGTTTACATTGAAGTCATACAAGAACCAATTGGTGGCGAAATTCGGCTATTACATAAATATTCAGACCACCGTACTTTTAAGCCTTTAGATTTTGATTGTGCATACTATTGTGATGACTATTTTAATGTTGTCGGCTCTGGGAAGCTTTATGAAATTCGCGTTACAAAACTTGCATTAAAGCCTCAAATTATAGATATGCGTTATTTTTCTACAATGATATAAAACCGCAACAATTCAAATTTATGGATTTCCAAAGGAACTTCCGTTATAGAACAATTCCCTGTCTTTATTTATAAGGCTTTATACACGGCATTTATAAAAGCTGCTCACATTACTACTCCAAACAAAAAGCTGCTTGATATTTCATTAATATCAAGCAGCTTAATCTGGTATTAAATGCTTATCGATTACCAATCATCATTGCTAATGTTTTGGTTGATAAATCTTTCATATTCGAAAAATAAATTATCAATTGCTTGTTGATTGTCTTTGATCATTCCATCTCTTGAGATACCAGCGTATTCGATTGCACCAGGTTGATCACTTTTGTTACTTATATGGGTTATAGAAATTCTAGCTTTTCCATCTTTTACATCAATCTGCACCGTTGCTTTAATTTGTACACCATAACCATGTGAACCAATATTTCCTTTTGCAATGATTCGACCTCTATTTTCGTCTTGCATTTGGATAACTGCTTTCGAGTTTTTCCAATAATGAGGAAAGAAATCCAGAGTGTTACCGTATAATTCTGACTTTGATTTATTATCAAAACTTATAATTTTTTCTTTCTCTAAAGGTAAATCACTTACGTAAACACCTGTCATTTGACAGGCTGACAAAAAGATTAATGAACTGATTACTAATATTAAATTTTTCATTTGGAAACTTACTAAGTTACTTTCGATAGGGAGATATTAATTACCTTTTTTTAAAAATAGAATCGCGCGTTACAAATGAGTTAGACACTATTACATTCCGATAGTTATAATTCGCTCAATTAAACAGATTAAAGAATAGAGCTTATGACTAAAAATATTATTTTTATACTTGTGTTTGTATTGAGCGTATCAGGTTGTGCAACTAGTAAAGCTAATTACGGTTTTAAAAGGCCTCCAGCTATGGTAGAACCAATGTTCATGAGCTGTGATGATATGTATAACTGGAGTGGTTTAATCATGACTGATCGACAAAATGGAACGAGTATTGTTGATGCGTCGAAAAAATATAAAGGATTAGAAAAGTTAGTAATGGCAGCGTATGACGTTCCTGCATATGACCCAAATTACCTTAAAAAAGATGCAGCATTAAAATTCGCCACAGCATTCTACAAAGCTTGCTACGAAGCAAAACATAATAATAAGTAAACCTTATTAAGCATTTTAAAATTAACGATACTGCTTTTTTCAAATAAACTCTATGGTTCAATGATGAAAAACCTTAGTTTAAACTTAACACTTGTTATTTTCCTTATGCCTAGTTTTAGTGTCTTAGCAACAGAGAAAATAGCTACACTTTGGGCTTACGACTCATATGAAGAGCTTGGCAAATCAAACCATGAAGATAGAAATAGGTTATTAGTTGATTCATGGGTAATAGATGAAAGCAAGAATAAAAAGTGCGGTTATTTAGCGGCTCGCGTCGATCAATACAAATCCAAAAGTTATCATATAGACGTTCTAAATAAGAAAATTGACAAAGGAAATAAAATTTTATTAGAAGAGTTTACTGAGTCTAACAAATATTATATGGATGAAGTAAAAGAAGAAATTATTAAGTTTAAAATTCAAATTTCCAGTGTTGAAGATAATTACTATTTTATCAGATGCAGCAATGTCTCTGATCCTAAAAAGCTTAACTCTCTACTTTAATAATTCTTGTCAATGCTTTAGAGGATTTCCTTCATAGAACAATTCCCTACCCTATAATTAAAGGCTTTCAAGGTCGCTAATAATAAAACAACTAAAGTTACTGCTCAAAACATTCAATTGACACTCATTTCTGTATAAATACTGACCCCAACTATCATTAATAGTCCACATTAAGCAAATGAGTTGCAATTATGACTGTTCAAAATAAGCCATTTAAACAGGTTGTCGAGATAGCACAGCGCGAAGAATTGCCAATAGAGATCAAGCGTTACATCATTCACGATTATGGCACACTAACGCAAAACGGCTGCACAGTAATTGCTGGTAGTGAAGATTTAAGTGTTAATAGTCGAGCAATTGCAGAGGATATGTAAATCCACCCTGTCAAACAATCTTGAGTAGCAAATTGAGCAGTAAAAATAACAAAGCCGCTATAGAGTAACTATAACGGCTTATCCATTTCCTCATAGATAAAATGGCCTGAGTATCAAACAAAGCGCTATTTTACATCGCTAATATGTAGCTGGCTCGGATTTTCTTTGTAATAGAAATTATGAACCAATATTCGAAGCAGTCTCGATTTAGCTATGTTGGTTTTACTCGACAATTCATTTAATTGTTCAATCACTTCTTCACTCAAGGTGAACGTTGCATGTTTAAATGGTTTGTCTTCTGCAGCTATCGAAGCTAATTGCTCCGACAATTGCTGCGCTTGTATATGCAATTGCATTTGCATGTCAGCATTAACGATTTCACCTTTCCCTAAAGCATAGTTCGCAGCATCTTCAATAAAATCATCAACGGTAAATGATTTAGGTTTTGATGATGATGGTGCAATCGTTTGCTTTTTAAGATCAGCTAAACTCATAACTCAACTCCTGCTCGATTGCCATCATTTCGGTGGCAATTTGACGAATTTCATTTGCAGCTTTACCGTTTGGCTCAGCCTCTAGAACTGACATACCACTTTCTTCACTGTCATCATATACGTTACGGGCATAGGTGATCGCATCTAAAACATTCATGCCGTATGAAGCACATACTTCTTTGGCTTCCAAAATTCTAGGTGCTTGGTTAGGTAATGATGGACATTGAGTGATCACAAATGATGCGATCATCTTAGGGTTAACCATTTTACAAGTACTTAGCATGTCTTCCATGTGTGGTGCGGTTTTAATATCACGGCGTTTTGGTCGCATCGGGATTAAAACGTGATCGGCAACCGACATCGAAGCTCGAAGTGCTAAATTATCTTGTCCGCCACAGTCAACAATTACGTAATCGTAATGCTCATTTAAACTGAGAAGATCGTTTCTGATCTTTCCGTATAATTGAATACAATTAATTGTCACCATGTTTGGGTTGTTATTTCGAGCGTGGATCCAATCTGAGCTCGTTCTTTGTGGATCGCAATCTGCGATCAATACACTGGCATTTTTCTCTTTCGCGAAAAAAACCGCAATGTTTTGTGCTAAGCAACTCTTTCCGCTTCCGCCTTTTTCTCCACCGACTAATAGAATCATAAGTCTGTTCCTTCATTTCACTGTATTTATTATTTAAATAAAGACTTTAGCTTGGGGGCTAGGCTTTTTTACAGCAACTGAAATCCGATTGAAAATTTACCATCGGTGAGTTCATTACATCGAACTACTTTGGCCGTTAAACTCTGGCTATCTGGGTGATCCGCCTGAAATTTAAACGTTACTTCTGTGTCTTCTGCAATTGCAAAATCATAGATTATACGCAATCCGCCTTTTGAAAAGTCGGCGCACGGACACTGAATTTTATGAGCTTGACCATCACGGTCATGCCAACTAATATCAACGGGCTCATTTTCCATATCAATACGGAAACTTCTGCGCCGCTCTATTAGGTCTATCTTGGGATCTGTCATTATTATTATCCTCTTTCGTTCCCTCTTATCAATCGGCAAATAAATAAATTAATGCTTTAGTCGCCAGCTTGATATACTCAATATAACAATAAAAGTTAAATTAATACAAATTTAGTGATAATAAAAAAGGGTTAAATATCAATATGATTTATCAATTGGGTAATAAAAAACCAAATTTTCATGGTGATTGCTTTGTCGCACCTAATGCAACACTGATAGGCGAAGTGGTACTACATGATAATGCATCTGTTTGGTTCAATGCCGTTATACGTGCAGATAATGACACCATAACTGTAGGCGAAAACTCTAATATACAAGATGGTAGTATCTTACACGTTGACAGCGGATTTCCTTTATCTATCGGTAAAAACGTCACCATTGGTCATAAAGTAATGCTCCATGGTTGCACAATTGATGATGGCTCGTTGATAGGCATGAATGCGGTTGTGCTTAATGGCGCTAAGATCGGCAAAGGTTGTTTGATTGGTGCCAATGCACTTGTGCCTGAAAACATGGAAATACCAGATGGCTCTTTAGTCCTTGGTAGCCCAGCTAAAATTGTAAAACAGCTTAGTGAACAACAGCAACAGATGATTGCAAAGGGAGCAAGCCATTACGTCGACAATGGCAAACTATATAATGAACAGTTAATCGCCTTAGATTAACTGTTCAACGTTAAAGCATGGAAACACTCAACGTTTTATAAGTTATTGAAAGTCTGAAATATTAAAAAGCAGGTGCTAAGCCACTTGCTATTTTTCATCCTCGGTCACGCATACAAAGGCAAAATATTGACCATCGTCAGACATCTTCATGCGCGTGATATATCCGCTACAATATTCTGCAAAGTTTAACCATGGCTGCCAAGTCGCCGTTTTTAAGTCATGGCTTAAATCAATGCTCACCACGGTATTTTTCTCTGCCGTCAAAACATTGCCCTTGGTTTGATGCCAGGCATAGTACATGTTCTGCTTCGGTAACAGCACCGTTGCTTTAGTGCTATTATCGGTAGGATTAAATAGCATCAATGTTGAGCCTTTGTCGCTGCCTTTGGTGTAACTAAACAATGCCTTGTTAGGCACTTTTCGTAACGTTCGACCAATATTAGTATCCACCATTGTTGACTTATTCAGACTAAGTGACGTTCTTTGCAAAACCATTGGCTCACCAAGTACAAACAACAATAAATCATCGTTATTTAGCCACAAGTGATAACCTACATCATGAATGTCAGAGAGTTGCTTTGCCTTGTTAGTTGCTGAAACTTCTTTCACGTTCAACGGGTATTGCCATAATAATTGCTTGCCATCGCCTGCAACTCGTATCATCGAAAAGTTTTTGCCATCGGGAGTCACAGTCGGAGAGTATTCACTGGCATTTGGCGTATTGCTGATATTAGATAACTGTTTGGTTGCAATGTCATAGCGCATGCTATCTGTTTGTCTAACACCATTGTCTGCATTAGCAAATTCAGATGTAAATAAGACGGCTTTAGAATCCGGCGTAAAATGTGGTTGGTTATCATAACCAATACGATTGGAAATATTGTTTACCGAAACCAATTCATCGCCATTAAGAGTGGCTAAAAACACCTCATCTTCAGCTAAACATTGAGCGTTATAGACAACTCCCATTACAATGACTATGCAATTTTTTGCGATTGCCTTACAAAACTTGTGGTTAGCCGAATGTAATACTCTAGTAATTAAATTTGAGTTGTAATTGAACATGATGTTCCCGATATGTTTATTGTAGATTTACGTTATCAAGCTGATTAAATTATGCAACTATTTATTCTAAACTTGAGCTTTATTATGGAATCGATTTAGCGAAATTCTTTAGCGATAAATGCCTGATAATTGTCAATTGCATTTTCATCGCCTTTATTAGCTTGCATTACCCATTTTTGATAGCGATAACTAAATACATCAAACCATCTATCTAATAAACCAGCACTGCGACTAAAACCAAACATAGCAAGCGCTTTACTGGCCACTTCAGCGGTCGCTAAGTGCCCTTCTTTTACAGTTTTGCGCACATGGTAGCGAGAATCTTCACTGCTTTCTCCTTGACCGTTATTAGTAAACGACAACAATGGTAGATGATGTAGATACGGGCTTTTCCTAAATATTTTTTTGGCTTGTCGCCACGTTGCATCAATAACAATAAACAAAGGAGTTTTGCCGTCATCTCCCCCTTGTGGTTTATCAGTAAAGACCACCTGTCCAGGCATTGCGTATTGTTCAGGAAAAATAATATAGGGTTGGTATTTCTCATCTTCTAGCAGCAATTGTAATTGCTCTGAGACTTGAGTTCTTTGCCAAATAAAAGCGTGAGTATCAGGAATAACATCAGCAATTAAACGTCCGGTATTACTCGGCTTAAGCACTTCATCATCAAACATTAACAATAAAAATGCGGCGTTACAGGGAGATTGTTTTACCATCGAACAAATACAGTAACGCTGGTCGATACGACATTGCTCACAGCGTTTTACACCGGCACCACGTGCTTTAAATTCTCTTGTGCTTATGCTTTTACGAATTTGATAGAGCTTATGAACAGCATGCATAGCAATATTATCTTAGTCGATATCTGATAGCGGCCAAGTAACAAGGTGATCTTCATAATCTTGCAAGTCTACCTCGTTATCTTTTATTATTTTACCACGTACCGACATTCCTGCTTTATGCATTGCTGACTTTTTGCCTTTATGTAATAAAGGGTGCCAAGATGGGATCCCTCTGTCCTCATGCAGGCGTCGATAGGTGCAACTATCCGGCATAAAAAAGATATCATTGAGATTATCTTGGGTTAATTTCACGCAATCTGGTACCAGTTTTGTACGCTCTTGGTATTTAGAACAACTACAGGTTTTATCATTAAGCAAATAACAAACGACATTGGTATAAAGCATGGTCTCACCTTCGCGAATATAGTCCGTCGGTGCTTGCATGCCTTCATCAACGATCTCGGTATCATCATCATGCTCTTCTTCGATTATTTTGTGTAGACAACATTTACCGCAACCATCACATAATGACTCCCATTCTGCTTCCGTCATTTCACTTAATGATTTGGTTTCCCAGAATGCTTCAACAACTGGTTTTGCAGGCGCTTTTTTACGGTTATTTTTTTTACTCACAAAATACTCTCTGGTTAACCTTAGTTTTGGTTTTGGTTTTGGTTTTGTTTTGTTTTGTTTTGTTTTGTTTTGTTTTAGTTTCACATTATCTACATCAGTGTAGTTAACATTATACTTTATATAAATGTTGTAAAATAGAAAAGGCGAGCAAGCTCACCTTTTCTTCTTTATGACTTTTTCAATCGTCTATCTAAACGATCAAATTCAATTACTGCTCGAATTTAATTCTATCGGCTAAGTGGCCAACGCTAGTGACAAAATAGTAAGATAGATTCCAATGCATTAACGACTTATAGTTATCGTAGGCTAGATAAGCTCGGCCTTCTTCGCCATCAGGAAATACTAATGCAGCATCGATATCTACCATTGGTAAATCAGAGCCATCGAACTTTCTCACACCAACTTGTTGCCACTTGCTTAACTTCATTTCAGTCTTAGCCCATTGCTTTAACCATGGCTTACGGCCGCCAGTGCGTTGTGGAATCGCTAATGAATAATCAAAACCTTGTGGTAATTGCACTTGTCTAGCCCAGGTAATATCGCTATTCCAGCCTACTTTTTTCAAGTAATTGGCAATCGAAGCAAATACGTCTGAGGTATTGTTCCAGATATCTTTACGACCATCTTTATCACCATCGGCAGCATAGGCTAAGAATGAACTTGGCATAAACTGATTATGCCCCATAGCGCCCGCCCATGAGCCATTCATATCTTCATTATCGATGTGCCCTTGTTTCAGAATTTCGAGTGCATCAAATAGTTGCGACTTAAAAAATGTTTCTCGGCGACCATCATAAGCAAGCGTTGCCAGTGCTGACACCACATTATAATTGCCTTGGATCTTACCGAAATTAGATTCTAATGCCCAAAGAGAGATGATAAATCTTGGCTGTACACCAAACTCTTTGCCAATCTTGCGCAACTCATCACCATGCTTTTCAAGCATCTGTTGCGCTTTTTCAACTTTCCAATCTGGGACACGTTTAGGTAAATAGGTTTCTAACGTTTCAACACTTTCAGGTTGACTTCTGTCGGCGGCAACGGCTCTTTTATGATATTTTACTTTTGAAAATGCGCTATCAATCAATTGCTTTGAATAGCCTTTTTCTGCGGCTTGCTGTTTTAACGATTCAACATAAGTTTCAAAACTAACGTCACGCTCTGAGGATTGATTTGACGCTACTTGAGCGTAGGTAACTGCTGAGAATAAGCATGAACTGGCGAACAACAATGGCGCCAAACGTGATTTTATGGTCATTTACATCTCCGACTAATCTTGTTCTACACCGTTTTCAATACGATGTTTTTTTAATAAATCTTCTGTAGGTGGTGGCAGTTGCAAATAAAAACCTTTTTCAGTTAACGCAACCTTCAATTTCTCGATATCAGCAAAGCCTAATTTGTCTCGTTTAGCGAGGTTAATTATGGTTACCAATTGTGGCGTGCCAAACGTTTGCTTTAAAACCTCTGGTACCGCTGAAAAATCATCGCGCTTTTTTACAAACAAATAGGTTTCTTGTTTTTTTGGGCTTTTATAAACCGCACACAACATGTTTTTATCACTCAGTTAACGTAATTTTATCAAGGCATTCAACCGAGTTACTTCGGCTAAATAAGTAATACCAAGTATAATATTTATCTCAATTGGTATAAATCATTAATATAACACCACAGCCATAGTGGTGAAAGATAAAAAGCATATCAATTAGGTCAAATAATCAATTAACTGAAATCTCTGTTGCCAGTGATTCTCTATTTTCGTAGGGAATAGCAATTACTGCAACACTTGATAGGTTCACTGATATAATTCAGACTTCGAAAATAGCGAAAGGTTTCGAATAATTTATCACTAATTTACACACTACCTTAGATACGGGCCAGAATGCTAACCCAATTGCTAGAACTAAAGGCTAGAACTAATGAGACTAAAATCCACTCTCGGCAAAAGCAACGAGTTCATCTTTAAACATCTCCTTGCGCCAGCCATTAATTAGCTCGACTTTCTCAGGGTGATTATGCTGTTCATTAAGCTTCCAAAACCAGCAAAGAAATTGGTTAATTTGTCTTTTACCTGCGACAACTTGAACATCTAAATTATGCTGTTGAGCCAAACTGGTCAGCTTAAGTTTTACTTGCTTAAAGATTTGTTTGTAGCCTGGATACGAATCTAATCTTGTCAGCACTTGTGGATATTGCTCCGCCGGTATTTTATTGGCAGCGCGTAATACATTTAACATCGCCTTACCTTTGTGCCGAACATCAAGGATCTCAATACCATCATAACTCGCCATCGCGCCAACATTTTGCGGGTTACGCTGGGCGACAATCATTAACGTGTGGTCTTTGGCAACAAAGCTAAACGGTAAATTTCGTTTTACCGCTTGTTCGTATCGCCAAGTAAGTAGTGCTTTTAACAAATTAAGCTGCTGTGGCTTTAATTTCCAAGCTTGTTTATTATCCAAATAAAGTTTCGTTGCATCGATAGGTGTAAACTTTTTATCAATTTGAGCTTGAGTCTCTTCAGTCGCCGCTGTTAAAAAACCAGCATCACTCGCATGCTCAATAATTTTCGGTGCTATTTGATGTAGATACCAAACATCCAACGCGGCATAATCTAACTGACGCTCAGTCAATGGTCGTTTCATCCAATCAGTACGAGATTCACTTTTATCTATATCAATATCGAGAAAATGTTTAACCATAGCCGCATAACCCATTGATAAACCGTGGCCTAGAAACGACAAAAGGATTTGTGAGTCAATCATATTCGCCGGTTTGCAGTTACCTGAGTGCAAAAACACTTCTAAATCTTCCGAACATGAATGAATTATTTTTTGACAATTTTCGTCCATCAACAATTGCCAAAATGGTGTTAAATCGTCAATTGCAACGGGATCAATGAGTGCTAACTGTTTACCGTCATATGCTTGTAGTAACCCTAAGTTTGGATATAAGGTTCGAGTGCGAACAAATTCAGTATCGACGGCCACAAGCTTTTGCTGTCTCGCCGACTGACAATATTGTTCTAATGTTTCAAAATCCTCAATATAAATAAACTGCACGCATAAATCTCTATAAGTAATATAATGGCTAAAATGGAAGGCCTAAGATGAACAACCTAAACCGAATATTAAAAGTGTCCGAGCTTTAGTGGTCGCTGTCAACACTTATAATTCGCTTTAGTGGTATCTTTAACAAAGAATAAAGAAAACGGCGATAAAGCAAACAAAAATGCCCTAATTTAATTAGGGCATTTGGCGATGTTTACTCAATATGATGAAAATTGACGTTATATACGCAACTAACTCTACTAACGCAATTCGCGTCGCAAAATTTTACCTACATTCGATTTCGGTAATTCGTCTTTAAATTCTACTAATTTCGGCACTTTATAATTAGTCAGATTCTCTTTACAGTGCTTTATCAATTCTTTGTCGGTCAATGAATCATCATTTCGCACCACAAATATCTTCACAATCTCGCCACTAATATCATGTGGTATACCAATAGCAGCGGTTTCAACAACCTTAGGATGCATCATCACCACATCTTCAATTTCATTTGGAAACACATTAAAGCCAGAGACGATGATCATATCTTTTTTACGGTCAACAATGCTAAAAAATCCGGCTTCATCCATCACCGCAATATCACCTGTTGCTAACCAGCCATCTTTTAATATCTCGTCGGTCGCTTGTTGACGATTGTAATAACCCACCATCACTTGCGGGCCTTTGACAAACATTTCCCCAGGTTGGTTAATGTCACACTCATTGCCTTGGTCATCGATAATTTTTACATCAGTTGATGGCGCCGGCAGACCGATACTGCCATTAAAGGCCGTTTGGTTATAGGGACTTATTGTCACTAACGGCGAACACTCGGTTAAGCCATAACCTTCTAATAAGCGAGTACCTGTGACTTCTTGCCATCGCTCTGCAACGGCTCGTTGCACCGCCATACCGCCACCAAGAGAGACTTTTAAATGAGTAAAGTCTAATTGTTCAAACCCTGGAGTATTCAACAGACCATTGAATAAAGTGTTGACGCCAGTGACCGCAGTAAACTTGTATTTACCTAATTCTTTAACAAACCCCGGCATATCTCTTGGATTGGTGATCAATAAGTTGGAGCCACCTAAGGTAAAGAAAGTGAGACAATTCGCCGTTAATGCAAATATATGATAAAGCGGCAATGCTGTAACAACAAATTCCTCGCCTTTGACCAGTAATGGCTCTAAAACACCTTTCGCTTGCTCTAAGTTTGCGACCATGTTGCGGTGACTAAGCATCGCTCCTTTTGATACGCCAGTGGTACCACCTGTATATTGCAAAAACGCTAAATCGTCACCGTTTATGTCGACAGGTTTAAAGGTTAAGCTTTTCCCTTCGGCCAACACTTGATTGAATGGGATCGCATTGTTAAGAGCAAATGAAGGTACCAGTTTTTTCACATGGCGACAGACAAAATTGACTAACGCGCCTTTGACCATCCCTAATCGATCGCCCATCGACGTGAGGATCACATGTTCAATAGGCGTATCAGCAATGACTTTTTCAAGCGTACAGGCAAAATTTTCGATAATAACAATGGCTTTTGCACCACTGTCATTTAGTTGATGTTTTAATTCTCTAGCGGTGTATAACGGATTGACATTTACCACCACTAAGCCAGCAATAATTCCGGCAAATAGTGCAATTGGATATTGCAAAGTATTAGGCACCATAATGGCAATTTTATCGCCTTTTTGCAGTTTTAATTGATGTTGTAAATACGCAGCAAAGTCTTGCGCCTGCTGATGCACTTGGCCAAAAGAAAGTTCTGCCCCCATATTGATATACGCGGTTTTATCAGCGTATAGCGCGCCATATTTATCAAACATTTGTGCCAACGATTGATATTTGTCGGCATTTATTTCAAAAGGTACGCCCTCTGGGTAACTTTGCTCAAGCCAAATTTTTGTCACTAACATTCTCCTTTAGAGAAACAGTTGATTTGCATTCAATACTTAAGTATTTGTTTCAATTATAGTAGTTATCTTAAATACAGGTTAATTACAGTTGCTGCTCACAGATATCGATAAATTCAGACACACTTTCCATATGAGGGTGATGACCACCTTTAAGTGTAAATTGTTGATAGCTAGAATAGTGCTCGGCAAACACTTTAATCCCTGTTTGCACCATATCAAAACCGTTATCGCCAACGATTACCGAAACCGGACAATGGATATTTGAGATGATTTGGATAGCCTGTTTAAGTGAATAGCGCTGTGGCGACGTATTGCGTAGCCTTGCATCGCTTGACCAACTATAGCCGCCATCCACTTTGTTTAAGCCTCGTTGCACTAGCAAGGTAGCACTGTCATTTTTTAAATCAGACACTGTCATACGGGCTATCACTGCCTGATTAATATCTTTATGAACATTGAGTCGTTTGTTTTTATTTGCCAACCGAGATTGCATCCCCTTACGCAACTGCTCAGACGGATTCTCAGTTCCGGTCAACAACCCTATTGCTTCTATCAATATAAGATTGTTGACCTTATCGTTGAATGCAGAGGCAAATGCACTAGCGACCATTCCGCCCATCGAGTGACCAATAATTGAAACTTTTGACCATTGATTACTTTCAATGAGTAACAATAAATCATAACTCCAATCAATAAAATGATAATGTGCATCAGCACTGCGATGGAATGACTTGCCATGACCTGGCCAGTCGATGGCAATGAAATGATAGTTGTCGAGTAAAGGATGATTTTGCTCACTCATCTCATTAAAAAACGGCAAATAGCTCGCCGCATTATCGAGCCAACCGTGTACACATAACACGATTTCTTTTCCTTCGCTGCCCGCTGTTAATGCTGCTATGGTTTGTTCGCCAAAAGGAAGCGCTAGCTCTTTGCATTGGTGAGTCATCAATAAGTTCTCAATAATAAACTACTCTAAAAAACAATATTACCTGGTAATAATGATTGCGTTGTTAAAACCGGCTTTCGTGTTAAGTATTTGGTATATAATATTTGCTACTTGGTTTTCGTTTTGGGTTTTGGCCTGATCTTAGGTTTTACGTTTCCCTGTATAGGTCCATGGTAACCTGCAGGATAATAGCGATAAGTTGGTCGATAGTGCCAGTAAGCAGGGCTATGCCAAATATTTGGTTGTTCAACTCTAATAATGGTTTTGACTTTCCATAGATGTACATGATTTGAAGTAACTACAGGGTATTGGTACTCTAATTCACCTATTTTACCCGTTTCCGACGGTGCAACTTTACCTAATACAGTTACTTGTCGCCCTTTTTCAAAAATAATCGGATCTAATAGACCATCGGCGTAAATTCGAAAACGGCCTTCGGTTTTATCTTCTACCTTTGGTCTTGTTGAGCTTGCCAAGTCCATACGAACCACTTCTAGCATGGTTTTGTTATGCAAAGTTTTTACTTCAGCGATCACACCGCCCCAACGAACATCCATACCATTGTGATTATTTGGCATCGCTCTAACATCAGAGAAGTCGACTAACGGTGTATTTTCACTCACCCGTAACGGCTCTGGGATCGTGTTGCAGCCACCAAGCATTAAACCAACAACGACAAATAATATGACTTGTTTCATTAAGACTTCCTTAAATAATAAATTCCACTTGCACCAATCGCTGACCAAATAACAATCCAAACCATTTCAGGAATAAAGGTCAGTGATGCCAACATTGCGCCATCACCAATATTTTGATTATCAATTAAGTACAACGGAGACTTAAGACTATTCAATAACACCATGATTGCAAACAACTTTAATACTACAGGGAGAATAGGAAAATGGGAAATCTTAAGACTAAATAGAAATAGCGCCAGCAAACATAAGCAGATAAATAAAGTGAGTAAATCTCTGACCCATAATAGGCAACTGACGACAATCAGTAGCGCCAATAATGCACTCGCTATATGAGTAACACGGTTGTTTAATTGCGCAATTTTATACATCAACACACCCCACATTACCGCTCCAGCATAGCCCGAAAAAGCGATAACAAATGTGCTCCCCCCCAAAGTCGTGCATAAACCTGCGCCATTGGTAAACAATTCAATTTGAACAATCGAACCACCGGTCAGTAGTGCTGCTAGACCATGGCTTATTTCATGAAAATAGCTCTCGAGCCAATTAAAGGGAATCGATAGGAAAGGAATATATTGCAGTACTAGAGCGACAACAAGTAACAACCAAAAATTGTTACCTAAACGAGAAAGTTTAGAATGAGCATCGCTTTTATTTATCATTTACAGCCTTTTTATGTCGTACAACTTTTTTACGCCCTACAATAAGTTGTTGCTTATGATCAGTCTTTATTAATTACTCTCGCCCTGGCAGCTTTTTCCAAGTAACCGTATCACGCAGATAAACAGGTTGAGCATGTTCAGCACTGACTCCGTCACCGTTATCTAATGCAATAGCACCGATTTCTAACATTGCTTCAGCCGTTGGAAACTCGATGTCATCATTAATATTTATATCGCCAATATTAGCTAATTGTTCAGCATAGGCATTCCACGCACTGCCGACACCATTTAACTTAGTTGCAGAAGGTGCTGATGCACTGTCTTGAGGTTTTGAGTAATGCTCAACAAAATGATCATGTAGTTTTTCAGGTGCCATCACTACTTCATCAACAACCGCTTGCATTAAATTGTTTTGATCTAGACGAAATAATCCGCTGTATGTTTCACTCATGCGAGCATCAATTGCCGATAACACTAGGCTTTGGCCGTGTTTCATATACGCCGCCTGCGCCATTGCTTGCAAAGTTGATACCCCGACGACCGGCAAGTTTGCGGCAAAAGCCAAGCCTTGGGCAACACCAATGCCTATACGCACACCAGTAAAGCTACCTGGACCACGGCCATAAACTAAACCATCAAGTTGATTCAATTTAACGCCAGCCTCTTTTAGCACCTCATCAACCATAGGTAACAACATCAAACTATGAGACTGTGGGCATAATTCGTAACGACTATAAGTTTTATCGTTAAAACGAAGTGCTACGGAACATGCTTCGGTTGAGGCATCAATGGCCAAATAATTCAAAATATACTCTCTTAAATGGTAAACGGTTTAGAACTAGGACAATGTTAAATTATATCCTACTAAGACAATTTGTCATCGTCATTTCTCGTCTGTTTTATTTATTTTTTGTAAGAATTTCACAGCCTTGTTCAATTCTCGGGTTCTGCTCATGTTCGGCAAACTTGATAAAAACACTTCGCCGTAAGGATTATTTACTAAGCGTTGGTCGCAAATAGCCAATACGCCTTTATCACTTACGTCACGTATCAACCGACCTACTCCTTGCTTTAAAGAAATGACCGCTTGTGGTAACTGGATCTGTTTAAAAGGGTCGCCACCTTGACGTTTAATATCTTCACTACGTGCTTGTAGCAAAGGATCATCGGGCGAAGCGAATGGCAGCTTATCTATGATCACACAATTTAAACGATCACCACGTACATCGACACCTTCCCAAAAACTAGCCGTTGCTAATAATACCGCGCCTTTATCGTCCATAAAACGCTCTAGCAAGACGCTTTTTGCGGTTTGTCCCTGTACCAACAAAGTGTTATCTATTTCTTCAGCCAGCAATTCGGCGACTTGGTTCATCATTCGATAGGAAGTAAATAGGATAAAGCAGTTACTACTACTTGCTTTGATCAAGCTAATGGCAATATTAACCAGCGCCGTTGCTCGCTTATTGTCAAACGATTGTGGTAAATACCTTGGCACCAGCAACATTGATTGTTCAGGATAATCAAATGGGCTATCCAATAATAACTTCTTCGCGCCCCCCAACCCTAAGGCATCGCTAAAATGGCTAAAGTCATTGTTAACCGCCAGCGTTGCAGAGGTAAAAATCCAGCCAGATTCGTGACTTAGCATGTAGTCTTTAAATTTATCTGCAATAGATAATGGCGTTTGGTGCAACACCACATGACGCCTCGTTGTTTCATACCAAAGACTGACACCAAAGCTTTCAGTATCTTGCATCACTTCATATTTAGTAAGTAATTCGGTGGCACGCTCAAAGCAACTATCTATGACTTCTGAACGCGAAATACACATCTTTAATACTTCATATAAAAAGTTTAAGTCATCGTGTAACTGGCTAAACGCTCGCGCATAATGAGCATCTTGAACTAAATGCCGCCAATTGCCGCGAGTGGGATCTTGAGCAAACAATAATCGAAAGTCGCTAGCACTGCGCTGCAATTTTTCGGCAGCCTTTGACAGTTGCTTCACGTCGGTTAATTCAGTGCGATATTCCGTCAAACAATCAGCGGCCAACTCCATTAATTGCTTGCTGGAAAATGCTTGGCCAAAATACTCACTGGCAATATCAGGGATTTGATGTGCTTCATCAAAAATAACTACATCCGCTTGCGGGATCAATTCACCAAAACCAGTATCTTTTAATGCCATATCAGCAAAAAACAAATGATGATTTACTACTACTAAATCAGCTTCAATTGCCCGCTCTCTGGCTTTCACTAAATAGCAGTCATTGTAATCAGGACAAGTACGTCCTAAACAATTATCCACCGTCGATGTCACCTCGGGAAATAAACTCGAGTCTTCGGCAACAGTGGTGAGTTCTCCTATATCTCCAGATTTAGTTTGGCTCGACCATTCTCGAACGGCAACTAAATCGGCAAGTACATTGGCATCTAGTCTAACCCCTGCTTGCTGACGTTTTTGTGGTGAACTGGAGAAGTTTTGTTCTAGGCGAAACAAACAAAGATAATTTGAACGACCTTTGAGCAGTGCAATTTTATGACCTTTAGCAAAGGCTTTTTTAATCACCGGTAAATCTTTATGGAACAATTGCTCTTGCAGATTTTTAGTACCGGTTGAGACAATCACTTTTTTGTTTGTTAATAATGCCGGAATTAAATAGGCGAAGGTTTTACCAGTACCTGTGCCAGCCTCAACCATCAGTGATTTATTTTTCATGATCGTATCAGCAACTTCCATTGCCATATCGACTTGTGCCTGACGAGGATTAAATCCTGAAATGATTTGTGCTAGTGGGCCGTCTTTTGCAAAAGCCTCAACAATAGATGTCATTAACAATAAACTGATTTATAAAAATTACCCCATTATAACTACTCAATTATGATTAGAAAGCACTTTGACCAATAAAATCAGCTTACTTAAATCGGTTTAACGATTCAGCTACTTAGGCTAAAGATTGCACGCTAGCACTAACAAACGTAAGAAATAGAGACAAACGACAACGGTTGAATACAGCTAGCATAATTATTTATAAAAAATGCATATTCAACATAATAAAAAGCTTGACCTAGTGCGGCATAAACGTTTATGTTTAACACACGTATGCAATCCATTAACATTTTTGCAGCCATTAAACGAATTTACCGCCGAAAATAACGGAATTAACATGAACAACCTGAGCAAATTACATCATCATCATTTAATTATCGACTAGCCCTCAGGTTATTCGCTGAGGGGGTGTGGACCTTTCAGCGCAGACAAAATTGCCAGCCCCGAAAGAGTTCACTCTTCGGGGCTTTTTAATGGCTCTGAAAATAGAATTTGGAAATATACCAATTGAGATAAATAAGTGAGCTACTTTTGGCAGGGGAAAAATGAGTAAATGCAAGGCATAAAATTATATATATAGTTGTTCTACATATAAATTTTATAACGTAGCAGATACTTGTTTTAACCAGCGAAAATGCGCAGGTATTTATTTCATTTGGTATTAGATATAACAATTTGGAACAAAAAATTTAAGGTTCTGACAAGCAATAACAGATATCTTAATACAACACTTATTGAGTAGGAATGAACATGAGCAGTGCAGACAACAATAGACTAAGAATCGCAATTCAAAAATCAGGTCGTTTAAGTGACGAATCACAAAGTTTATTTAAACAATGTGGTATGAAACTTAACCTTGCAGAACGTCGATTACTTGCTCATGTAGCCAATATGGATGTTGATATTATGTTGGTGCGCAGCTCAGATATCCCAGGACTTGTTATGGATGGTGTTTGTGACTTAGGTATTGTTGGTGATAACACCTTAGAAGAGCACGCCCTTGACCGTCAATTAACTGACGAAAATTCTGAATATGAAAAAATTTGCTCACTTAATTTTGGCGGCTGTCGATTATCAATAGCATTGCCGGAAGAATTTGAATATAAGGGTATTCCTTCACTCGACGGTTTAAGATTAGCGACGACGTATCCGCGTTTACTAAATCGCTTCGCTAGCGAAAACAATATCAAGTTTGAATTTTGTAAGTTAAATGGATCAGTTGAAGTTGCACCTCGCGTCGGTTTAGCTGACGGTATTTGTGATTTAGTTTCAACCGGTACCACATTAGAAGCAAACGGTTTAAAAGAAGTTGAAGTCATTTACCAATCTAAGGCGGCGCTAATTAAAGGTCCTGGTAAACTCAATGCTGGCAAGCAAGCAATTATTGATATGTTATTGCCGCGTATCAATGGCGTATTAAAAGCTAAAGAAAGTAAATATATCATGTTGCACGCGCCAACCGATAAGCTTGAACAAGTCATTAATTTACTGCCAGGTAGTGAGAAACCAACGGTACTGCCATTAGCAGGATTAGACGATAGAGTTGCGGTGCACATGGTTAGCACTGAAACCATTTTCTGGGAAACTATGGAACAGTTAACTGAACTGGGTTGTAACTCAATTTTAGTTTTACCAATTGAAAAGATGATGGGGTAAGCAATGATTGTTTGGTCACAACTGTCACAACAACAGCAAACTGAAACTCTAGCTCGTCCAGCAATTGCCGATAATGAGCAACTAAGTTCTACAGTAAGCGCCATAATCGATAAGATCAAAAGACAAGGCGATACTGCCCTGCTCTCATACACAGAAAAGTTTGATAAAGTGAAACTCGATAGCTTGCAACTTGCCGACAAAGCTGTGGTTAATGCCACCGCTCGTTTATCGGCAGAGCGCAAACTTGCCATTCAAACTGCTTATGGTCAAATTGAGCGTTTTCACAGTGCGCAAAAACAGCAAGATATCGTTGTTGAAACTATGCCAGGGGTTACCTGTACACTAAAAACAGAAAGTATTGAAAGTGTCGGTTTGTATATTCCTGCAGGCACTGCGCCATTACCATCGACCGTGTTGATGTTAGGCGTGCCAGCAAAACTTGCCGGTTGTAAACGCACAGTGTTAGTTTGCCCGCCAAATGAAAATGGCAGCATCAGTGATGAAATTATCTACGCTGCTAAACTTTGTCAAATTGGCGAAATTTACACCATAGGTGGTGCTCAAGCTGTAGCTGCGTTAGCGATTGGCACCGAAACAATAAAGCCAGTGAACAAGGTATTTGGTCCAGGCAATCGTTTTGTAACCGAAGCGAAACGTCAGTTAAGTCAAAACATTCCTGGCTTTGCGATTGATATGCCGGCCGGTCCTTCTGAGTTATTGGTTATTGCCGATAACAGCGCCAATCCAGCCTTTGTTGCAGCCGATTTGTTGTCACAAGCAGAGCACGGTACTGACTCGCAAGTTATCTTATTAACCGATAACGAAACCACAGCAGAACAAGTACAACAACAACTTGATCAACAAGTTGAATTATTATCTCGTAAAGAAATTGCCAAACAAGCACTAACACAGAGCCGTATTATCGTTTGTGACAATTTAGAACAAGCGGCAACTGTTTCTAATCTATATGGTCCAGAGCATTTAAGCATCCAAGTTGAAGATACCGAAGCACTGCTTAAAACATTGCGTAATGCCGGTTCTATATTTGTCGGTAATTACTCACCTGAGTCGGCTGGTGATTATGCTTCTGGAACAAATCACGTATTACCAACCTATGGTTATTCAAAAGTATTGTCATCATTGTCCCTTGCTGATTTTTCGAGACGTTATACGATCCAAGAATTAACCAAGCAAGGCTTGCAAGCATTAGCACCGACCATTATTGAATTAACCGATGCGGAAGGCTTAGATGCCCACCAACGTGCGGTAACGATTCGTTTGGAGCAAGAGTCATGAGTGCAAACGTGAACATTGACCTGATCTCAAAATTAGTTCGCCCGGATGTTCGTGAAATGATCCCGTATCAATCAGCCAGACGTGAACAATCAGGCGGCAGTTGTTGGTTAAACGCCAATGAAGCCGGCGGTAACAATGCCCAACAAGTTAATTTAGAAAACTTAAATCGTTATCCTGACTTTCAACCAACGGCGCTGATTCAGGCCTACGCAAGTTTTGCCAAGGTAAATACTAATCAAGTACTTGCCACGCGCGGCGCAGATGAAGGGATTGAAGTTCTGATCAGAACTTTTTGCGAAAGTGAGAAAGATAACATTATTATCTGTCCTCCGACTTACGGTATGTATGCGATCAGTGCCAAAGGCCACAACTGTAATGTTTTATCGATTCCTCTTTTAGAAAACTTGCAACTCGATTTAAAGTCTTTAACCGATCACAAAGATAACGCTAAAATCGTATTTATTTGCTCGCCAAATAACCCGACCGGCGATGTAATTGCACGCGATGATATTATTAAAACATTGGAGTTGTTTAAAGACTCAGCTCTAGTTGTGGTAGACGAAGCTTATATTGAATTTTGCCCAGAGTTTACATTTGCATCGCTGATAAACCAATACCCAAATTTAGTGGTACTACGAACATTATCAAAAGCCTTTGCCCTTGCCGGTTTACGGTGTGGTTTTACTTTAGCGAACGAATATATCATTGCGATGATGAGTAAAATTATTGCTCCTTATCCAATATCAAACCCGGTCGCTCAAATCGCTACAACGGCATTGACCGAGCAATTAACGCTGATGCAACAGCGCGTTGATTCAACCATTGAGCTAAGAACACAAATTAATGATTTTTTAGATTCGCAACCATGGCTGATAAAGCGATACAGCTCTAAGACTAATTATGTATTGTTTAACGCCCAAAATGCGCTAGAGTTATTTAATGCTTTGGTCGAGCGAGGTGTATTAATTCGCAATCAATCAAGCCAACTTAGTTTAGAAAATTGCCTTCGAGTGAGTATCGGTAGCAAACAAGAATTAGTTGAATTTAAGCAAGCGGTTAATGATTATAATCAATCTATCGCCAATCCCCCTTCTACAACATCAAAGCAGTAACAGGTTAATCGACATGAATAATATCCCAAAAAACTCCGACATTTTATTTATTGACCGTGATGGTACCTTAATAGAAGAGCCAATCAGTGATAAACAAGTAGATAGCCTTGAAAAGTTAGTCTTTGAGCCGAACGTCATTCCAGTATTACTTAAATTACAAAGTGCCGGCTACAAGCTCGTTATCGTTTCCAATCAAGATGGTTTAGGTACGGACAGTTACCCGCAACAAGATTTTGATATTCCTCATGACAAAATGCTCGAGCTATTCAATTCCCAAGGTGTACAGTTTGCCGATCAGCTTATTTGCCCGCATTTTGATCAAGATAATTGTAACTGTAGAAAGCCAAAGCTTGGTTTAGTCAGCGACTATTTACAACAAGGTAAAATCAATTTTGCCAATTCATTTGTTATCGGCGACAGAGAAACTGATATTCAATTGGCGCAAAACATGGCGCTTACTGGCATCAAGTATGACCGCCAGACATTGAACTGGAACGATATTGCCGACAAATTACTACTTAATCCTCGCCAAGCAACCGTGACTCGCACGACCAAAGAAACCGATATTAAGATCAGTGTAAATCTCGATGTTGCCGGTAAAAGTAACATCAGTACTGGCCTCGGATTTTTCGATCACATGCTTGATCAAATTGCCACTCACGGACAGTTTTCCCTTGAATGTCTTGTAGACGGCGATTTGCATATTGACGATCATCACAGCGTTGAAGACACAGCTCTTGCCATTGGTGAAGCATTACGAGAGGCACTTGGTAATAAACTTGGCATAAATCGTTTTGGTTTTGTCTTGCCAATGGATGAATGCAAAGCAGAATGTAGCATCGACCTTTCTGGCCGCGCACATATCGAGTTTAATAGTGAATTTACCGACAATCGTGTTGGCGAAATGAGCACTCAAATGGTACAACATTTCTTTAAATCTCTAAGTGACGCAATGGCGATCACATTACACTTGTCGACTACAAAAGGTAATTGCCATCACCAAGTCGAGAGTTTATTTAAAGTGTTTGGCCGTGCATTAGGACAAGCAATAAAGGTAACCGGTGACCAATTACCAAGTTCAAAGGGCATGCTTTAATGTCGAAGAAAAGTGAATATAAAAATCAAAAGAATGCTGATGGCCTGATCATTGATACCGGTTGTGCGAATATTAGCTCGCTTAAGTTTGCGCTCGAACGACTCGGTTATAAGATTGCGGTCAGTAGTGATATCGAAGATATCAAAGCAGCAAAAAAAGTATTCTTGCCCGGTGTCGGCTCAGCCGAATTTGCCATGAAAGGCATTTTAGATCGAAGTTTAGCTGAGGTTATTGTCAGTTTAGAGCAACCTGTTCTCGGTATATGTTTAGGCATGCAGCTGATGACTAATCACTCTGTAGAAAATGACGTCGATACGACATGTCTTGGTTTAATCGATACCAACATTGCTAAAATTGAAGGCCAAAATAAAAGTTCTAGCGAAGGTAAGAGCGAAGGTAAAAACCTGCGCTTACCACATATGGGGTGGAATACATTACACAACATTACCCCGTCGCCGTTATTTAGAGATTTGACCGACAAGGATTACTTCTATTTTGTGCACACCTATTGCGCACCTAAATCAGATTATTCGCTAGCCCTTTGTCGCTACGGCCAAGAATTTAGTGCCAGCATAAACCAAGGTAACTTTTACGGAGTACAGTTTCACCCCGAGCGTTCAGGCAAGGCCGGTGCAACACTATTAAAGAATTTTATGGAGTATTGTTTATGATCATCCCCGCGATTGATTTGATCAACGGAAAAATCGTTCGTCTTTACCAAGGTGATTACGGTCAAAAAACCGAATACCCATTAAGCCCTGAAGAAGTGGCTGCAAGCTATTTTGAGCAAGGCGCAAAAGTGCTGCACTTAGTTGACCTTGATGGCGCTAAAGATGCTGATGCTCGTCAAACCAAACGCTTAAAAGAGATCATCTCGCAAGCATCAATGCCTGTGCAAGTTGGCGGCGGCGTGCGCTGTCAAAAAGATGTCGATACCCTATTAGAAATTGGTGCTAGCAAAGTCGTTATTGGTTCGTTAGCGATTAAGCAAGCGGAGCTGGTAAAGGGCTGGATGCAAGAGTACGGCAAAGACAAAATAGTGTTAGCGCTCGATGTGCAAATTAACGACAAAGGCGAAAAATTAATGCCGACCCACGGCTGGATTGAGCAAAGCGATGTGAGTTTAGAACAACTTATCGAGTTTTATGGCGCGCAAAACATTGCCCAAGTATTGTGTACTGATATCTCTAAAGACGGCACATTAACTGGTTCAAATGTTTCTTTGTATAAAGAAATGAAGCAGAAATTTCCAACGATATTTTGGCAAGCATCCGGGGGCATTGGTAGCTTAGATGATATTGCCAACGTTGCTCGCTCTGGTGCCGATGGTATTATTTTAGGCCGCGCTTTATTGGAAGGTAAATTTAACGTCAAGGAGGCTATCTCATGCTGGCAAGACGCATAATACCTTGTTTAGATGTTCGTGATGGCGTTGTCGTTAAAGGCGTGCAATTTCGCGATCACGAAGTTATTGGTGATATCGTTCCTCTAGCAAAACGCTACGCCGAAGAAGGCGCTGATGAGTTAGTATTTTATGATATTACCGCCAGTTCAGATGGCCGAACCGTTGATAAAAGTTGGGTTGAACGTATCGCACGTGTCATTGATATACCGTTTTGTGTCGCTGGTGGTATTAAAACCATTGAAGACGCGCAAAAAATGTTAATGATGGGCGCTGATAAAATATCGATTAACTCCCCTGCTTTAGCCAATCCTCAGTTAATCAGTGATTTAACCCGTCAATTTGGTCAGCAATGTGTGGTGGTAGGTATCGACTCGTTTTTTGACGAAAACACGCAGCAGTATCAGGTATACCAGTTTACTGGTGATGAAACTAAATCGGCGAAAACCCGTTGGCAAACGAAGGACTGGGTAGAAGAAGTCCAACAACGTGGCGCCGGCGAGATAGTATTAAATGTCATGAATCAAGATGGTGTTCGCCAAGGTTATGATATTGAACAACTTGCTATGGTTCGTGAGGTTTGCAACATTCCACTCATTGCCTCAGGCGGTGCAGGAACGATGCAGCACTTTAAAGATGTTTACCAACAGGCCGATGTTGATGGCGCCCTAGCGGCGAGTGTATTCCACAAAGGAATCATTGATATTCAAGAGTTAAAACAATATCTTAGAAACAATGATATTGCGATGCGTCGTTAATTCACTGGATTTACAACTTATTGCCAGTAACGTTAAGCAAACAAATAGAAATTAATCGAGAAAATTATGATAGTAACAAATGACAATATCGCCGAGTTAGCGTGGCAAAAAATGGATAACTTGCTGCCAGCTATTATTCAACACAGCGATACTGGCGCAGTATTAATGCAAGGCTACATGAACCAAGAGGCTTTGACAGCAACGCTCAACTCTTCAAAGGCAACCTTCTTTTCTCGTTCAAAGCAGCGACTTTGGGTTAAAGGTGAAAGCTCTGGAAACTTCCTGAACGTCTTACAAGTGCTTTCTGACTGCGATCAAGATGCATTGTTGATCAGCGCTAGGCCACAAGGACCAACCTGTCATTTAGGCACTAATTCTTGTTTTCCTGAAGAAGTATTCAATCAAAAGAATTTTTTAGGCTACCTTGAGCACGTTATCGAAACTCGTAAAGATGATAAGCCTGAAGAAAGCTATACCGCACACTTGCTTAGCCGAGGCACCGCTCGTGTTGCGCAAAAAGTTGGTGAAGAAGGTGTTGAAGTAGCGCTTGCCGCGGCAACCAATCAAAAAGATGAATTTATTGGCGAATGCGCCGACTTGTTTTATCACACCTTAGTATTACTTGCCGATCAAGGTGTTGATATGAATACTGTGATGGCGAAATTACAAGAACGTCACAAATAACTCTAAGCTTTAACAAGCCAAAGGAATATAAATGACCATTGAATGGCAAACCAAACGTTTTGATGAACTATCAAATGATGAGCTTTACGATTTATTAAAGTTAAGAATTGATGTCTTTGTCGTCGAACAAACTTGCTATTATTCCGACTTAGATGATTTAGACCGAGCTGACGGTGTCCTGCACCTACTTGGCAAAATTAACAACGAAATCGTCGCATACTTACGCATATTGCCACAAGGTGTTCATTATGATGACTACGTGGCAATTGGCAGAGTATTAACTCGGGAGGATGTGAGAAATAAAGGCTATGGTCACCCACTAATGGCGGAAGCAATTTCACTGTGTAAGCAACGATACCCTAAGGCCGATATAAAAATATCGGCCCAACAACATTTAGAAAAATTTTATGAAAAGCATGGTTTTGTCTCCGTATCTGATATGTACCTAGAAGATGACATACCGCATATCGCTATGCTTCGAGCGGTTAACAGTAATTAACAGCTAAAAAATAATAATGGTAGTCACACTTAACTAATTCCTTTTAACTAATTCCTTTTAACTAGTCACCTTCAATTAGTCGCATTGCTTAGTTTCTTTGCTTTCTATCATTGCAAGCATGCCAGTATTATTGGAGTACAAATCAAAGTAGCTGCCTTCCTCAACGTTTGAAAAATCAGGTACTGACAATAAAAACTCATCAACGCCATTCATCGCTAGCAGCTCTCTATTTTCGTCGCAAAACTTAATAAACCACATGTCTTTTTGTCGAATTAAACGCCCTTGAGTTACTGCCGAAGCGAGTAAACTATCTTGCTGTGCTTGTAAGTCTTGATTGGCCGTACGCAGTTGCTGTGCCACTTGTAAATTAAACTGCTCTAATTTAAGTTCGCTAGCGTCAGCAACAATGGTGGTAAAGGTAAATTCTGGTTTGCTTGATAATGGTGCTTCAGGTAACGAGTGCGACGTTTTAACTTTGTCTTTAAGCTCTTCTGCATATAACTCAACGGTATTAGATGCGCTAACAGGCGCAGGATTAATAAGCTCAATTTGCTGCTTTAATTGTGAAAACAATGGCACGGAAACCACTACAAAAACCGCCATCAATAGCGCCGCTTTCACAAAACTAAACTGTTTATACTTATCCGCAATCTCGCCATGCTGCGCTATGCTTTCTATATTGCGCTTTACCGACAAATTGACTTCATCGCTTACGTCGACAGCAGATTTTCGAGTTTGATATAGCTTTGATAACTTTTGATCAAAGGGATCTTTATTATCAATCATTTAAATGCTCCAAATGGCGTTTAAAGTAGTTACGAGCGTATCGTAATCTTGATTTAATGGTTTCATTTTGCTCCCCGCAAATCGAAGCAATTTCGGCAATGCTAAAGCCATCTTGTTGCAATACAAATGCTTCTCGCTGCAAAAACGGCAATTGCTCTAATAACAGGTTAAATCTTTGCTGCAAATTGTCCTGCTGGTCAATAGCATTCGCGGGGTCACTCGAGATTAATTCACTTTCAAGTTGATCCATTTCAACCGTATCATACTGCCAACGCTGCAACCGTCTTAGTTCATCAACAAGAGTGTTACGTGCGATACGATACAACCACGCTTTAAACATCGTCTGAGCGGTAAAATACTGACGTTTATCGATCACTTTAAGCCAGGTAGATTGCACTACATCTTCGGCTAAATTCTTATCGCTTTGAGTCAATAAAAAGTGATAGATGTCATGGTTATGCTTATCAACCAATTGGCATAACCATTTGTTATTTCCAGATGCACTATAGCGCCGCATTAACTGCTCTGAGTTAAGCCCTGGATTTAACCAACCTTTCATCATAGATGGTAATTTAACCAATAGTACTAGCCTTACTAATTATTATTTTGAAAATGCGCTAACACATTGTATGTTAGCGCCATTGTAACCACTATTGATAGCAGTTAACTAGCTTGATCAATATTAAAATCTAGTTGTACCGTTAAATTTTCTTGTTTGATCGGTTCACCGTCAATAAATTTCGCCTTGTACTTCCATTTTTTCAGCGCTTTAATCGCTTCTTTATTAAAGATCCGCTTAGGTTGAGCTGCGATCACTTTTACATCACTTACCGAACCGCTTTTAGTTATTGAAAAACTTAATTGCACCCAGCCTTGTTTGCCATCACGTAATGCGACGCTTGGATATTTAGGTGCCACTCTCACAAGAGGTCTAGCATCTCTATCAACTGCGCCGCCAATGCTTAACGTTTCAACAGAAGCTCCTGTCTCAATAATGCCTGGAATCGTTACCTCAAAGCCCCCTGGCGTAGTTTCAGTTGGCACAATCTCAGTAGGTGGCGCTTTAGTGATCATTTCTGGCGGTGGTGGTAGTTTTTGCTGCTTAGGTGTTACATCCGAATCTTTTCTAGCTTCGACAAATTCAATTACTTGAAAGTCATCAGGTTCTACTATAGCCGAGCCGGACGGCGCAACTAACGACGCCATAAACGCAAAGATGGCAAAACATACAGCACTTGTAACAAGGGTTAAATTTATGAATTTCAACATATTCTTTCCTATTTATTTCACTTGGTATAACAATCCAATTGTCATTAGTAAAACGTGTGGGAAAAGAAAAAGGGGTTAAATTAATTTATTTTATTTTATTTTTTAGTGGTTACAGACTAGTTATTTGGGCGGGGAAAAATTAGGTAAGGTTACTTTTTACCAAAAGACAATCGAACGATTAATCCAATTTGGCGTACAGTTTTTCCCTGTTCTATTTTAGCTTTGTACTTCCATCGACCAAGAGCGTCAATAGCGGCTTGTTCAAAAATACCTTTTGGTTTAGAGTCAACCACATGAATGTTTTCAATCTCTCCGAAACGATTGACATCAAATGACAGCTTTACCCAGCCTTTAAGTTTTTCGCGAGCAGCTTTTACAGGATAGACAGGTAAGGTCCTAAACACAGGAACTGCGTCACTATCTTTTAAAAAATTAGGATCGAATTCTATCGTACTCGAACTAACATCAACCTCGACTTCAGGTAAGTTAAATTGCTTAAAATCTGCAGTAGTGTTTTGTTGCTCACTCTTAGTTGATGTAATGATTGATGGTTTTTTAGGGGCCACTTCGGGTGGCTCTAACACACGATTAGAGCGTTCGATCTTGCTATCATCCGGCTCAGTAATAATCGTAACAATTGCCCAAGGCTCTACCTCTTCGATATAAACTTCATCGGTGGCAACCAAGGTCGCCATAATTGCAAACAGTGCAAATGAAATCAATGCACCGAGTATAATAGGGATAATAAATTTCAATTATGCTCCTGTAATAACGCAGTGTTATTAATGAATCGTATAAATTGCTTTGCCAATTACTTACTTTGGCATATATTAAAAAGCAACAACAATATCAGAGACTTATATATATGACTTCAAGTTTAGCAGTAACTGGATTTTATGCCGCAATTTTAGCCATTCTTTTTATCGCCTTAACCTTTATGGTGATAAAGCAACGGAAATCGCAAAAAGTAGGCCTTGGTGTTGATGGTGATGACAACTTATTAAAGGCCGTGCGCATTCATGGCAACTTTACTGAGTTCGTACCTATGGCGTTAATTTTACTTGCAGCCTGTGAACTTAATGGCAGTTCGACCACCTTTTTACATACTATCGGTGGCGCGCTTGTTACCTGTCGTTTTCTTCACGCAATAGGTTTAACAAAATCTAGAAACACCAGCTGGCAACGTTTTGTTAGTGTACTCGGTACTATGATCATTATCTTGGTGTTAGCTATCACTAATATAATTAATATGCTTTAGAACAGCTGCTACACAATAAACCGCAATACAAAAAAGACGACAAACCTTTAGACACAAAAAAGCCCTGATAATTCCTTATCAGGGCTTTTTCACATATTTAGTCAAGGATTAAGCTAATTGCTCGGCTAGCTGTTCACTTACTGTTTCAACCGCTTGTGTGCCGTCAATAGTAATGTATTTACAGTTACCTGCGCCAGCTTCAGCTTTATAGTAATCAACTAAAGGCTTAGTTTGCTCGTGGTAAATACCTAAACGTTTACGAACCGTTGATTCTTCATCATCAGGGCGAATCGCAAGGTCTTCACCAGTGTCATCATCTTTACCTTCAACCTTTGGTGGGTTGTAAACTAAATGGTAAACGCGGCCAGAACCTGGGTGAACACGACGGCCGCCCATACGTTCAACAATCACTTCATCAGCTACGTCAAACTCAATTACAGAGTCAACGTCAACGCCGTTGTCTTTCATTGCATCAGCTTGAGGTATCGTGCGAGGGAAACCATCAAGAAGGAAACCACCTTTACAGTCATCTTGAGCGATACGCTCTTTTACTAAACCAATAATTAGCTCATCTGAAACTAATTGACCAGCATCCATAACTTGCTTAGCCTGCTTGCCTAGTTCAGTACCTGCTTTGATTGCTGCACGAAGCATATCACCAGTAGAAATCTGTGGGATGCCAAATTTAGCCATCAAGAATTGAGCTTGAGTACCCTTACCGGCACCTGGAGCACCTAATAAAATAATGCGCATATAGAAAGACCCTATAAAGTCGTCGTAATAATGATTATAAAAAAGCTAATGATACTTGTTGCTATCATTGCAGACAAGTCATTAACGATAAATGTTAGACAATTTATTCACAAATTTACATATAAATTAAGTTAGACATTAGTCTTAACCATCTTAGCCGAACTTTTCCAATTTCATCATGACATCTTGCATCGATATTTATACCTGTAATTAATGTATATTTTTCTCTTGTTCTAAATTGTACCGAGTTTTGCTTTTCCCCAATAATAACTTGTTTGTTGCCCTGTTTTATTGGCGTTATTTGTTATAAACAGCTATACATAATTAATCCACCACTGTTTCTAATTTCATAGACTAGGGTTTTACTTGGCTACTTTCAAAACATTCGATGCACTTGCAACCGAAAAAGGACGATTATTTAGCTTTAGTCTTTTATATATTTCAGAAGGGATCCCATTTGGTTTTACTTCAGTTGCCTTAGTTACGTATTTACGCGGCGCAGGTTTAGCTTTGGATCAAATAGGCCTATTTATGGCCGCCCTATTTATGCCTTGGGCATTTAAATGGGCCTGGGCACCATTAATCGACATTTTTAAGTTACGCCGCTTCGGAGGTCGTAAAACATGGATAAGTTTTTGCACTTTCGCCATGATCATTACCTTATTAATGACTGCGACAACAGACTATATTAGCGACTTTCAATTACTCATTACCATGGTCACACTAAACAATGTTTTTTGCGCCACTCAAGATGTCGCAATCGATGCGTTAGCGGTATCTACATTAAAAGAAAATGAACGCTCCCGTGGTAATGGTTTTATGTTTGCAGGTCAATATATTGGCATTTCTCTAGGTGGCGGTGGTGCAATGTTATTTTCATCGGCCTATGGATTTAACAACACTTTAATTTTTATCAGTGCATTATTATCAATATGCCTATTGTATACCTTGTTGTTTATTAAAGATCCATTTACACGCGAACTTATAAAACAAAGTAAAACAAATGTCTTCCGACAATTAGCGTTAAAATTCAAACAATTTTTCGTTACGCTTTATGAGAGTTTTTTTCGTTCAGGCAAAGGCCCAGCGTTAGGCATATTGTTTGCACTTATGCCTGTAGGGGCAATGGCTTTGGCCTACGCGACTCTTAGTACCATCCAAGTCGATTATGGATTAAGTGAAGCAGAAATCGGCCGTTTATCTATATTCAACACCATTACCGCAGCGACAGGTTGTGCTCTAGGGGGTTGGTTAGGAGACCGATTTGGACTTAAACCAACATTGATTGTGACTTATATTCTTACCGCAATTCCGACAATATTTCTCGCTTGGAATATTTATCAGTTTGGCTTGGTCAATATCGATACAAATACCTTCTATAGTATTGTCATTACCCATGGCTTATTTTATGGCATGAGTTTTGGCATTCACGCGGGGATTTTTATGGGTATGACTAACCCTCTAGTTGCGGCGACTCAGTTTACTGCGTTTATGGCAATGACCAACTTAACCATAAGTTTTGCAAATTATTGGCAGGGACTTGTTGCTGAAAACCATGGCTACGCCTGGGTATTGTTTTTAGACAGCCTACTTATCTTGCTGCCGCTCATGCTTATTCCTTTGTTACGAAATCGTAAGATAAAGTCGCCTAAGAACGATAAGCAATTAGAGCCCGCCTATTCTAATTAGCCTTAAATTAACTCGCCAAGCTTACTTGATTGGTTTGTGCTATTTGGCGTTTACTAAAAAGCTAAAAAACAAATCTAATAAAAAAGCCGATACATGAAGTGACCCCAGAAAGTTGGACACTTTATTAAGCGGCTAATAAGGCTTGATTTCGATACTCTATCGGACTCAAGCCTTTTAATTTCAACTTAATGCGTTTGTTGTTGTAGTAATGAATATATTCTTTGATGCAGTCGATTAACTCGTCCGCATCTTTGAACTCCTCACGATGATACATTTCTGTTTTCAGAATTCCAAAGAAATTTTCTGCTACAGCATTATCTAAGCAGTTACCTTTTCTCGACATACTTTGTTTTAACCCTGCTTTTCTTATTATGTTTTGCGTCGTTTTCATTCGATATTGCCAGCCTTGGTCTGAATGAATCACTGGCTTTTCATGATCCTTTAACGTTTTTAATGCATTGTTTATCATGTCTGTCACCAGTGGAAGGTGTGCCGATTTCCTTACTTCATAGCTGATAACCTCTTGATTAAACAAATCAAGAATTGGCGACAAGTACACTTTTTGTCCTTTGACTTTGAATTCCGTCACATCAGTTACCCACTTATGGTTAGGTTTGCTTACCTTGAAGTTTCGCTCCAATAAGTTAGGTGCTGTTGTACCGACTTCACCTCGATATGACTTGTAGCGCTTTGGTCTGACTTTTGATTTAAGGTTTAATTCAACCATCAAGCGCTGCACTGCCTTATGGTTAATCAAGGTTCCAGCGCTACGTAGCGCACTGGCAACTCTTCGATAACCATACCGTCCCTTGTGTTCATGGAACAGGCTCTTAATTAATACCTTCACGTCCGCGTAGTTATCTGGCTTACGCAGGGCTTTACATTGATAGTAATAGACACTGCGGGCTAGACCAGTAGCTTCCAATAAATGTACGAGTTTATACTTTGCCTTAAGCTCTTGAACCACTATCGTTTTTTCTTGGTTCGCTTTCTTTTTTCTTGAGCTAAGGCTTCTAACTTTTTTAATACAGCATTCTCAGCTCTGAGGTACTCTAACTCTTCCTTCATTTCTTCTTCAGACATGCTTTCAGGAGATTTACCTCTGTGAGAGTTTGGAGTTTTAGCCATCTTTGGTCTACCTATCTTTTTTGGTGTTAAATTATCAGAGCCTGACTGATTATAACGTTTTAACCACGCTGATAATATTCCTGATGAAGATAAATCGAAATAGGCGCTTGTATAGCTTAATGACCAGTTTTCTTCTGCCATTGTTTTAATGACATGAAGTTTAAATTGTTTGGAATATGGGAGGCCAGGATGTTGAAAGGCGTTGCTTCCATGGATACGATAAACTGCTCCCCAGTACCTAATTTGTCGACAGCTAACACCAATCTTTCGGCTTAGTTCAATTGAGCTTGTTTCTTCAGCCTTGATGGCCGTTTCTATTTTAAATATTCTTTTATGCTTGGACATAAAAAGACCCCCAGTAATTGGATAGTCCAACTATTGGGGGTCACTTCAACATAAGTATCGGCTTTTTAACAGCTTTAGAATTAGCTGAATTAGTTATATTAGTTAATTTATATCGTTGGATTAACTAACTTACTAAGTCTTTATTTCGTTAAACTAAGCATTAATTTGTTTAAGCGGCTCACGAAAGAAGCAGGATCTTTTAAACTACCGCGCTCTGCTAATAGCGCTTGTTCAAACAATACGTCAGCCCACTCACCAAACTTCGCTTCATCTTGTTCATTTGAAACGTGTTGTACTAAATCATGTTCAGCGTTGATTTCAAAAATAGGCAAGCTTTCTGGCACTTCCTGACCAACCGATTGCATCAACTTGATCATTTGCGAACTCATATCTTGATCGTCAGTCACAATACATGCAGGAGAATCAGTTAAACGGTGAGTAATACGAACATCTTTTACTTTATCGCCAAGAGATTCTTTTAAACGACTTACCACTGAATCAAACTCTTTCTCAATTTTCTCTTGAGCCTCTTTCGTTTCAGCATCGTCCATGTCCCCTAAATCTAAGTCACCGCGAGTTACTGAAGCGAATTGTTTTTCATTGAAATCAGTTAAATGGCTCATTAACCATTCATCAATACGGTCGTTCAATAATAAAACTTCGATGCCTTTCTTACGGAATACTTCTAAGTGTGGACTATTTTTAGCCGCTTCGAAGCTATCTGCAACAACATAGTAAATCTTATCTTGGCCTTCTTTCATACGCTCAATGTAATCAGTCAACGATACGTTTTGCACGCTTGAATCTGTCTCAGTTGACGAGAAACGTAGCAGCTTTGCAATTGCTTCTTTGTTTGCTGCGTCTTCTGCAGGGCCTTCTTTCAATACTTGACCAAATTCGTTCCAAAATGTTTGATACTTTTCAGCATCTTTGTTGCCTAGCTTGTTTAACATGGTTAACACACGCTTAGTACAACCTTTACGCATTGCTTGCGTTACTTTATTGTCTTGTAAAATTTCACGAGACACGTTCAAAGGTAAATCATTTGAATCAAGTAAACCTTTTACAAAACGTAAGTACGTCGGCATAAACTGTTCAGCGTCATCCATAATAAATACACGTTGAACGTAAAGCTTTAAGCCGTGTTGACGTTCGCGGTTGTACATATCAAATGGTGCTTTTTCTGGTACATATAAAAGTGATGTGTACTCAGTAGTACCTTCTACTTTATTGTGTGCCCATAAAAGTGGATCGCCGTAATCATGTGATACGTGCTTATAAAATTCTTTGTATTCATCGTCTGATACATCAGCTTTTTCACGAGTCCAAAGTGCTTCAGCTTTGTTTACTGATTCCCACTCTGCTGCTTTCGCTTCGATAGCAGGACGAACTACATTACCTTCATCATCTTTTTCTTCCGCTTGCGCGGCAACTTCGTCAGTCAACATTTCAACTGGAATAGAAATATGATCTGAGTATTTAGTCACAATTGACTTTAAACGCCAGTCATCTAAGAATTCCCCCTCTTCTTCTTTTAAGAAAAGAATAATGTCAGTACCGCGAGTTGATTTTTCAATGTTCTCTACCGAGAAATCACCTTCACCAGCAGAAGTCCATTCAACACCGTCACTTGCTTGTGTACCTGCAGCACGAGTGCGAACTACGACCTTTTCAGCAACAATAAACGCAGAATAGAAACCAACACCAAATTGGCCAATTAATTGTGAGTCAGACGCTTGGTCACCAGATAGTTTTGAGAAGAAATCTGCTGTACCTGATTTAGCAATCGTACCTAAATGGGCAATCACATCATCACGAGTCATACCAATACCATTATCAGAAATAGTAATCGTATTGGCTTCTTTGTCAGCTTTAACACGTACACGAAGTGATGCGTCACCATCGTATAGGTCGCCATTCGATAATGCTTTAAAACGAAGTTTATCTGCAGCATCGGCTGAGTTTGATACTAATTCACGTAGGAAAATTTCTTTGTTGCTGTATAGCGAGTGGATCATAAGTTGCAATAATTGCTTTACTTCTGTTTGAAAACCGTGAACTTCTTTATGGCCTGTATCAGACATAAAAATACATCTCCTAAATACGTTGTAAATTGATATTTGACTGCCATCACTAGCAAGTAACGCTGGAACGACAACCAAATTTTTGTTTATGAAATTTGCTTATGAAAAATATGTGGGGGTGGAAAACTTTTTTTAAAGGGAGTGAGTAATTTTTTTTAAATAAAACTATTTATATCGCCTCTATCTCTCACTCATTAATTGAGCTTAATAGCCAATTTAATTGCTGAATCGCTATTATTTTACTAACCTATTACAACTGTATATTTTTTATACAATTAAAATATGCGAACCATGCGCATTTAAAAATACATATTTCATGGCTCTGTATACCTGTAAACCAAACGGATGCTGAAGTTTACAGAAAAAATAACAGGTAAGTTAGATGAAAGTTCAAAATCAAAAGACTGAGCGTTTACATTCATTAGACTCCCTAAGGGCAATAATGATGCTATTAGGCTTAGTAATACACACAGCTATAACCTATGGTGCTGTTGATTATAGTGATGTTTGGCCTCTACAAGATCCCAATGCGACTCACGCTTCAAATGATTATATCGTATTTCTTATTCACGCCTTTAGAATGCAGTTGTTTTTTGTAATCGCAGGCTTTTTTGGCTCCAT
This sequence comes from Thalassotalea crassostreae, assembly GCF_001831495.1. Classification (NCBI taxonomy): domain Bacteria; kingdom Pseudomonadati; phylum Pseudomonadota; class Gammaproteobacteria; order Alteromonadales; family Colwelliaceae; genus Thalassotalea; species Thalassotalea crassostreae. The sequence goes on from NZ_CP017689.1 coordinate 2,480,738, forward strand.
GCTATTTTATGAAAAGCGACCGCATCAAATGATTAAAAATAGAGTCAATAGACTTGTTTTACCTTTCGCCGTTTTCGTCATACTTCTCTGGCCATTAGTTCGGTTTGCATTTAATTACACCGAACAGGTATTTGAGGGTGGAACCAATGCTCTGAGCGAGACGTTTGCTTATTTTTCTAATCTTGAAGCCTTTATACCTAAAACAACATTTCATCTTTGGTTTTTGTATTATTTAGTAATGATTACACTTCTTACAACGTTAATTGCGTTGTTTTTATCAAAACTACCAACAGTAACAAGTCGTGTATCATCAGCATTTACTTGGGTTATAGAAAAGCCACTAGTACGAGTATTATTTTTTGCCAGTTTAACAGCCATTGTCTATATGTTTATGGGAAATTGGTCTGTAGACACATCCAACTCATTTGTCCCAGATATAAACACATTCGTATACTATTTCTTTTTTTATGTTGTCGGTTGGATTCTATTTAAATCTAAGCATGAATTAGCGTCGATGATGAAATTTGACTGGTTTTGCATGCTATTAGGAGTAGCACTGTTTTCCATTCATCACTTCATGGAAGACTTATTTATTTATGAGACACATATCATTTTAAAATCTATTATGGTGTGGCTGTTAATTTTTGGCATTACCGGTTTATTCATTCGATACGGCAGTAGTCACTCGTCAAAAATGCGCTATATTTCAGACGCATCTTATTGGGTCTATCTAATTCATTTACCTATCGTGTGCATTATTCCAAGCTTTATTGTTGATTGGCCATTGGACGCGACATTTAAATTCCTATTTACCTTAATTAGTAGTGGTATTATTTGTTTTGTCAGCTATCACTATTTGGTAAGGAGCACATTCATTGGACAGTTTTTGAATGGCAGAAAGTATTCACTAACTTACCCAACATCACTAGAGCCTGAGGTGTTGGTGAGCGTAAAAGCAAGAGCAAATAAATAAAAGTCGCTGTCTGAAAGCTGTTGCTTAGGTTTGTTGCTTAGGTTTGTTGCTTAGAGCTATTGCGTAGGAGAGTAGAAGAATTAAATAGTTAACGTCAAATTTTTACCACAGTCTTCATTGGAATATTATCCTAACTTGTTAAATGAAGCTCTAGTTTCATTTGTTGATGAAGGACTCTAACGACCAATATGTCATTTTTCCTTTTTTTAAAGAAGATACTATGTTTTCTATACAAATACCGAAAATAACCTACTCTTATATCGCTTATCTCATGAGCTAATTCTGGCTCATCAGACAATGCAATTAGACAATCGTTTATACTTATTAAATAACTTTCGGCTTGTAGCTTTCCATATTCGATCGCAGTGTATTGATATATTTTTTCTAAATCTTTTTGGGCTTTATTTGAAAGTGTGTACTTCATCATTATCAAAGTTTTGATTTTTGTTGTTTAATAATATCCAAAACAGACAATTCGCTTTCACCACTTAACTCACCTTCAACCAAAGCCATTCTAATTGCGTCTTTTTCACTTTGATTATGACGTATCAAGTCCCGGATGTAGTCACTTGCATTGGCAAAACGTCCAGACTCTATTTGCCTGTCTATCCAAGTTCGCATTTCATCTGGAATTGATATATTAAGTGTAGCCATGAGTATTATTCCTAATGTCGATAATCAATTTTATTATGGCATATATTGGCAAAGCTTGCCAAACCAACAAATTAAAATAAACAATAAAGGCACTACTAACATTAGAGCAAATCGACCTAAAAAAGCCGTAGCGTCTATAAATTACTTCGTCCGCTAAATGCGTGTGATAAGGTATTACCATCAACATATTCAAGTTCACCGCCTACTGGGACACCGTGAGCGATACGTGTTGGCGTGATGTTATATTTTTTTGCCATGTCAGCAATAAAGTGGGCCGTTGCTTCGCCTTCAACGGTTGGGTTTGTCGCTAAGATCATTTCATCAAATTCACCGCTGGCCAATAAATTGTCTAATTTATCTAACCCTAGTTCATCAGGACCAATGCCATCGATTGGCGATAAATGCCCCATCAAAACAAAGTAACGTCCGGTAAATTCACCTGTAGGTTCTATTGCGAGAATATCTGCTGGAGATTCAACCACACACAGCATGCGCTTTAACGCTCGCTTAGGATTTTGACAAATTTCACAATATTCTAATTCAGTAAAAGTACGGCAGCCTTGGCAATGACCGACATCTTCCATAGCACTCGATAATGCTGTTGCCAATTTTTGTCCACCAATGCGATTACGCTCTAATAAATAAAACGCCATGCGCTGTGCGGACTTTGGTCCGACACCAGGTAAGCACTTTAAGCCGTCGATAAGATCTTGTACAAGAGGACTGAGTTTCATTGTGTTTAATTGTTCATATGGTTGGCAATAATGATTATCGATATTAGCAAATTGTGTAATTGCTAGACCAGTGTTTTTTCATTATTTAGCTGCTCTAAATAAATTCACTAAAAAAGGCATTCCTTTAAGGAAGTGCCTTTAAATCGCTATTTATCTATTTATTTATCTATTTAGTTGGGCTTAGTTCTAAATTAACTATATGAGTCAACTATGCACCGTATTTGTTTTGCAAGTAGGCAAAAACAGCACGCACACCAAAAGCTTCACCGCCTTTAGGGCGACCAGATAACGATCTAACATTAAAAGCCATAATATCAAAATGACACCAGTCCGTGCCTTGGTCAACAAATTCTTGCAGATATAGCGCCGCAGTAATTGCGCCACCAAAAGGTCCGGTAGCACAGTTACTTAAATCGGCGATATCACTGTTTAGCATATCTTTGTATGGCTGATGCAATGGCATTCGCCACACTGGATCGCTGATCTTAAGACCGGCATCCGTGATCCCTTGAGCTGTTTCATCATTTGTTGCAAAAAAGCCAGGAAGTTCTGTGCCTAAAGCAACACGCATGGCGCCAGTTAACGTCGCAAAATCAATAATAGTTTCAGGCTTATCATTCATCGCTTCATCTAGAGCATCACATAATACTAAACGCCCTTCTGCATCGGTGTTATCTATTTCAACGGTTAAGCCTTTACGGGTAGTAACCACATCACCTGGACGAAGCGCATTGCCTGCAATAGCGTTTTCAACCGCAGGTATTAACATACGTAAACGAACGTTTAAGCCAAATGCCATGATCAATCGAGCTAACCCTAATACATGGGCAGAGCCGCCCATATCTTTTTTCATATAACGCATGCCAGCAGCCGGTTTAACATCTAAACCACCACTATCAAAACATACCCCTTTACCTACCAAAGTTACTTTCGGTGCCGATTCATCACCCCAGTGTAAATCTAATAATCGAGGCGCATGACAACTTGCTCGGCCAACGGCATGAATGGTTGGGTAATTTTGCTCGAGCAATTCATCACCGACAATTTCGCTAAAGCTCGCACCAAACTCGTTCGCTAGATCTTGGGTCACCTTAGATAAGTGCTGTGGCATCATATCTGCCGCCGGAGTGTTCACTAAGTCGCGCACTAATGCCGTTGCCTGAACATGTTTAATGGTGTCGGTAACCAAGGTTTCATTGTCTATTGCCAGCACTGCAAAGGTCTTTTTAGATGCTTTGTAACGATCAAATTGATAAGCGCCAATTAACCACCCAAAGGCTACCGCTTGTACATTTTCATTGTCGCTGCTCAAAAAGTATTGCTGAGCCGGTAGACTGCTAATTAAATTGCCGCAGGCAAAATAATCATCGATATGATTAAGTACGACAACAGCGCAAGATATCGCCCCGTCGCTATTTGGAATAACAATTGAACCTTTGCCAGTGAACCCTGAGTTTTTTAACCAGTTGTTGGTAAAGTCATCTTGGTTTGGCAACCATGATTGATAGCCTTCGGCGTTTAGTACATGTAATGCAATGCCAGAGTTTCCAGCGATAAGATGATTGTTCATAGTTACTCTCTTTGAATTTTACTAACTTGAAATTCTAATAGTCACAACGTCAATTTAAGATAAGCCTAGACTAAAAATTAGTCGGTTAACTAGTTGCTGTATGGAATAGCATGTTGTTATCAACTGCTTGTCGTAATAGTGACCGCTATTAAACACTGAATAAGCTCCGTTTTGCAAAGTAATTTTCCAAAAATTTTCATCGGTTCAATGAGAAATTTTACTCGCAAGTATTAGATAAACTCAGCAAATAACATTCAAAGCGGCGCATAATTGCGGAGCTTGTACAGAGCTAAACAGAACTTATACAGAGTTTTATGTAGAGCTGGTTTGTTTAACGCTTTCTTTTATATTCGAACTCTTGAGTTAAACGAATATCTGACAAAGAAGCAGCGAGACTCACTTTAAACTTGCCCGGCTCGGCCAGCCAACAGAGCCCCAATCATCACGTTTTATTTGCTAACGCACACCAAGTGGCCCATCCGAAAGCCATAATTCAGGTAAACCAAGGCGTTCTATCGCATTGACATGAAACTTACCGCTGGCATGGATCAAAGATATCTTTTCATCTAAGGTCAGTTTTGCCATTTGCTGCTCTACGTTTTGCTCTACAGCGGCTAACCGCTTAGCTTTTGCATCTGCATAAGCGCCCGCGTCTGTCTGAGATGTTTTTATAGTGTCTATTGCGTTGTTATCTATTGCGCTTTTATCTACCGCTGACTCTGTGCATGCTGTCGTCAATATAAATGACGAAGCAATGATCAAATGAGGGAGAATTTTAATATTCATATTTAGCCGTTTTTTAACTTCTTATATTTTTGTTATTTTTTTATGCTATTTGTCATTTAAAGCTATTTAGCCTTTAAAATAAGTGATTCGAAAACATCCGCAGTTTTATAACCAAGATTTTTATCACCATTGATGCCTTTGATGAAAGTTGAGCCAATAAAGCTTTCTCGTTCTTCACTACCGTCATTATCACAATAGGCCAACATAAAACCGAGCTTTTTATGTTCTTTAAGGCTTACCCTCGATGCATCTTTATTTTCGCCAATCTTAAATTTATCGCTGTAAATTTTAATTGCTAGTTCCCAAGTAATTAGGTGGGGAGCCGTCGTACTGCGTTGCCAAACACTGCTTACATGGTCATTTAACAAAATGAAATTGGTTTCCTGCTCATTAGTCTGTTTATTAATTTTCAATGGGCCGATATCCGCCACCTGATTATCTAACGCCACATGATAGGCAAAAGCATTAAAGTTGTTTTGATGTTCACCGCCTGAGCCGTCTTCATCAATAAAAATCTCTAAACAATCATCATCCCAATAACGCAATAATGGATCAGCATAACGGTCAATTAAAATATCGTCGCTGATCTCAGCTCGCAAATATAAATAATTGTTATCCCACGCTAATTGAAAACGCCCAGTAAAATCGTCATTACTCACCGGCTGGCCTAAAATAAGCTGATCAAGTGGGTACCAATTAGCTTGCTGCCAAACCGCTTCTTGTCCATGCCCATCAATCACTACCTCAATATCAGTAAAGGTTGCTTCAAAGCCTTTAGTAGATGCGAGTGCGTTTGTTTGGAAAAAGCCTAACAACGCAAGAACTAACATACTGTATTTTTTAATATTCAAAATAATTTTACCTTGTTTATAAATGTCTCGCCGACGTCAATTTTTTAATATACGTGATATCAATACTTTATGCAGTTTGCGGCTAAACCGTTAGCTGTATAGCAATAAAAAATATTGACCTTTCACTTTTAACACACTAACCTACATGTAAGCGCTTACACAAGAATTAATTGAAATCTCATCCTTTATATACGTCATAACTTGTAAGCGCTTACAGTAGAACATAGTATAAAACGGATAAATACCACAAATAACACATAGGATATTTCTCGCGAATGTCGATTTTAACATTACCCAAAAATTCAAAAATGCTCACTAAAGACTTTACCTATGGTGTAGCTACCGCGTCATTTCAAATTGAAGGTGGTCGTGATAGCCGTTTACCTTGTATTTGGGATACCTTTTGTGCGACACCAGGTAAGATAGAAGATAACAGTAATGGTGATGTTGCGTGTGATCATTTTAACCTTTGGCAGCAAGATATCGACCTAATCGATTCATTAAACGTTGATGCTTATCGTTTATCGATTTCTTGGCCACGAGTGATGACTGTTGACGGTAAGTTAAACCAAGAAGGCGTTAACTTTTACCTCAATATATTAAACGCATTGAAAGCAAAAAATATTAAAGCGTTTGTTACTTTATACCATTGGGATCTACCTCAACACCTTGAAGACCAAGGTGGCTGGTTAAATCGTCAAACCGCCTATGAGTTTGCAAATTATGCCAAACTTATTTGTCAACAATTTGGCGACTTGGTGCATTCTTATGCCACTCTTAATGAGCCGTTTTGTTCAGCCTATTTAGGCTATGAAGCAGGTATCCATGCCCCCGGAAAAGTGGGTAAGGAATACGGTAAAAAGGCTGCACATCATTTGTTATTAGCTCATGGCTTAGCAATGAACGAACTGCAAACCTATAGTCCAAATAGCTTAAATGGCATTGTATTAAACTTTACCCCTGCCTATTCCGTCGATGACTCAGCTGAAAATGTAAAGGCTGCGCAGTATGCTGACGATTACTTTAATCATTGGTATATAAAGCCAGTAATAGACGGCAGTTACCCTGATATAGTTGAGCAAATGCCAACGTCTCAACAACCCGATATTCAACCCGGTGACATGGAAATTATTAGTCAAAACCTCGATTTTCTTGGTATTAATTTTTACACCCGTGCCATATATAAAGCTTGTAAAGATGAGATTTTTGAAGAATTACCAGCACTGGCACCACGTACAGATATTGGTTGGGAAATATATCCATCAGCATTTACTAAACTACTTACCGACCTAAATAAACAATACCAACTACCGCCGGTTTATATCACTGAAAATGGCGCTGCGGTAAATGACCATGTTGTTGATGGTGCTGTCGATGATGAAATGCGATATAACTATTATCAATCTCATTTAAATGCAGTTGATTCAGCGATTGAAAGCGGCGTTGATATTCATGGTTATTTTGCTTGGAGCTTGATGGATAACTTTGAGTGGGCAGAAGGCTACAAAAAGCGTTTTGGTATTGTTTATGTTGATTATCAAAGCCAAGCACGCACAATTAAAGCTAGTGGCTTGGCCTATAAGCAATTAGTATCGAACAGATAACATTAAAATTGCAATAAAATAAGAGCAAATAAACATTAAATAAGATTTAAATAAAGTATAAAAAAATAAGGGTTTCCATGGTTTCTGTTAAAGAAAAAATCGCATACGGCTTAGGTGATACCGCCAGTAATATAATTTTCCAAACAGTAATGATGTTCTTAATGCTTTATTACACCGACGTCGTAGGTCTATCGCCTGCGGTGGTCGGGACAATGTTTTTACTCGTGCGCGTAATTGATGCAGTTACCGACCCATTAATGGGTGCAATTGCCGATAGAACACATACCCGTTGGGGACATTTTCGCCCCTACCTTTTATGGCTAGCCCTTCCCTTTGCCATCATTAGTATTTTAGCTTTCACTACACCGGATTTAACCGGTACTAGTAAGATAGTTTACGCGTTTACCACTTATACCTTGTTGATGATCACGTATACCGCAATCAATATTCCCTATTGTGCCTTAGGCGGCGTCCTAACCAGTGATGCCAAAGAACGTGTTACCGTGCAATCTTATCGATTTGTATTTGGTATGCTTGGCGGTGTGATCGTCGCCGCTTCTACTATGCCGTTAGTTGAATATTTTGGTCAAGGCGATACAGCCAAAGGTTATCAAATGGCGATGACTGCCATGAGTATCCTAGGCTTTGTGTTATTTTTATTGTGTTTTGTAGGCACCAAAGAGCGTATCAAGCAGCCTAAATCTCAAAGCCAATCAATGTTAAACAGCGCAAAGTCTTTGTGGCAAAACGATCAATGGCGAGTTTTATGTCTTGCCGCTTTATTTTTACTTACCGGCCAAGTGCTTAGATTTACTTTGGCAGTTTATTATGTGAAATATTTCTTAGGCCGAGAAGATCTGATCACCTTGTTTATGACCTTAGGTGTAGTTGCAAGTATGCTAGGTTGTGCCGTTGCTCAACCTCTTGCCCAACGAGTCTGTAAAATTAAGGCCTATATTACTCTGCAAGTCATCGCTGCTGTAATTTGTGTATTCAGTTTCTTTATCACTAGCGACCAGCTAGCTCTGGCATTTGCTGCATTTATCCTTTGGAAATTCTTCCTCGATATGGGCACGCCACTGTTATGGGCAAAAATGGCTGATACCATTGACTATGGTCATCAAAAAACGGGGATCCGAGTAACAGGTATGGTTTACTCCGGAGTTATTTTCTTCATTAAGATGGGGGTTGCTCTTGGTGGCGCAATTGCCGGTTGGATGTTAGCGTTTTATGATTACCAAGCAGATAGTGTTCAAACAGAAGCAACCAAGCAAGGCTTGTTGTTAAGCTTTACTGTATTACCGGCACTCGGGTCGATTATTGCTGCTTTCGTTATGAAATGGTACATGTTAGATGATAAACGAGTTGAAGACATTCAACAGCAACTGTCTTCAACCAATTAGATTGATGAACTAAATTTCAAAGCGCTATTTATTAGATTTGAATCGATAAATAGCGATTGATTATCAATACATTGGTTTTATTGGCAACTACTTACAAATTAACTTAACAATAGAAAAATAAGATAGGATATTCATGGCAACAATTTACGAGGTTTCAAAACTTGCAGGTGTTTCACTCGCAACAGTATCTCGAGTCATGAATAACAATGCGCGAGTGAGTGAAGACACCCGCAAGAAAGTTGAGAAAGCGATGAAAGATCTCGGTTATCGGCCAAATTCTATCGCCCAGTCTTTAGCCTCAAATCGCACCAACAGTATTGGTATCTTAGTATCAGAATTAAATGGCCCGTTCTTCGGTCAAATGATGGCAGCTATTGAACAAGCCTTCAGAAAAGTAAACAAACACGTTGTGATCACCACAGGTCACAGTGAAAAAGACAAAGAGAAAGATGGTATCGAATTTTTGATCAGTCGAAACTGTGATGCCATCATTGCCCATGTTGAAGCGTTATCCGATGACTATTTAATTGAACTAAACAAAGGCAAAACACCAATTTATTTAATGAGCCGCCATGTGCAAGGTTTAGAAGAAAAGTGCGTAAGTCTAGATAACGAATTAGGCGGCTACTTAGCCACAAAAGCAGCATTAGATAAGGGGCATAAAGATATTGCTTATATTACCGGTCCACAATTTAAAGCCGATGCATGCAACCGTTTGCTTGGTCATAAACGTGCTTTGGCCGAGTTCAATATTCCATTTGATCAACACCTACTTTACATTGGCGACTTTAAAGAAACCGGAGGCAGTGAAGGTCTAGAGCACTTTATCGATAACAAATTAAGCTTCTCTGCTGTCATTTGTGCCAATGATGAAATGGCCTCTGGTGCAATCAAATACGCAAGAGAGCATGGTTATCACCTGCCAAATGATTTATCTATTATCGGTTTTGACAACATTAGTTTTGCGAGTTATTTATACCCGACTCTTACCACCATCGATAACCCTATCTATGAAATGGGTAAAGTTGCTGCACAATTGATATTAAAAGATGTTTATCAACAAAAAGCTGACGATTTACAGCGTGTATTTAAGCCGAAATTGATTGAACGACAGTCACTAAAGCAACGCTAATATTAAAGTGTTTTATCGGCTTAAATAGCGGTAAGGTTTTCAGTGCAATTTCCCATGAGGGTTTACTAACATTCACAAATAAAAACAGCGCCCTAAGGCGCTGTTTATATATTATATACTTTAAAAATTAAAATGGCATTTTCATCCCTGGAGGCATTTGCATACCGCCAGTTAACGCACCCATTTTTTCTTTATTAGTTTCTTCAACGCGGCGTACTGCATCATTGAACGCTGCAGCAACTAAATCTTCTACCATGTCTTTGTCGTCTTCCATTAAACTTTCGTCAATTTCAACACGACGTACATTGTGATTACCCGTCATTGTTACTTTAACCATGCCAGCACCAGCTTCGCCAGTAACTTCCATTTTAGCAATCTCTTCTTGAGCCTTTGCCATTTTCGCTTGCATTTGTTGGGCCTGCTTCATCAGGTTACCCATGCCGCCTTTCATCATAATAAGTTTCTCCAAACATGTGTGCGCTTAATTTTCGCGCCAATAGGAATAAAGTTCAAGTGTTTAATTGCGTCTAATGAATATATGGGGGCAAAAGCGCAGTTTTCAAATATTATCTGCCAATGAAAATACAGGTGTCAAATACAGGTGTCAGAGCCCACTAAAAATTACTGGACGCTGACACCAGTATTTTTTATTTAAAGTGGTTCAATCGATTCTTCAATCACTTTTGCGCCGAATTCTTTTTGCAAGGCTTTTACAAAGTCATCATCTTTTATGACATCTTTTGCCCATACCAAGCGCTTTTGATTAATACATTGCTGAATTAATGCTGGTGTCGCACCGGCATCATTGACTAAATTGATAAATACTTCGGTCGGTTGTTCTTTTAAACGTGTGTAACATTTGGTGATATGTTCTAACGCCTGCGGCGAGTTAATGTGAGCGTATTTCTGGTCTAAGTTAATCACCAATTGCTGTTCGTTACTTTCTTTATCCATCGACGCATTTAATGTCAGTTGTCGAACTCGGCCGCCAAGTCCCATGGCATCAATTAGCTGAGCCCACTGATCTAATTGATTGGCATCACGGATCACACTCGGATCAATAGTCTCTGGATTAAAAGTTTCATTAGCTAACTGTTTAAAATCAATTTCGTTCTCAATTTGCGCTGTTGGCACATTGCTTGGCGACGCAAGAGGAGTACCTGGGTTGGCTTGCTGCTCATTTTGTTGTTCACCGTCAACAGTATTCGACTCATTGACGTCAGGTTGTTGATGAACTTTTGATAGCGCAGCTGCATCTGAGGCCGTTGCAATACCGATTTCATCGGCAGTTAAATCCCACGGTAAATCGCTCGCATCAAATTCGACCTTAGCCGAATTTTGATTTTCAACACCTTGGCTTTGTTCGTGACCTGCAATTGCGGTTGTTGACTGGCCGTTATTCGCGACATTACGATGTTTATTAAGTGGTGAGTCCGGATTTTCAGCACTGCTTGGTTTCTTAGCAGTGCTAGCTAGGGGCTTTTTTGCCTTATCCTCCACAGCCTTTTTTCGACTCCGGAGCATATTACGGGCAGCAAGCATTTTTTCTATTTGTGTTTGTTCTTGTTGAACAGGTTCTGCTTCTTGAACAGGCTGTTCTTGACTAGACGGCTCTTGCTCTTGCATTGGCTCTTGCACTGGCGTTTGCATTTGCTCTAGTGCAATCTCTGGCTGTGGTGCAACGTCCTGAACTAGCTCATCAGCTTGTTGTTCAGTATTTGCATCAGCAAACATATCACCTAAAGAAGGCTCTTCTGGTGTTTGCTCTTGCTGTGGCTGTTCTTGCGGCGCTGGTACTTGAGCAGGTTCAACTTGTTGCTTTTGTTCAGCGGCCAAGGTTTCCAATTCAACTTGCTGTTGCTCTAATTCACTTTTCGTATCAACATCGTCAGCGGTCACAGCGTTGCGATCAATGGTTAATACATCTGGCTGTTGAGTTAACGGAGCTTGTGCTGGTGGCTCTTGCTCAGAAGTTGATTGTACTTCAACGGTGGCCTCTGTTTTTGTATCAGCTTTAGTTTCAACTTTTGTTTCAGTTTTCGTTTCAGCTACTGGCGCTGGCGATTTTTCAACAGCTTTAACCGTTAAATCAATATCATCAAAATCAGTGCTGGTTGACGCTACGACTTGCTTTTCCTGACCGGCATCGGTAATTGCCGCAGGTTTAAACGCTAACATGCGCAATAGCACCATATCAAAGCCCGATTGCTCATCACTTGCATAAGACAAATCTTTACGGCCATTTAACACGATTTGATAATACAGTTGCACATCTTCTGGAGACATCGAATTAGCAAACTTGCTGAGTAATGTTTCACGCTGTGCATCGACATCAACCGAGCTTGGCACCAGTTGCCATAACGCCACTTGATGCAACAATTGCAGTAATTCCGCCAACAAACGATGATAGTTAGGCGCGAAGCTAGCAATACTTTTACTGAGCTCTAATAGCCCTTTATTGTCTTGCTTTATCAATGAGATCAGGATTTTATAAATCCAATTTTGATCAACGCCGCCAAGCATTTGTTGAACATTAGCCGATTCAATATGGCCTTTGCCTTGAGCGATCGCTTGATCGGTTAAGCTGAGTGAGTCACGCATACTGCCGCGTGCGGCTTTCGCTATTAAGGTTAATGCTCCAGCATCATGACTGACGCTTTCAGCGCTTAATATCTCGGTAAGTTTTTGTTCAATTTGTGCAGCAGTCAATGCTTTTAAATGAAATTGTAAACAACGTGACAATACCGTTACTGGCAATTTTTGTGGATCGGTAGTCGCCAAAATAAATTTAACATGTTCCGGTGGCTCTTCTAGCGTTTTAAGTAGTGCGTTAAAACTACTTTTCGACAACATGTGTACCTCATCAATGAGATACACTTTATAGCGTCCTGCGGTTGGCGCGTATTGCACGTTATCTAATATTTCTCGGGTATCATCGACCTTAGTGCGAGAAGCAGCGTCAATCTCGATAAGATCAACAAAACGCCCATCATCAACATCTAAACAAACACCACATTTACCACAAGGGTTGGCACTTATGCCCTCTTGGCAATTTAAACTTTTAGCAAATATGCGAGCGATGGTAGTTTTACCAACACCACGTGTACCGGTAAACAAATAAGCATGATGCAAACGCTCTTGCATTAGCGCGTTAACTAAAACAGTAACCACATGTTCTTGCCCCATTAGCTGGGTAAAATCTTTTGGTCGCCACTTTCGTGCAAGGACTTGATAGCTCATAGTTTCTATTTACCTGAATATTATATTGTCGAAAACTTTATTATTGTTGTTTTATCTATCGCGTAAAGTTTGCAGTAGTTATTTGAAAACTTGACTACTCGCCGTCGTATTCCACCATTGAATAGACGTTAACATCAAGCTGTTGCAATCGTTCGTGACCTTTTAAGCCTGGCAAGCCAATGACAAACGCCGCCTCAGTCACCGTTGCACCAACACTTCGAATGAGCTTTGTTGTCGCTTCAATGGTGCCGCCGGTTGCTAATAAATCATCAACCATTAACACCACATCATCGCTAGATAAAGCGTCTTTATGGATCTCTAATGTATCTTGGCCATACTCAAGATCGTAACTTTGACCGATAGTCTCTCTTGGCAACTTGCCAGGTTTGCGAACGGGCACAAAACCTACACCTAAGGCTAAAGCCAATGGTGCACCAAACAAAAATCCACGAGCTTCAGTGCCAACAACTTTGGTGATGCCATGATTTTGATATTGTTTTTTAAGGGTGTCGATACATAAACCGAAGGCTTTTGGATCATCTAAAATGCCGGTGATATCGCGAAACATGATGCCAGCAATTGGGTAATCAGGTACATCGACAATGGCGCTTTTTAGAAAAGAGATATCTTGTTCTGTCATTAGCTAGGACTTTAAATTAATTATTTAAATAAGTTAACTAATAGAATAATAGATCTTGGCTCAATTTTATAGTCACATTTGTAACTTATCAGAATATTATCGGACATCGACAGGGCCAATATCGAAAAGGAAGAAAATTAGATCAATATTTGCTCACGTCTGAACAAATATTGATGATTACAACTCGGTAATTTTTTATCTAATTTTAAGCAGTCGCTAACTGCTCTGCCAATACAGCTGAAACGTTAACAAGCAAGTCAGTTTCACTGATTGGTTTTGATAATACTTTATCCACTAATTTCAATTCTGGATGTTGCATCACAACAGCCAAGTCTTGAGTCGATAAAAATATCAATTTCGGGCTATTTGTTGTTGATAACGACTGCATATTTTTTACAAATTGCAGGCCATTCATCAACGGCATTAAATGATCGACAATACACAAATCAAAGTCTTGTTTTTGTGCTTTGTTAAAACCATCTAAACCATTTATTGCAGTGGTGACTGTGTAACCATTCTTGGTTAGCGTTTGTTCTAAATAAGCCATCACAGCGGCATTATCTTCAACAATTAAAATACGCTTAGTCATAGGAATTCCTTTATTTCACTATTTGCCAAAATCTTTATTTAACAAGTATTTAAGTTAACTTATTAAACACTATAAGTGATAACTAAAAATTTTAGCTCTTTATTAGAGCAATACGATATCACTTAACTAGCGAACGTATACCAACCCATAAGCATTGGTAGTAACGGCATTGCTAACATAGTTGTAATTGCAATTGCTAAATGACGTTTAGAAGTAGATTCTTTAAAGTTATCGTGTGACATTATAATACTCTCGAATAGAAAATTTGCGCGGATAATACACGAATGCGAAATAGTTTGATATAGATCAATTTATTTATTTTTAAATATTATTTAAACGCACCAAATTAGTGCTCAAAATGAACATTTTTGAAATGAAAATTTAACACATTTTTAACAATAAAATTATCACCATCCACTCTAATAAAAGTAGTAACGCTTAGTGCGTGGCATTTGCCGTTGGTTTGTAGTGCCTAATAGCTCAATTTGGCTCGTTAAATTTGGGCAGTGCTATTTGGGTAGTGATATTTGGGTAATTAATTAAAAACGGATATGTTTTCGTTGTCGGTCGTTAGCAAAGTGCAATTTTCAGTGTTCATTACTTTGCTAATTAATATTGCTGGCAATAAAAAAGCAGCTCAACGCTGCTTTTTTATCTAGTGTGTGTTGTGAATTTTAGTAAAACTAGGTTACGTTACTATTTACCTTCACCACATTTGCCTTCGCCACACTTACTTTTTTTCTTACCTTCACCACATTTGCCTTCGCCGCATTTGCTTTTTTTCTTGCCTTCACCACATTTGCCTTCGCCACATTTGCTTTTCTTGCCTTCGCCGCACTTGCCTTCACCGCATTTGCTTTTCTTGCCTTCACCGCACTTGCCTTCACCACACTTGTGCTTCTCTTTACCTTCACCACATTTTCCTTCGCCACATTTTGACTTTTCTTTTTCTGCATCAAATTCTGAAGAAGTAACAACAGTTTGTGATTCAAATGGGTTAGTCTCAGCTTTCGCTGGCATTGATGCCATTAGTCCTAAAACAAGAGCGCCTAGGGCTAACGTTGTTAAATAGTGTTTTAATTGTTTCATAATTTTCTTCCTGCTTGTTGTAATATTTACTGAAATAATTTCATTAATAATTGCGCAAATAATTATGTGACTGGTTGTACTAATTATTACGACGTTAATACCATTAAACACCCAAGTCCATGGTTATTAAGTAAGACCAAGGATACCTATAAAATATTTCACTTAATTTACAATTTAGCAAGTTTTCAATGAAAACAAATAGTTCTAATAGTAAATATAGTACAAAACCCGCCCCAATTTTGATCATAAACCAGCTCATTTTTATGAGTAAATTTCTTTAACAACTGATAAAAATACGTAAGAAAATAATAAAAATGGTAATGTTATTAAGCATACAGTCATCCTTAACTGAAACAGAAAATGCCTAGCTTTCGACTCAAAAGCCCCCTGGCACGTTTAATAACATTACCGGTTTCTCAATAAAGGGAGATTGTGAGCAAGGGAATAATCTCATAAAATCCATTTAAGTGAGACCGCACTCAATTTAACAGGCTTAAAATTGAAGTACATTTAAAGTGTGTTAGATCAGAAAAAATTGTCAATGTGATTTATTAAAAGATTTTGAATAGTACATTCAAACAATTGAAATGATTAGCAAAAATAGTTACAAAATTATGCTCCGCATTGCATTGAACTTTCATGTTAGATCCGTCCCCTTTTTATCCGCGCTATAAGTACCACTCTTAACAGCCATATTAGCCACGTTAATTAAAGCGAATAGTCGTGCCGACTTTATCAACAAGTAGGCCAATTATACTAAGTTCTGTATCCCCCTAGAGTTTCCACTTAGCTTCGAATCCCCGGATTTTCCTTGCATGCAGCAAGGAAATCATAAGAGATGAAATGCATCACGTCATTTTATTCACTTATTAAAAACGCTAACTCTTTGAATTATCAAAGCTTAAAAAATTAATCAGTTTTTTATTTGCAGGTATCGAAATTAAGGTCTAAATTTTAACTTATCGCAAGGTTAAAATTGACTACTAATTCAGTTCAATATGGATTCAATTAGCTAGCAATTTAAACAGCGGCAGTTACTGTAAAATGTTCTTAATTAAAATGCTCTTAATTCTTAATATGGGTAGTTTATTTATTAATATCGATGGTTTGATATAGATTATTTTGCATTAACACGTACATGTAGGAACATGTAGCGTAATCAAGGAATAAGGACAGAAGTAAAAGCATTACCTTTAACTTTGCAGCAATGCTCATCTCCACATGCACGCCCTGTGTATAGAAATTTTATAATCAACTACTTTGCGTAAAACCATATCTGCTGCTCGCTGTTTGGTTTACTATTTACCTAGGTTTTATTTAGGTTTTACTTTAGTTTTTACTTTAGTTTTATTTAAGTTTTTACTTTAGTTTTATTTAAGGTTTTAAATAACATTTTCTATTTGCAGGAGGCAATATGAACAAACATGGACGTTTCTATTCTTTTAACTCGAGAACAACTTCCTTTTTACCGACTCGTGTTCGCAAATCTTTAGTGTGTGAACTGCAGCTGCGCAGAAAGCGTATCTCTCTATTTACCC
This sequence comes from Thalassotalea crassostreae, assembly GCF_001831495.1. Classification (NCBI taxonomy): domain Bacteria; kingdom Pseudomonadati; phylum Pseudomonadota; class Gammaproteobacteria; order Alteromonadales; family Colwelliaceae; genus Thalassotalea; species Thalassotalea crassostreae. The sequence continues at coordinate 2,497,541 of NZ_CP017689.1, forward strand.
AAATAAAATCTCAGTCTGTCTCTGAAACTCTTGTAGCTAATCAATCAGCAATTCGAAGGGATCTTCATGTGAATAGTCAAAATCTGGGGAAAATATCTATTCGCAAATATTAATGATGACCATATTTCTACTCCGGAGACTAATTTTACAAATTAACCACTGCGGAGTGAATTAAAACGTTAATGGAGTAACGTTTAACTAGGAGAAAGCTCAATGGATTGAGTTATATGCAGGGAGCATAAAGGACGCCAGGATACTGGCAGTCATAGCATTCAAATAGCGCTACTTCTGTAACAGCTAAGCTAAAGTAAACAAGGCAGACGCTAAAGCATAGAAAGAAGCGACAAAATGCCATGACAAAGGGTTGATCAAAAGGATCCGATCATTCCTTGCTATGGATAGCAAAACAGAAACCACAGGTTTACTAGGTTTCGGAGAAATTGAGGTGTTGTAGATAGTAATTAATACCCTATGGATGGGGTAATACTATTGCTAATCGACCTCAAGCATTCTCTACATAGGTTCAAAAAAAACTATAAATATTAAACCGCTGTTGAATAGGGACAACGCCAATATAACTAGGGTTAAAGAGTTTAGCCATAAATTAGCAGTTACTCACCGCTATAACTTACAACTTACAACTTACAATGCAAATGAAAAGGAATTCACATGCCACGCAAACCAAGATTATACATCGCTAATATGCCGCACTTAATACAAGTATGTGGCAATAACTTACAATCATGTTTTTACTGCTCCAATGACTTTAACACCTACATCACAATACTTAATGCAAGCATAAATAAAACTAAGATAGCCCTACATGCCTTCGTTTTATTGGATAATCGCATTACGTTATTATTAACACCAAGTGATGAAGACAGCATAGGTCGATTAATGCAGGTAGTGAGTAGCAGTTATGTTAAGTACTTTAATCGACGATATCAGCGCACGGGTTCATTGTTCCAAGGAAGGCATAAATCATCAGTCATAGAGCCTAAGCAATTTTTACTATCAGCGATGCATTACATCGAGTATGCGCCGATTGTCAGTGGCATATGCCACCAACTCATCGACTATCCGTGGTCGAGCTATGGGCAAAATGCACAGCATCAGATAAATGATTTGTGTTTAGATGTTAGTCCCCACCCTATCTACTTGATGCTCGCCGATGACAAGCTTAATCGCAAGAACTGTTATCAAAGCATAAGTACACTAATTGACTCTAAAACGTTGAGCGATTTTATTACTGAACGTCTAAGCCATAACTTCCCTATTGGCGACAGTCAATTTTTGCGAAGTTTAGCGTTAAACCATAACTTCTACTTTACCAAGATGAAGCCTGGCAGACCGAGAAAACAGGCGATTTATCAGGGTGGTTTAGGCTCTGAAAACGGTCCTAAGTGCGGTTCTGAACAACGCTCTAGCAATGGCTCTAAGCAAAGCATTGAACTAGGCAATAGACAACGCGTCCCTATCATTGTCCATGAACCTAATAACAATGATTTAAGCCCTGAAAAAGGCAATGTCAAAGGCACCGTAAAAATTACTTCAAAGGTTTTCGACTATACCGTGATATAACAAGACATTACTTGCTATGAACAGCTTAAATCGAGCTAAAAATCGTATCCTTATAATGGCATTTAAGCGCACTTAAAAAATGTAAATAAATTGCTAACAAACGACCTGGTTTTATTGAAAAATATGATTCAAATCAAACCGAACTTGTAAAAAGTGATTATGCTTAGACTATAAACATAAAACTCAGGTGAGCTATGAACAAGATATTGGTTATCGCGGATGCAAGTATTGAAAAGAATATCGCTATAAGTGAAGGCGACAAGTTAGCTAAAGCTTATGATGCAACCATGCACGTTGTCTATTTTTTCCATGAAGATTTACGTGGTTTAAGAGCAAAAGGTGAAGCGTTTAAACAAAGCATTCTTGCTAGACTTGACGAAAAAGCGAATGACCAATTGGCCGAATACGCCAATAACAATCGTTATACTTATGAAGTTGTTTGGGAAAAGCACGTAGACCAATGGACCATTGATTACTGCCAAAGCCATGATCCAATTATGGTATTAAAAACCGGCCATCGCAGTGAGCGACTATTCTATACGCCAACTGACTGGCAGCTTATTCGTTATTGCCCTGCTCCGGTGTTTTTATTATCGGAAGAAAAATGGAAGCGTGCCGATGACATCTTAGCGGCAGTGGATTTAAGCACCAAAATTGAAGACAAACAGGCACTTAACCATACCATTTTAGCCAAAGCAAAAGAGTTGGCTACTAAACTCGATGTGAACGTTCAGGTATGTTACACCCCACTATTTTCAACGTTCTTAAGAGATCTTGGTTTGCAATACAAAGACGAAGTTGAAGTGGAAACTGAGAAAACCATGGCGCCGGTTATCGCAGAGCTTAGCGCACAATACCAAATACCGGTCGAGAACTTCCACATAAAAGCCGGTAAACCAGAGCAAGTGATCCCATCAACAGCTGCCAAACTTCGCACAGGCATTGTGGTTATCGGTTCCGTTGGACGAAAAGAAAAATTACTCGGTAGCACCGCAGAAAAAATCCTTGGTCTATTAAAAACCAACGTAATGGTGCTTAAACCCTAACGTGGCATGAGCACGATAACACAAACATATAGGGCAAAATAAGTAGGGTCAGATCCACTTAATTAAAGCTCATTTAGCTATCTCGCTTAGATTTTCTCACAAATACTCACGCAAACAGACACAGTGAGAGGGACAAAACAATGAACACAATTTTAGTCATTAACGATTCACAAGAACAAGATTACACTGCCATTAAACAGGCAGCAGATTTAGCCAAAGCCTACAAAGCAAAATTACATATCGTCAGTTTTTGCTATCACAACCTTCGCGGCGTGGTTGATATTGAAGAAGCGAAAGCGCGCATCGTTCAAGATCACCATGAAATTGCCGCGAATAAACTCGTGAACACCTTACAAGGCGTTGCTGACTATGATTTTGAAACGGTTTGGGAAAAGAACGTTGCGCCTTGGGTTAATAAATATGTGACCGACTTTAAACCGACAATGGTCATCAAAACAGGCCATCGCAGTGAAGCGCTCTTTTATACGCCAACGGATTGGCATTTGTTAAGAGAATGTCCAGCTCCGGTGTACATAGCCGCTAACAAAAAATGGCATAAAGCAAATACTGTACTGGCAACCATTGATATTGAAACATTGATGCCAGACAAGAAGCAACTTAATGAAAAGATATTGGAGCACGCAAGCATATTAGCCAAGCAATTAAATACAGAATTACACGTATGCTATGCAGTGCCGATTACTCCGATCCTTCGCAAATTAGGCATTCACAACAAAGAGAAAATGGAATCTGATTATCGTGCGGATCTTGGTGATGTGCTCAAGCTCATTGCAACGAGTTTTGGCATTGATATTAACAATATTCATATCAAAGCCGGCCAAGTAGACAAAGTGATCACGTCTGTGGCTGCAGATTGCAAGGCCAGCATTGTTGTTACCGGTACAGTGGGCAGAAAAGGTCTTGAGCAGAAGATCATCGGTAATACCGCTGAGAGCATCTTGAGCTTATTAAAAACCGATGTGTTGGCGCTGAAGCCTTAATACGAGGTTTATGGACAGTGTTTCCGTCATTACGTCCCACGACGTCAACTTATCGTATCCTAAACCTTAATCAACTCCCTGAATTTATTTCAGGGTCTCAGGATAATTCACAAGCACCATTTCGACTCCCTGAATTTATTTCAGGGTCTCAGGAGAATTCACAAGCACCATTTCGACTCCCTGAATTTATTTCAGGGTCTCTCCTCAAGCCAGACAGATACTGAAACAAGTTCAGCAAATCACGGTTTGGTTCAGCAAGTCTAGGTTTAGCTCTGTAATTTAACTCTCTATCTCGACTCCCTGAATTTATTTCAGGGTCTCAGGAGAATTCACAAGCACCATTTCGACTCCCTAATTTATTTCAGGGTCTCAATAAACTAAATCAACGTATTACACAAATCATCCCAGTGAGGATTAACCTTCTCGATCAAGTTTATCTTCCACTGTCGGCGCCAATTCTTGAGCTGTTTCTCTCGCGTAAGCGCATCATAGAATGTATCAAACAATTCGAAATAAACTAATTTGTCCAAGTTATATCTTTTAGAAAAGCTTCCGGTAACTTTGAAGCGGTGTTGGTCAATTCGATTTTCTAAATTACTGGTCGCTCCAATATATAGAGTTCCATTAGGTTTATTGGTGAGAATATATATCGCAGCTTTGTTCATATTGAATTCCTTTTCAATTGATTGAATCCAAAGTATAGATGCTTTTTCATGAGATACTGAAACAAGTTCAGCAAGTCGAATTTTGGTTCAGCAAATCACGGTTTGGTTCAGCACGTCTAATTTGGGTTCAGAAAATCTAGGTTTAGCTCTGTAATTTAACTCTCTATCTCGACTCCCTGAATTTATTTCAGGGTCTCAGAAGAATTCACAAGCACCATTTCGACTCCCTGAATTTATTTCAGGGTCTCAATAAACTAAATCAACGTATTACACAAATCATCCCAGTGAGGATTAACCTTCTCGATCAAGTTTATCTTCCACTGTCGGCGCCAATTCTTGAGCTGTTTCTCTCGCGTAAGCGCATCATAGAATGTATCAAACAATTCGAAATAAACTAATTTGTCCAAGTTATATCTTTTAGAAAAGCTTCCGGTAACTTTGAAACGGTGTTGGTCAATTCGATTTTCTAAATTACTGGTCGCTCCAATATATAGAGTTCCATTAGGTTTATTGGTGAGAATATATATCGCAGCTTTGTTCATATTGAATTCCTTTTCAATTGATTGAATCCAAAGTATAGATGCTTTTTCATGAGATACTGAAACAAGTTCAGCAAGTCGAATTTTGGTTCAGCAAATCTAGGTTTGGTTCAGCACGTCTAATTTGGGTTCAGAAAATCTAGGTTTAGCTCTGTAATTTAACTCTCTATCTCGACTCCCTGAATTTATTTCAGGGTCTTTTCTCAAGCCAGACCGATACTGAAACAAGTTCAGCAAATCACGGTTTGGTTCAGCAAATCACGGTTTGGTTCCGCAAGTCGAAGTGTGGTTCAGCAAATCGAAGTATGCTTCAGAAAGTCGAGGAATGATTTCGAATATCAAGAATAATTCCATTAATACTGGAATCGATTCGACTATATACATCACAATAATACTGGTCTCAGAGTCCATTAAATAGAGCCCATTATATACAAAGCTTAATAACTTGCTGATTACAGATCTATCAGGCATAAAAAAACGTCGGAATTACCGACGTTTTTTGTGTTTAGAACCTAACTCCTATCGCTGCTTTATCTTAGAACGGGAAGAAGTTGAAAGTGTATTTCGTTTCAATTTCATTCACATCCATGGCGCCGAAGTTAATCAGCTTAATACGAGCAATTAGTTTGCTTGCAAAGTCATCATAGTCGATATCGCTGCTGATGATTTTCACATCTTTAACACTACCATTTGGCATGATCACCAATGACACGACTACTTTACCTTCTAGGCCTGGGTCTTGACGAAGAGCACGGCGATAGATTGAGTAAATCGCACCTTTGTTCTTATCAAATACCTGACGTACCGATTCAGTAGTACGGTTACCGCTAGCAATTTCAGATGCCGTTTGCTCTGAGACTTCATCAGCGCCGCCTTCAGTTGCTACTTTTGCAGTAAACGCTGTTGTATCACGACCTTCAAGTTCGCCGCCACCGCCAACATCTGACGATAAGCTTGAGCTTTTAACACCACCACTGGTGCTTGTCGCTTTGCCACCTAACAAAACACGCTCTGTAGTTTCAGCTTCACCAGCACCTTCCATCAGCTCAGTTTTACCAAGCTTATCAACATCAACCGTTTCACGCATCGCGCTCAACTCGTCAGATAAAGCTAACAAGCCAGAGCTCTTCGCTTTCTCTTTGGCGTTTTGCTGTTTTTCTTGCTCGCTTAATTCAGGCTTAACTTCTGGCTCTTTTTCGACCTCTTCTTCAACCTTCTCTTCTTCGACAACTTCTGGCTCTGGCGGAAGTTCTGGTTCAGGCTCTGGCGGCACAACTTCAACTTTTCTTTCAAGTATTTTTACCAACTGCGGAGGGATTTTTTCAATCTCTTCACGAGTTTTTTCCGGTAAAGTCACGATCGATACGATAAAAGTAAAAATAAGCGTTGCGACTAAAAATACAACAATTATACGATTAAAGGTTTTGTTATCTTCTGCAGCATTCCATTTTGGCATAGCATTTTTATCGATTTTACTCACGATGCATTTGCCTCCACGTCATTAGCTGCTGCATTGCTATTTTGCTCGATGATTTCTTCATCGCTTGCGCCATACATTTGCTCAACTGCTAATGAGATATTGGTATATCCTGCTTGTGCCGATGTTTGCATGATTTTTTTCAATAATGCATATTCAACACTCTTATCCGCCATGATATTAATCGAACGGCCATTTTCTAACTCATATTGAGTTAAATTAGGACGTTTTGATTTTTGATATTCAAGTTCAGTGGTTAGTTTTTCAATAACGACCGACTCACTATTTACCACTTCTTCAACGCTGATAATTTTACGACCTTGTAAAATCACATTTTTGCGATTGATAGTTAACATCAAATTATCTTCAGCAGCCTCTTTAGATAAAGACTCAGGTAACTTAATATCTTTGTTGTTTTGCAACACTTGCACATCTGAGGCATTTACCATTAAGAAGAAAACTAAAATGGTAAAGATATCCATCAATGACACTAAACTCAGCTTAGAGGTTTTATTCATTCGCTGATGGTGTCTCGCCATACGCTTGGCTCTTACAGACTGCTTCATTGAGAACCTCCTTGGCTTGCTTGCCCCACGGCTTCTACTAGTTCAGCATTTTTAACGTTTGGCGCATCACCTAAAGAGATATCAGGAAACAATTCAGCATCAACCACTGACGCTGCCACAACTGCTTTATAAGAGCGGGCATTATCCATTAAAGTGACAATACTTTGATAATCGATTTCTGGTTCAAGTAACAACGATAAATCGCGTTTTTCAATGCCCTGCTGTGCTAATAATTGCTTCACTTGCTTCAATGTTGCCACTAAAGTTTTGTAATCGTAACCATCGGCAGTTGAAGGTATGGTTTTTAGCAAATATGTTTGCGGGTAATACACTTCAATCTGATCCTTGCGAACCATGACTTCTAATTGTTTTACCTCGTCACTATCTGTCTCAGCCTGCAAGGCTGGATCAGTCAACTCAGGTAACTTAAGATCGAGAACGGTAATATGTGAAAATACCATCATCATCAAAAGCACAGGCACAAGTACGATCATCAAGTTCATAAATGACGTGATGTCTAACTCAGCCTCCTGACGTTTGATACGGGGTTTTCTTAACATAATATCTACCTAAATTAATCTGTAGAGCGTGATTTAGCAGCAACAGTGTTGTTTTTGCTAATGATGTTTAAGAATTTCACACCAGCCATTTCTAAGTTATCGACGATTTCAGTTGTCTTAGTTTGTAAGACTGAATGACAAAGCAATAATGGAATTGCTGCAATCAAACCAAATGCTGTTGTGTTCATCGCAACAGAGATTGATTGTGATAATAATGACGCTTTCTCAGCAGGATCAGCACTTGCTACGGCAGAGAATGCAGCGATCAGACCAATGATAGTACCAAGTAGACCTAACAAGGTAGAGATGTTTGCTAACGTTGCTAAGTACGACGTACGTTTTTCTAAACGCGGCAATGTTTCCATTACACCTTCTTCCATTGCAAATTCAATTTCATCACGACGTGGTGTCTGCTGCATGCGATTTACACCCGCTTTGAAGATTTGTGAAATCGCCGCGCTATCGTTTAATTTTGCGATGCCGTCAAAATCAAGATTTTGTAGCATTGGCGTGATGTTATTCATCGCAGCGCCATTTTGCTTAGACATTTTAAATAGGTAAATTGCACGCTCAACGGCAATTGCTAAACCAATTGCTAATACGATGGCAATTGGAAACATGAAGGTGCCACCTTCTTGGAAAAAACGGATAATTGTATCAAACATAGGGTCCTACCTTTTTATTATAATGTTTTGTATAAAGTTAAAAATTTGGTTAAAAATTCGGTTAAAAATTAATTCTGTTTAGCTTATAAAGCTAAAAATGCTATTGCTGTTTTGATTGTTCGTGGTATGCATGCTCGCGCTGCAAACTCTCTACTTCAATCGGCTTAAATGTCATTTCAATTTTGCTGTTAATTGGCTTCGATGAAACCGGTTTTTGATCCGCTTTCTGCCATGGCACAATTGACAACACTTTAGGTTGTTCTTTATCACCGACAATGGTTGACTCAAGCGTGATCACAGCGCGCTTAGGCTTAGCATTTTTAAGTGCTTGCTCATCGGCTAACGCGGCATCATCGGTTTCGCCACTGCCATCTTCATCAATTAAATCTTCTGCATTGGCCATGTTTTCATGCACAACTTCAGAGTTAGCAACTTCAACATTAGTTTCTTCAGCTTGTTCGCTTTGCGCTACCGCCATAGGTACAAACAAACCAGACACACTAATACTTAATGCAAATAGCACTGAGTTTTTTGACACTAACAGATTCGAAAAATTAGGTTTATTCACCGCCATTCTCCTGATTGTTTTCTGCTTCAGCGGCAACCTTTGCCGCTTCTTGGCGAGCAATTTGTTTTAGCTGAAGGCCTAAATCTCTGATCCAGCCTTTTACTTTCTTGTTTTCGCCATTGGTCAACAACTCATAGGTTTCATAGCTTGCTAACGCGTCTGCTTTGTTGCCTATATATAAGTCGTTCAAAATCGCTAGATTTAAATGCGCAGGCGCAAAACCTTGCCAGCTTGCAATGGCTGCCTGGTAACTTACTTTGGCTTGTTCAAATTCGCCTAATTTACGTTGTAGTAACCCTAAGCGGTTATAAGCAAAGTAGTTATTTGGGTTTATCGCAACGGCTTGACTAAAGTGCGCTTTGGCTGCTTCATCATTGTTTTCAGTCAGGGCAATATCACCAAGATATACTTGAATACCCGATAACGTTGGATGTTGCTCTGCAAGTGCTGTTAAATCAGTAGAGCTTTTATTGGTAACCGCTGCGTTAATCGCTTGCTTAACACTCGCGTCGACAGGCGCCGCATTATCAAGATAGGCGTTTGGAGCGGCCTTTAACGCTGCCAATTGTTGTTGCTTAGCTTGCGCGGCTTTTTCCGCATCAGACATCGTCTGTTCTACAACTTCTTCAACGGCTTGATTAGCAGTTGTATCTGTTGCATTAGCAGCTTCGGTTTCAACAATCTCTGGTGATGATGAACACGCCGCTAAGGTAATTGCTGAGCTTGCAAGCAACCATTTAGCCGGTACTCGCAATTGATTAATAAACTTCATTAATATTCTCCACAATTTGCTCTTGCTTGTTGTATCGACCAGGCATTAATTCAGCCAGCGCTGCAAAGCTACGTTTTACCCATGCATCATAAACCCCACCTTGCGTGCGCTGTGCATTGGTTTCATGCACTGCGATCGCTTGGTCTTCAAATGGGAAGCTTTGTTCTTCAAGCAGTATTTCATATTGCTCAAGCTCTAATGCATCTAAATCTTTCGGACGCTCTGAAGCCAATAAATCTTTACCTAGTTGACGATACACCTCACCAATTCGATAGTTTGCCGTGGTTGCAAACTCGGCAACTTGGTAACCTACAACTTGGTTGTATGCTGCAAGTGTGGTGTTTAATAACTCACGTTTTTTCGCTAAAGATTGATTTAACGGTAAGGTTAACTTGGCGCGTCTAAAGGCGATCATTTTCTCATCGGCAAAGACTAATTGAGACATCGCGGCTAAATAACGAGAGCGTGCGGTTCTTTCTGCGCCTATCGCTTTACTATCTGCTTCGACAATTTTCTTCAGCCAGAATTTCCGTTTGTACTCATCGCCTTCTTTGGTCAAGCTTTGCTCTGAGTCTTTATTGTAAAACTCACTCATAATAAACTTAGCTTCCAATGCCGTTGAATATGGCATCGGGTAAGTATGAGCGTAGCTGCGATAGGCACGCATTGCTTGGTTCTTATTACCGGCTTTCATATAAGTTTCAGCCGATAACCAAAGCATCTGACGGGTGTCTTGTGACTTAGGATTTACCGACCATGTCATCTTCAGGTAGTTCGCGGCTTGTTCCCATTGACCCGTTTGTTGGAATGCAAAGGCCAATTTTGTTGGGATATCTTTTGATAACTCATTATTTGGGTAGCGCGTTCTAAAATCAGAAAATTGATTAATCGCTTGCTTGTACTTTTTCTGGGTCAACAAATGTGTACCTAAATCGTACTGAGCATTGATTCGTATCTTAGAATCAGGCGCAAGCTCAATGACTCTGGCAAAGTGCTTAGTCGCTAAATCTAAATCGGCAGGATCGCTGTTGGCAGCAATTTCACCTTGACGATAAATACTTGCAGCGTATCTATCGTTCATATCTTTGTAACGTCGATCGTTTTTATCCAATGACGCTAAGATAGTTTTATAGCTTTCTTCAGCCGCGGCATAATCTTGTTCTGCATACTGACTATGTGCAATCACAAGTAGTGCCGATAATCGTTGCTCTGCGGTTAAGTTTTCAGGCATCGCGAGTGCCGCCGTTGCAAACTCAATCGCATTTTCGTGATCGCCAGATTTAAAGTACTGTTGGAACACATCACTTTGCACGCTGGCTGCACGGCTATCATTTGGATAGCTAGCAATAAATTGTGTTTTATAATCGCTCTGTTCATTGGTTAAGCGTTGTTTTTGCTCTTGAGTTTCTGCCGATTTAATGCGTTTATCGTAGGTTAAAATTAACGCATAGGCGGCTTCGGCGCTGTAATCTTTATTAAACTCAGCAAGAAGTTCTGGATCGAGTTCGCTGTCAGTCGCGGCCGTTTCACCAGCGTCCGTCCCCTCTACTGTTGGCTCTGTATTCGCTTGGGTTGAATCATTGCCAGCATAGGCAACACTTTCGTAGTATTTTGCCGCTTGGTCATAGTCGCTCATTTCATAGTAACTTTCCGCTAAATAAAAACTCATCGTGCTTGCGCCGATGTGTCCTGGGAAACTTGCTAAAAACATTTGATAATAACGTGCCGTTTCACTATAAGCTGTATTTACCTTTGTGCGCTGGGCATTGGTATTGTTTGACGCTAATAATCGTTTTTGTTGCTGAGCATTTGCATGGGCATTTTGTGCGAGTTCTTGCGTAAGCGCCATTAATACTGGCGTTGCTTTTTCACGAACTAAACCGTCTTTGCCTTGCCAATATGGCGTTTCTTGCATGCCGCCCGTAGATTGAGAGCCTTCAGCAGGTTGAGAGCCTTCAGCTGGTAGAGAGCCATCAGCTGGTTGAGAGTCATCAGCTGGTAGAGAGCCTTCAGCAAGTTGAGAGCCTTCAGCAAGTTGAGAGCCTTCAGCAAACTTATAAGTGTCAACAAAGGCCACTTTCTCGTCTTTAAGCTCAGTAACATAACGACCACGACGCATTGCTGTCATCTTATCCATGGCAAAAATTACCGCCATTTCATCGTCTTGATGGGTCTCTATGTAACGACTGTATACACCAATAGCATCGCTATAACGCTGCTTACTTAAATAGTAATCGGCAAGCTCGGCGTAACTTAAATGCTCATATGGACGTTCGCCCATATTCATGTAATGACGAGTTAAACTGTCCACCCCTTCCGTTGCCGAAAAGATCAATGTCATTACCGTAAAGGTTTCTTCAACAAGTTGCTTATCTCTTGATGGCAACACTGCCGATAATTCCTCTAATGTATGAACATCAGTCATCACATCATCAGGCATAGCGCTATCAAAAATTTTACTAAAGGTGATCAACGCTTGTTGGTACTGCTCTAATTTAAAGTAACTCCAACCTTGCATATAAAGGGCAATAGCATAATAAGGGTTATCATCTTCTGTGGCAGTGACAACCTGATAGCTAGTTAATGCTTTTGCATATTGCTGATCAGAGAATAAAATTTCGGCACGTCTAAAATGCACTTCCAGCAAATAAGGATTTTCTGGAAATTCGTTATTTAAACGGTCAATTGTTTTTAACGTATTGGCGCTGTCGCCTTGTAAATCATAAGCCTTAGCTAATTGATACAATAACTTATCGTTGCCCTCTGCTCCTGGATTGTCATCAATAAACCCAGTTAATGCGGTGATAGCGCCGCCATAATAAGCGTCGTTATTGGCTTCACCGTCAAGCTGCGACTGCTCACCTTGCATTACTTTTAATACCGCAATACGCTGTTTAAGTTCAGCTTGTACTGCAGGGTCTTCAACTTCGAGTAATAACGTTTCGTAAGATTGAGTTATTTCTGTCAATGACATTTCAGGCAAATCAGCTTTAATACCCGTTGCAGGTTGCAATTGTACATCGCCAATTGTGGCGCTACGCTGTCTTTTAGCAACCACTTCTTCGTCGTAGTTCTCATCAGTTAAAATACAACCCGACAGTAACATTGACGACATTGCCACCGCGGCAACTGAGCGGCCAAATGAACGAGCATATGAACGACTAATCGAAAGAGATAAAATAGATTTTTTCATTATTCTTCTCCTCCTTGCTGTTTAATAAAGGCATCATCGGTAATGCGTACAATGGCCATTTTCGCTTTTTGCATATAATCACTTAAATCACTGCGCTGCTCATTGAGCCCGGCTATTAACTGCTCTTGCATTTGCATTAACAATTGTTTTTGTAAGCCACGAGTCGTTGCCATTTTTTCTGACAATCTGGTTTGCATATCAAACACTGGCGATAAACCAAGGGTTCGGTTTTCTTGTAATTTCGCTAACGAATTAATGTTTGCTTGCTTAAGCGTGCGACCTTCTTGATCAAGATAATGATCGCCAATTTGCCATAACAATGAACCTGCAATTCTATCAAGGCGCAGTTTCAACGCGGTTTGCTCAGGGCCTGTGCCGGTTGCATCAACACGTGCTTTTAACGCTATGTATTGTTGATAAACGCTGGTCAATTCATTGCGATTGCCAATAACCGGATCGCTGGTGAATAACTTGCCAACGTAACCAAACGCGGTTTGGTTTAACTGGCTATCTAGCGCTCGATATTGACGTTCTAATTCATTAATTTGTGCCTGGCGAAGTTCAATTTCTTGCTGCTTTTCAATTGGCGATTTAACCGTAGCGGCAGTGACTGCTGCCTTATCATTCAAATCTTGCTGATAAAAGCTCTTCGCTAATTCATCGCTTTTTTGTTGCAGCAATATCAAAGTATTGTGCATGACGTTTAGATCATTAATGTCTTCAAGATTGTGTTGGAACTCGTTTGAAGCAACCACATCATAACTGTTAAAGTCTTTTGGCACGTTAAAGGTAACTTTGCCACCTTTTAAGTTTTGCGGTGCTTGAATCACTTCACCATTGTCATCGTAAACTACCGGCGCTTCTTCAACGGCAAGCAATGACATCAAATACTCATCGGATGCTAATTTGGCAATTTCATCATCAAGGGAAGTTTGTTGACGTTGAAAACGGTCAACCATTTTGCTGTAAACAGCATAGGCACTGTCGGTATCGTCAAGCTGCTCGTGGGCATATCCTTGAGCAATATTGGCTTCAAGTACAAAGGTAGAGTTTGATGGCATTGCACCAAGTTTTTGCCAAACGGCAAGTGCGGTATCAAAGTCACCTTTGTTCGCCATTGCCCAACCGTAACCTAAGTACGCTGATTCAGTATCTAATGAATCGGCTGAAATGCGTTTAAAACACTCAATCGCTTCATCGTTTTGATCAAGTTGAATATGCAAATAGCCTTTGGCCAAATTTGCTCGGTCAATTAATGCTTCAATCTCGTCGGTAATTTCAACCGGTTGCGTGCTAACGTTTTGGCTATCGGCGTCAGCTTCACTTTCGCCCTCACCAGCAGGCAAAGAATTATCGCCAGGCAATGTCACCACGACCGCTAAGGCATCAATGGCTTTTTGTTTTTCACTTTGTTGCAACAACTCCATCGCTACATTAAACGCTAAATAACGATGATAAATAGAGCCTTCGCTGATATTTGCCGCTGCCGCTCTTGCCGCAGGTAAATCGTCTATACGAAGGGCTATTTGCGCCGAATAATAATAAAATTCATCAACGTATTCTGCCGCTAAGTTTTCGCCGACTTGATTAATCGCTTTATTGGCTTTGTTGTATTGCTGTTTTTTATAAAGTGCTTTGGCAAAACGAAAAAATACAAAATCTTTATAGGCTGGATCGGTTGAAGTTTTTGCCGAATCTAACAACTGCTCAGCAAAAATCTGACCCGCACCATTATCCATTTCAAAGTGCAACTCTAAACCGGCTTTAAGAAGCTTAGATTTATCATCAAGGGCAACACCTTGTTTTTCGAGCAGCACCAATTCGGTTAACGATTGAAAGTAATCGTCTTGCAAATAGTTATATATCGCGACGCCTTTACCTGTTTTCAGCTTGGTCGTTTTTACTTCTGTTTGTTCCACTGCGGTTTTGGATAACGGCGCTTGCTCTGCTTCAGCGCTGTAGGCATTTGCTGTAAGTACAACACTTGCGCCGCTTATTGCAAACGCCATGCTGATCCCTGCTGCGCGCAACGAACGGCTAATGCGACTTAAACGCATTTCGCTAGCCCAGTTAACACTGTCAGCAAAGGGTGATTTTGAAGAATTAAATGAACGGCTCATATATTACAGCTCATTTAATGAAACAACTGGCGTCATTGCACTTTGTGAATAGCTAATACTCAATTCAAAGACTGCTGGCTCCACTTGTTTGTTAAAGCTATGGGTTAATGCACGCTTGGTTGCACTGCCGGTACCATCAACACCAGAAAATATTGCGGTAATGGTATGCGGCCCCGCATCAACGTCACCAATATAAAGACGTTCAACACCGCCTCGATTTAACGCTGAGCTTTGTTGCTCATCGTATTTGCTTAGAGAAACTTCTTCACCATCAATAAACACTTTGGTTGAAGTGACATTAAATGTTCCGGCTGAGTTTACTTTTAAATAAACTGCAACTTGTTCAGAATCTGGGTAAAACATTTTCTGCTCTAACAATTGAATATCAGCAGCGATGTCAACCATATCGGTTTTCAACGCTTGTAATTGTTGCTCACTCGTTGCTTCTTCAGCAATGCTTACCTGTGAAAACGTGGTGATCGTTGCCGTAATTAGCGCCGTTATCAACTTAATAACAGCAGTTTGGTTTGTTTTCGCAGTATTTATTATATTTTTCATATCGCTACCTTTATCTTGCGTTAACTTATTACCAACTTAGAAATAATAAGCCATGCCTAAGGTTGCTACGGCATCGAGTGCCCACTCTTCATCATTATCAAGCTGGTGATGTAAGTGACCTCGTAAATCAAAGCGCATTGAAAATTTATCGTCAAGCATCACACGGTAACCAGCGCCGCCAACAATCGTTTTAAACTCACTACCATTTTCAAGTTCGGTATAACCACCACCGCCAACAAAAAACAGTGACGTGTTAAAACGGTAATCACTTGAAACAAATAACTGACTGTGAAAGTTATAACCCAGAACACCGTCTAAATATTTCACTTCAGGCTCATGCCCTGTTACAGAATACGAAGCTTCGGCAAAAAAGTTTTCCGTTAAGTGATAGGCTAAACGTGCACCAAATACGCCATGGGTTGTACCGCCATCTAAATTAGCTGCACCACCAAAGATACCGATTTCCCAATCCGCAGAATGAATGTCTACGTTTGTTGATTGAGTTTCAATAATTGGTTCAATCAAATCTGATTGCTCTGCCATTGCTGTACCACAAGCCATTAAACCGACCAGTAAACAAGCTTTTGCCGTTACATTTTTCACGTTTTTGCTCCTACAAATCACCACCTTGGTGATCTTTTTATTCTTATTAGTTAAACCTGCGTTGCGCCGGCTATTTATTAATTTGTTATTCTTTAAATCGTTCTCGCCTTAGCCAGAACAATACAATTCGACTTCTTGAACCCAATCCAACTTCTTGAACCCAATCCAACTTCCTGAACCTTATTCGACTTCCTGAACCCAATTCGACTTCCTGAACCTAGTTCGACTTCCTGGACCTAATTCGACTTCCTGAACCTAATTCGACTTCCTGAACCTAATTCGACTTCCTGAACCTAATTCGACTTCCTGAACCTAATTCGACTTCCTGAACCTAATTCGACTTCCTGAACCCAGTTCGACTTCCTGAACCCAATTCGATTTCCTGAACTAGTTTCAGGATCTTTTGAATTCAATTACGTTCTCAGGATTTACTTAAACTTTTCTAATATGCCTTTAATACCACCGGAGGTAATAACAACGGCGTTACCTTGACTATCAACGGTCTTCGCCATATTGGCATCACTTACCCAACCACCAGTACCATCAGCACTGATCACTTTAAAGTAACCTGTACGGCGACCAACAACGGTGATCCACTCACCTTTTTCGGCAACATAAAATTTAGGGTAGTCGCTACTTGGACCTGAATGCATATCGACATAGGGGGCAGCAACTTGCACTTTGATTTGTTCTGCGGCATGTAGCGGTGCTAACGTTAAAAACATAGCGATGCCAGCTACAATTGATTTGAAAAACTGCATTGGTTCAATCCCTTTATATAAATTATTATATTTTTTATTATCTTATTTTTACTTTTTCTGCATTTTTAATGCGAAATTCTATCGACACTTTTCATCTAAGCGTTAGTTAACACTGCTTAAATATTCGTTAACTGCATTGCTTTTAACTTTATTTCTAACAACGCATTTAACTATTTTTTTACTATGTATTTATTAACCGCTTTCTAATATAAGAGCCATGCCTAAATAACAAAAACGTTAGTGTTAACCTAATATTTACATTAATGAATGAATCTAACAGCTTTAAACTAAATAAAAAAGCAAAAATAGCGAATAAAATAGCATTTATGCAAAAAAACAGCGAATGCACTTAAGGCAGCATAAATCCGCGAATAATAACGGCTAACAACACGCTAAATCTTTTCGCCACCACTCACAATACGCCAAACTTACTCGCCATTTATTTCACCTTTTATTGGATTACCCCCGATCTGTTTTATAATAATTCTCGAGTTACAAATTGTTAACCTTATTAACAATTAACATCTATTTAATATTTGGGCGTCGACCTATACTAACCACAGTAAAAAATACAGATAAACCTTACAACCAAATAAGATTCCTCAATATCATATTAAAGGATTGATAAATATCATGAAAAAATTAATTACTGCATTAACATTGACCCTAACAGCGGCTATAGCAGCACCGGCAATGGCAGAGCAAGAACCAAATATTTACGTTGGCGCAAACATTTCTCATGGTTACTTTAATGAAGACAGTAAAGATGAAATTGATTTCTCTAACGCAATCGTACGTTTTGGTTATCAATTTGATGAACACATCGCAACGGAGCTTCGTGTTGGTCAATCACTGTCTGAAACAGATTATGACGGCTATTCTCAAGAGCTTGATGGTTTATATGGTGGTTACTTAAAATTAGGTCACAAAATGAGCGATAAGTTTTCTGTTTATATGCTTGCCGGTGTTTCTAATGTTGAAATCACGACCACAACTGATGGCGGCGGTTCATACACACAAGACACAACCAGTGCCAGTTTCGGTTCAGGTATAGAATACACAATCACTGATAACTTAAGCATTAACACTGAGGTGATGGCTTACTCAATCAGCGACGCTAAGTTCGGCACATTTGGTTTCGGCGCAACGTACGCGTTCTAAACTAAGATAAAAATTCAAATACAAATTCGAACAAAGCAAAAAACACACAAGCCCACTGATAGCAATATCAGTGGGCTTTTTAATGCCACAACTCACCACAATAAAACTCAAAAGATACACTGTCGACTCCCTGAATTTATTTCAGGGTCTCAGGAAAAAACAAAACCAATGCAGAACTCAAAAGATCCAAACTCGACTCCCTGAATTTATTTCAGGGTCTCAGGAAAGAACAAAACCAATGTAGAACTCATAAGATCCAAACTCGACTCCCTGAATTTATTTCAGGGTCTCAGGAACAAAAAAAACAATGTAGAACTCAAAAGATCCAAACTCGACTCCCTGAATTTATTTCAGGGTCTCAGGAACAAAAAAAAACAATGTAGAACTCATAAGATACTGAACCAAGTTCAGCAAATCGACGGGTGAAGCCTTAGTTAGACTCCCTAACCACACTAATCTCCATAACTACACTCGACTCCCTGAATTTATTTCAGGGTCTCAGGAAAAAACAAAACCAATGCAGAACTCAAAAGATCCAAACTCGACTCCCTGAATTTATTTCAGGGTCTCAGGAACAAAAAAAAACAATGTAGAACTCATAAGATACTGAACCAAGTTCAGCAAATCGACGGGAGAGGCCAAACTAACAACTAACAACTAACAACTAACAACTAACGTCAAAACTACAATTCCTTAGCCTTCAAAATTTCAATAAGCAATCACTAAAAATAATGCTATCATTAAAATATTGACCATAAACTATTAAAAATAAAACAAAAAAGGAATTTTCCATCCAATGAAAACACGATTAATTTTCGCTACTGCATTAATGCCAATAGCGGCTTTATTAAGCTTTAGTTCAACGGCGTTAGCTAATGATGAATATGGAACATTTCAACCTAATCAAGCATATTATATGGGCGCAGAATTTGGTTTAGCTGTTCATAATGAAGAATCTTTTGAAAACCTTAGCCCATCTGCGATGGTCGCACGCCTAGGTTACAACCATTCTAGTTCGCTAAGTTTTGAGCTTCGCTATGGCGGCTCATTACAAGAGGATGATTTAACTTACTTTGAGCGTGAACTAGATTCATTAATGGGTATTTACGCTGTTTACAGTTTTGAATTGAACAAGAAATGGAATGTATACGGCTTAGCTGGATACAGTGACATTGAAGTTACCTCTATCTTTGCCAATCGAAAAGTTACCGATTCTGATTCTGGTCCATCATTTGGCGCGGGTGTTGAATTTAAAGTTAATAAACGCGCCCGCTGGGTATTTGGCGGGACAGGTTATGTCTTTAACGATCTAAATTATGGTACATTAAACGCTGGATTTAGAGTGAGCTTTTAATACTCCCTCTTAAGGTGTCGACTCCCTGAATCCATAGTCGACTCTCAATACTCAACTCCCTGAAAACACTCGACTCCGCATATTTGACTCCCTGAAAACACTCGACTCCGCATATTTGACTCCCTGAAAACAAATTCGACTCCACATATTTGACTCCCTGAAAACACATTCGACTCCCTGAATTTATTTCAGGGTCTCAGGAAAGAACAAAGCATATATAACTCAAAAAGATACTGAACCAAGTTCAGTAAATCGAAGGGGTTAGCCAGCAAATCGACCCGGCCATATTCGCCTCGCTGAATCCATAGTCGACTCTCAATACTCAACTCCTTGAAAACACATTCGACTCCCTGAATTTATTTCAGGGTCTCAGGAAAGAATAAAACCAAGTTAGCACTCAAAAAGATACTGAAACAAGTTCAGCAAATCGAAGAGTAAGTTCAGCAAATCGGCATGGGTTCCTTAATATACATATCTACAAAAACACAAAAGCCTGGCATTACCAGGCTTCATTTGAACTATCATTCCTGCGAATGCGAGAATCTAACTAATCCTTCCCCTGCAAATACACCCAGTCACAAATATCATCACTTGGATTAAACGCAGTTGGCGCATTTAATAATATATCGCGAATAGTTTCGTGCTCAAACGCAGAACATGCTTTATCTAAATCATCAATCATTATCGACAATTCTTGCCACGGCAGAAACACCTCAGACGCGGTCATAATACGTTCATTACCCGTTAGTTCAACATCATCACCAATAAGTAATTCTTCATAAAGCTTTTCACCAGGTCGCAATCCTGTTTCAACAATTTCGATATCGCCTTCTGGGTTACCTTCATGCTTTAAATGTAAGCCCGATAAATGAATAAGCTTGTACGCCAAATCAAAAATCTTAACCGGTTTCCCCATATCTAATACAAATACATCACCGCCCATGCCCATTGCGCCGGCTTGGATCACCAATTGTGACGCTTCAGGTATGGTCATAAAGTAACGAGTAATGTCTTTATGAGTTAGCGTTATTGGTCCGCCCTTAGCTATCTGCCCTTTAAACAAAGGTATAACTGAACCCGATGAGCCTAATACGTTACCAAAGCGCACCATACAAAAACGCGTATTATGATCTTCTTTCTCCGCTAAGGCTTGTAAACAAAGCTCTGCCATACGCTTTGTTGTGCCCATTACATTAGTAGGTCTTACCGCTTTATCGGTAGAAATTAATACAAAGGTTTCTACTTTTGCATCAATTGCCGCTTGTGCGCAGTGCAAGGTACCAAAGATATTATTACGAACACCTTCAATGACATTGTGTTCCACAAGAGGCACGTGCTTATATGCCGCCGCATGATAAACCGTTTGCACATGAAACTTACTCATCAATTGAGTCATGCGATTACGTTTTTCAACCGAGCCTAAAAATGGATACAAGGTAATATCTAATTCTTGATTTTGAACTATACCTTCCAGTTCACGATGAATTGAATACAAGGCAAACTCACTCATTTCAAACAACAATAGAGATTTTGGTTGTTGTTCAATAATCTGGCGACATAACTCAGAGCCGATAGAGCCACCGGCGCCAGTCACCATAACCACTTTGCCTTTAATATCGGCGTGCATTAAATCAATATTTGGCGGTACTTGGTCACGGCCAAGTAAATCTTCAATTGATACTTCAACAAAGTCATCAATTTTCGCTTTACCAGACACTAAATCTGCCATACCAGGTATCGCCAATACTTCTAATTTGGTCTGCTCTAATTTATTTAATATCCGAGCACGTTCACTTTTAGTTGCCGATGGCATAGCGAGTAAAATTCGGTCTACCTTATACTTTTCAATTGCATGCTGCAGATTGGCATTGTCATATACTCTTAGGCCATTAATCGACAAGCCTTTAAGCAACTTATCATCGTCAACAAAAACTACCGGATCGTATTCATTGCCGTTTCTAAGTGCTGTTACTAATTGAATACCTGAAGAGCCTGCGCCGTATATAAGTACCCGAACCTGATTAGATTGAGTGCTTCTGTTGGCCCAGCTGCGCACTAAAAATCGTGGAGTACCAATACAAATTAATAAGAAAGCTCCATAAATAATTGGAATAGAACGAGGAATATTAACTTCAGATACCAGTGAGCCTATAGCGACAAAGGCAGAAGAGATAAAGACAGAAAACGCGACAGCGGCAATAGCGCGAGAATTTAAATAACGAATCACAGCGCGATATAAACCAAGTTGAATATTGGCAATAATCGATACAAAAATAACAATCGCTAATAGATGCCAGTAACCCACATTAAAAATATCTGCTTCATGATCTTGGCGCAAAAACATTGCCAGCCAAAACGACACAATAATAAAGGTGACATCAAAGACAACGCTAATTAAACGTTTGAGAGGACGGGATAATTGAAAAATGCCATTCACGTGGATACTACTGCCTTGTATAGATCACATGAAGGTTCACATTGAAAAAGTGATTCCTTCAAATAACCAAAAATCTTAATTAATTTCTCGAATAATAAAAATTAGTACTTTAATTCGTAAAGGCATATTAACAAAAGAGTTTGTTTATAGAAACAAAATTATAAAGGGTGACTCTATTAGGAAGATATATTAACCCAATACATATTGCTTTGCTCCAAACCTAATAAACCCTACTCTTAACTTCTAATTCTTTCTGTATTTTGTATTTACATATCTGTGTTCTTGGTAGTTTTGACCAAATACATTAAAAAGCCAATCGATGAAGAATCAGCTTTCTTGACTTTATAGCGGATTATATAAAAGGAAAACTAATTTTCGTCATTCCCTTTTAACTCGTCATTCCCACGAAAGTGGGAATCTTCTATATTCAAATCCCTAACTATTCTTCACATACCAAGGCATCGCCAGCCCGAGCCCATCACCAACGGTATATAACGGCGCATAACCTAACTTACTTTCAGCCTTTGAAATATCTGCCTGTGAATGGCGTACATCCCCTGCTCTGAAATCTCGATAAATAGGCGCTTTATCAAAGTCTACGCCATTATTTTTAAGCGCACTGCCAATGCCATTAAATAATTCATTTAATGTGGTTCTGTCTCCTACAGCGACGTTATACACTTCGTTTTTTGCTTCATCACTCGCCACAGCTGCCAATATATTTATTTGCACGGTATTGTCGATATAACAAAAGTCACGGGAGGTTTCGCCGTCACCATTAATGTAGATATCGTCATTACTTATTATTGCCGCAGTCCATTTAGGAATAACCGCCGCGTATGCGCCGTTTGGGTCTTGGCGTTTACCGAACACATTAAAGTATCGTAGTCCAATACAATTAAAGTTATAGGTCTTGGCAAAGACATCAGCGTAAAGCTCGTTTACGTATTTCGTTACTGCATAAGGAGAAAGCGGTTTACCAATATTCTCTTCAACTTTAGGAAGTGCTGGATGATCGCCATAAGTAGAGCTTGATGCGGCATAAGTAAAACTTTTTACGCCTTCATCACGCGCAGCCACTAGCATATTTAAAAAGCCGGTAATGTTGGCCGCATTAGTGGTAATTGGATCTTCGATTGAGCGCGGCACTGAGCCTAACGCAGCTTGATGCAATACGTAATCAACACCACTTACTGCTGCTTTACAATCATCAAGGTTTCGAATATCCCCTTTTATAAAACGAAAACGCTGCCAGTGTTTATCACCGACAGCGCCTTTAACTTCATCTAAGTTTTTTTGATATCCTGTTGCAAAGTTATCTAAACCAACAACGTTTTGTCCTAAGCTAAGGAGATTCTCTAATAAATTAGAACCAATAAAACCTGCTACACCTGTTACTAACCATGTCTTAGGTGAATCAACAAGTTGTTGTTTCACTAATTCAAATTTACTTAAACTCATTTAAATATTACTACCTATAATCATTACTTCGACATTCCTTTATCAACGTCCTGACACCAACTCGACTCTCTGACACCAACTCGACTCCCTGACTCCAACTCGACTCCCTGACTCCAACTCGACTCCCTGAATTTATTTCAGGGTCTCATTCATAATAAACAGATACTGAAACAAGTTCAGTAAATCAAATAGGAAAGATTAAACTAGTCGCCCAGACTCCAACGGAATGCCTGACACCAATCCGACTCCCTAACACTAACTCGACTCCCTGACTCCAACTCGACTCCCTGAATTTATTTCAGGGTCTCATTCATAAAAAGCAGATACTGAAACAAGTTCAGCAAATCGATAAAGAAGCACCAAACCTAACCAGCAACTAAAGCCTCAAATCAACATCATCTTTATCAAGAATGTATTTTAAATCATAAACAAAATGATCTGCTTTCGCCCATTTTCTAATCGCATCAATACCAAGCTCTTTAAACTGATTATGGGCAACGGTTAATATTATTGCGTCATAATGGTCGGTTTTAGGCTCATCAACTAATTCAATATCATAAAGTGCTTTTGACGCGTCTTTATCACACCATGGGTCAACCACATCTACGTTCATATTGTAGTCTTTTAGCTCATTGACAATATCAACGACTTTGGTATTTCGCAGATCTGGACAATTCTCTTTAAACGTAAGGCCCATCACTAAGATGTTCGCATGCTCAACATGAATGTTTTGTTGCATCATCTTTTTAACTAACTGGCTAACGACGTACTCTCCCATATCATCGTTGATATGACGACCGGCTAATATCATTTTAGGGTGGTAACCAATATCTTCGGCTTTTTGCGTTAAATAATACGGGTCAACACCAATACAATGACCGCCAACTAAGCCCGGACGAAATGGTAAAAAGTTCCATTTTGTGCCTGCAGCTTCCAATACTTCTAAAGTGTCTATATCGAGCTTATTAAAAATAATGGCAAGCTCATTTATTAAAGCAATGTTGACATCTCGCTGGGTGTTTTCAATGACTTTTGCCGCTTCTGCCACCCGTATACATGAGGCTTTATGAGTACCAGCAGTAATTATGCTCGCATACACCGCATCAATTTCATCAGCAATTTCTGGCGTTGAACCTGAGGTAACTTTTAAGATTTTGGTAATGGAGTGTTCTTTATCACCAGGATTAATTCGCTCTGGTGAATAACCGGCGTAAAAATCTTGGTTAAACTTTAAGCCCGACACTTGTTCAAGCACTGGAACACAATCATCTTCAGTCGCGCCTGGATAAACAGTGGACTCAAAAACAATGATATCGCCTTTACTGATGACCTTACCGAGCATTTTACTGGCACTAATAAGCGGTGTTAAGTCGGGCTGTTTATGAACATCGATAGGCGTTGGCACGGTAACAATATAAAAGTTACATGAGGCCAAATCTTCAACATTAGAGGTAAACGAAAGTTGCGTGGCTTTTGATAACTGCACAGACGATACTTCCAAGGTATTATCAACACCAGAGCTTAACTCATCGATACGCTCTTGTTTAATATCAAAGCCAATGGTTGAATACTTATAAGAAAATTCTACTGCCAGCGGTAAACCAACATACCCTAATCCAATTACTGCTATTTTTTTTGTTTTAAAGTCCATGTTTTTACGTATTGTTTTTATTAGATTAATTCAGTATAGCCAGTGTTATTAAAAAGGGGAATAGGTTTGGCTAATTAGCAAAAATTAATATGAGTAATCCACATGCATTGTCCTAGTTTATATTCTAATTTTGACATATTGAAGCGAGCTTAAACTTAGGGCAACAAACGGTCCCAATACGCTCAACTGCTAGTTAAAACGTCACAGCCCTTTATTTACCTAGCATTCAAGAAAGTTCGATAGACAGTTGCTAGTCACATTTTTTCCAGCCTTTGATGCCATATTGTCTGCCACCATGTTGCAACATGCAACAAACCCCTTGCTAAACCTTTAAAAAACCAATCAAAATATGCCACTAATTAAACGAATTATTCGTGACATTTTATTTGAGTTTATCGCAAAAAGTGACTGTCAGTGTGTTGTAAAGTGCAGCCAATTTTACTTTGATAGTTATTTAAATAGTTGCTCAGTGAGTGAATAAAAAGAACTCACTTGATCATAATTTATTCTTAAAACTTCATCAAATCTGGGAAATTTTTCTGTTTCAAACATCTTGAAATTCGCAAAAGCTATATAGTCTTGATTCACTACCATTTCATCAATAACGCTATTAATTTCTGCACACCATTGTGCTCGCTTATTCATAAGGTATGGCGCGTTTAGGTTTAACAAGTCGATCATATACCGTGCTTTCATTGAATCGGTATCTGACAGAGTTGATTTGGGTATGATTTCACCACTCGTTTCCAGGTATTCAAAGTAATCTCGAACATTATTCGAAACTGGATTTAAGAATTTAACTTGATCGAAATTGCTCTGTTTATATTGTCCGCCAAAACTCTGATTACTCGCAAATTGAGTTAGATCCTCAGAATCCAGTGCGTTTAAAACTAAGTTTTGATAATCAAAGGTTTGCAATGGATACGCGCTTTTAGGCTTCATATGTTCAATGTGACCACCTTTAATACTTTGGTGTTCAACTCTAAAATCTTGAATATTCAATTCCGTATAAGCACATAATCCATACTGTTCCATTGCGAGTCTTTTATAGACATTATCTGAGTTAAATCGTCCCCATCGCGAACTTGCTTCATGACTATTTTGAGGTGGAACAGGTTGATTTGCTCGATTTAAATCATTTAGAGGAAAGGTAGGCAGTTTACTGATTTTTCGCATTTGCTAAGAATTCCTTTCTACGAATTGCTCTGTCAGCCATTAACAGATCATTATGCTGTTTCCCTAAAAGGTTTTCTAATTGATTTCTGAGATTTTTAGCATCAGTAGATCCTGAAAGTCCTTGATTCACAAGTTTCATATAATCTTCAAACAATGTCACTTGTGTTAACTGTGGCCTTCTTTTCACGCTCAATACGCGTTCTAAAATATCCGCACTCGACTCAGCGAATGTTGTACCTAAAGGCTTCACCGCAGTTCCGACACCTAGCTCATTCTCCAAAATCCGAATGTTCCCACGCTTTACAGTCGATAACACTTGCGGACTATGCGTTGTTACTATGAATTGTATATTAGGAAACGCCTCTTTTAAGTTTAATAACACCGTCTGTTGCCATCTTGCATGTAAATGCATATCAACTTCATCGATAAGGACTATACCAGGAGTGCCAGTCACTGCTTTATCAATTAGATGCGGATTCAACCTAACTGCTCGGTACGCGATATCTGCTATCATACCGATCATATTTCGTACCCCATCACTCAATGATGATACAGGGACATCACCATCGTCTATATGCGTTGCAACAATCTGATGCTGATTAGCACTATAACGTATATGTCCCCAACCTGAAGGTTCAAGAACAGTATCAATCGCTCTTTGAACAGCTTTTATCAAGCGGCCATGGATCGTTTCACCTTTTACATAAGCATCCTCAAAACCTAAATGCTCAATTAATTTCATTCTATGTTCATAATCGCTAATAGTTTCCTGTCGTAACCAATTACTAAATGCGTTGTAAGTACTTGATGGATTCAAACAGTTTAGGTAACCGTCTAGTCGACTCCCCTCTTTTAACGTTTTCGTAGCCTTGCTTGACAGTTTTAAAACATTCCACAATCGGCCTGTTCCATAATAACTGACTAAAGGCAATATAACTGGTTCGTTATCTTGAACTTGTTTTTGAAGAGTTGCAGCTAAATTTTTAAGCTCTCTAACTTGAGTTGTTTTGCCCTTCAGTGTATTTCTTCTACGAGTCCAATCTGTGCAAGGTAAATATTCAGACTCGAAGGATGATGCCGATATTTCAACCGGAAATTGATGCTCCATTGCATATTTCTGAAATGCATCACTAAAACCATCAGAAAAACCACCTGATAATTTTGCTAAATGGATATCTTTCGTTTCAATACCCTTATCTTTTCCTGGCCCAAAGCCACCTACAAATTGTCCTAATGAAACTGCCAAGGCATCAAGCACAGTAGATTTACCATGACCATTTTGACCAACTAGTACATTCAAGTCAGGCTCTAAATCGCACTCAAACGATTTAAACCCTCGATAATTTTTAAATGCTAAATGACTTATTTTCATATTGATAAACTTTATAATGATTTGTTTTACTTTACTATTTCTATGCAATTATCACAATTAAGAATCGATTTTAGTTCTTGTAAAATTTACGGTTGTCGAATAATCGATAAGTAATACTGTAAAAACTTATCCTTGAATAACATTTAATTATGAGTTACTCCTCATTGAAATAAAAGCTCCAACCAAAACCATAAGCTTTTTTCCGATAACCATAACCCGTAGAACAAGGCTTTCTTAAACAAACAGCCCCAATCGATGACACACAATTTGTATTCTTTGCGAGCCCCTGCTCCACCAACCATCTCGCTGCAGCATGCTGACTAGCGAAAGTCTTTAACACTTCACCCGTTTCTAAATCCAACATACTTACGGCTTTGCTCGTTTTCGCCGCAGCAGCCTTTGCACGCTTTTGCGCGTTTTGCTTTGCTTGTTCAGGATTATTTTTGTTCCATGCTTTAAGGGAAGCTTTTCGTTTAGCTTTTACTTCAGGGCTCATTCTAGATTCGATAAGCTTTTGTTGCCATGCGACATGCTCTTCTGGATTTTCGCTTCGCCATTTATCCAAGCTGGCCTTTCGCTTATTCTGAACTTCTGGAGACTTTATTGCTTCCAAGTTTTTTAATCGCGACTTAGTATAATCTTCCGGATTATTGTTTTTCCAGTTAGCGATTCGATCTCTCGACATGTCTCGATAAAAATCATCATTCATCGTTTCTTTAATTTTTTTATTGCGCGCTCTCAATTCCGCCGTGTCGCCTGACTGAAATGCTTTTATAGATGCTTCTAACATTGGCTTGAATTGCTCTGGGTGTTTAAGCATATATTCACGTTTTTTAACACTCGATTCAGCTTTTGAGGAACGTTTATTATTGATACCTCCACCGCCTGCGATAAGATTAAGGCACTTTTCATCCATCAGTAACTCGTGATCTACTATAGATGCTTCAAGTCGCTCTGTTTCTAACGCCGTATTGCACGCCGCTATAAAATAACGAACAAAGTCATGTTTATGCTTTTTATATTTATGGCGAAATCTTAACCCTGAGCCTTGATAACGATTTAACTGTTTCCATGTTGGCCGATTTGATTTGCCAATATAGTACTCACCCGTTGACCAGTTGACTTGAATATAAATAACTCGATAGTACCCATCTATGTCGCTCGATTGCCTTACAACTTCACTAGGCGATAAAATATTAAACCATCTTTTTTTTATCTTGATCCGCTCTTTCTTAAACCCCAAATATGGCATATGTAACTCAGATGAATTTCTATCGGATAACA
The DNA here is from genome assembly GCF_001831495.1 of Thalassotalea crassostreae. Taxonomy (NCBI): domain Bacteria; kingdom Pseudomonadati; phylum Pseudomonadota; class Gammaproteobacteria; order Alteromonadales; family Colwelliaceae; genus Thalassotalea; species Thalassotalea crassostreae. The sequence continues at coordinate 2,526,112 of NZ_CP017689.1, forward strand.
TATCTAAGGCATTCAGATTAAATAAAGGGTAATTCTCTTCAATCGATATTTGTTCATTAATCTTTATTATCAAGCCCATAAAAACGCCTTTTTAGTGTACTTATTTGTATTTCACCTATCCTATCTTTAAATTATTTTCGCATCCACAAGTAAATATAAACCTTACAAAACAGAAACTTACAACAACCCCTCAGAAAAAACCTTTTTATTTTAAATTAATTTCACCAAAAAGCGCACAAAAGCTAAAAAAACTGCACACATATAAATAAAGAGCATAAAACTAACAACTAATTTGAGGTGACTATGAAAATCGTTCCAAAAACAACTGATGCAAAAAAAATCATTCATCATATTCCAAGAGATATCGCTGACGCGATTAAAAATGATGTGTATCAAAAACAACGTACTTTGCCAGCGCTGAGCGACATTGAACAGGAGCTGTCGTATGCGCAAGTAGTCGTGAATGTGATTTTTACTGGCGAAAAAGAAACGCCATATCAATTGCTGATCCCAAATAAATTACTCAATGACTTATTGAGTTTACCTGAACCACACACTTACTCAGTCCATATCAATGTCATTGAGATCGAAAATGAACACGAGTGGACTGAGCTATGCAACTTCTTACTGCACACATTACCTTCATTAAAAATCCGTGAGACGAAGCACTTAAAGCGTTCGATTTCTGCGCGCATAGCGCTAATGAAAAAATACCAAACATTCGCGCTAACGGATTCGTTTATCGCTGATCTGATGGATTGTGATCGCTCGAACGTGCACCCTCGAAAATCATTAAAAAAAGTGGAGAGTAAACGATGAGTAACCACCATGTTGGCGAATATAATCGCAGTTTAACTGAAGGCACCCCATTTCAAAATGAAATAAGTATAGCGCTTAGATTCGCCCTACTTTGCTTAAACATTAAAAATAAAAATCAACGTAATGTTCGCGATCAAATTGTCGTGCTTATGTTGTGTTGGCTCAAAAATAATTTTAGCTGGGTCGAAGGTAAAGAAAAAGTGCCGACCATAATAAGGACCTCTGATGCCAACCTACTCGATAAAGATCATCAAAATACCTGGTATATCCGGACGGTTGGCGATCACCACAGTGGCTGGGTTGAATATTCCCATACCAGCAACGTAAGAGATATTGCTTGCCACGTCTGGCTCGTCGTTCCGCATAAACTTAACCACTTTTTGTGGGCCGTGATCAAAGAAAAAGAATATGAGTCGTCCTTGTTTAAAAACGCGTGTAATGAGCTCGTGTCTAATTTTGAAAAGTACAAAAAAACTAAAAAAGGCATGTTTGCGCATGCCATTGCAACGTTCCATCAATTTGCGAATTACTTGCATACCTTTCTAATCAAAGATGAGCTGGCTCTGAAGCTAGCGAAAAATGCGCAAATTGCCCAAGACAAATTACCTAACCACATGTCTGGCTATTATAACAATATCGAAACGGATAGCCTGCGTTACATTTTATTCCATGCTTTTGATAGAGCCCTAACGCGTATCAGCAATGCGCTCGTTTCGTGGGAATTAATCGATAAGCTTCAAATTGATATTGCTGAGAACTCACACAATCAACTATCAAAGACTATCGCGATCATCGATCCAACCTACGATATGCCGCCAAGGCTTGCAGAATGTATTTCTGTTATTCCCGAGTTTGTGCAAGGAAAATATGTCAAAAAAGCTGGCACGATAGCCCCTCGAACCATCGGCGCTGATTTTGTCCCAAACGAAAGTCAAATAGGGTTATTCATGGATGCTCTTTTTGAGAAGGTAATTCACCTGCGAAAGCTTCCAAATACCATTGAAAACTTGTGTGAACTGCATAATACCTTAACGTTTTCGCTGGCCTGCTACACACTTATTCTTACAGGTATAAGGCCCTCTCACGCCATCGGCCCAGATCAAACGTTTGTTAATAAACACGGCTTTTGCATCAAAGATAAAGGCAAAGCTCGACTGATCATTTTGTGTAACTTTTTAGCTGAGCAATTTGCAGAATATGAAGAACACTTCAAACATATCAGTTCGATATTCCCTGAGCTTCGAAATCAAAACGCTATATTTTGCACAATCGAAAGCTCCGGCGAAGTCACGCCTATTTGCGCATCAAACATTAAAAAGTTTGTTTCAGGCATTAACCCGAAACTAGCCCCTAAGCATTTTAGAAAAGCGTTCAGCTCACTGATGGTTACGCTTACTCATTGCTCATCGACTCATTTAAACCACCACATGGGCCATGGCAATTATGGCGAGCAAGATGGGTTGAAGTTAACGCTTAATGCCACTAATCGAAAACAACAAAAATATCTAAATGAATTAGCAGACCAATTAAGTCCTGCTTGTTTATTTACTGAAGCGAAATAGAAAGGGATTTAAGCGATGTTTTACTCCAAACAACCCAACATAAAACAGGTAAGCACCCAGATAGCAAATATCTACGAAACTCACTGTGATATCAAAGTGAATGCCGGAAAAATTAAAGACTTGTTATCGCAAACACCTGAGCTCTATAGCGACCGAGAACGCTACTTTTCGCAAAAGTATATATCGAGAATAAACAGTTATGCTAATTCTTTCTCTGGTAATGAGAAGATGCAATATGGTATTGCTCGAGACGCCATTTTATTTGTTCACGTTTATCATTTTGATTGGTCTTTACCACCAATCGAGCAACAAAAAGTCGAAGACAAATATAATAAAGCATTTGAACGAGTATCATCGTTTAACAAAGTAACCGAAAAGCTTCATGCCGCACACCAGCGCCATCTAACTTCGCTTCTAGATAATGGTGCAGAAATACCAATCGGCGCTATCGCCTTAACGTTTTTATTAGAAACCATGCCTTTGTCACTCGCCCACTTAGCGCAAGTGCTAAGTAGCAAAAAAGCAATTGATGATCACTCGGTTACTGAGTTAAACCATTTTAGCGCCCCTACTGCTGAGTTTGTCATCGACAAAGACAGCATTTCAACCCAGTATTCACGCATCGCATTAAGGCCAACTACGTATTTATTGCTGAGCACTTATCACGATTTTACGCCGATATCTGAAGACAAGCTAAGAACAGAATTACTTGCCTATGTGAAACAGCTTTTGCCTAGCGCTAAAATAAGCAAAACAAACTTACCCTTGATTTTAAAGTGCCATTGGCAGTGGCAAACAAATACCTGGGCCGCAGCAGATTTATACTACCCCGAAAACCAATGGGCAATCCCGCCAGAGCGCTACCATCAATTAGTAAATTCAAACCATTTGCGCCCAAAACAGGATTACTTAAATGGATTGGATTTATTTAGAACGTTCAAAGCTGAGCAAAGTAAAACAAAACCTGATAAAGCTTCCGCTGAAACAGAGGCCAAAAGCTCTTCAACTAAAACTCGAGTACCGCCTACGGTAGAGTTGCTAAAACGATACGATGGTAAGAACCGAGAGGCCGCATTATTGTTCCATGAACAGCAGAACATTGAATACGATGAAGACAATATTGTGCCTGCATTGCATTATTATTGTGTAAAAGATTTCATTGAATTTGGTGGTTCAAACCCGACAAAACCAATCGAAAAATCATCCATTGAAAATTACACCGCAATTAAAGGGTTATTAAAGTCACACCCTCTGGCTTTGTATAAATGCTTCGATGAAAGCGAATTGGAGCGTTGGGCGTTAAACCTTTATAACGATGCCAAAAACACCAGCCAGCGTAAAACGGTTTTAAAGTTTCTGCAACGCATTCGTTACCAATCAATTATCGAAAATTTGGATTTGAGTGAATTATTGCCTGTCTGGACAAAACCGAAGACCGATGCCAATACCATCACGCCATCCGAAGTTTTGATCATAGATCGTGCCATCGAAGCACAAAGCCATGATGACCCACTGTCAATAGAATTTACCCGTCTTGCCTTGGCACTTGCTTTTCATGGCGCTTTGCGCCGGGGTGAAGTGAGACGCCTGAGAATTCAAGATTGTGAACGATTATCGCCAACGGGCGATGTCTATCGTCTGAAAATAACCAACACCAAAGAAGGAAAAACGAAAAGACGTAAAACCCGTTACGTTTATTTAGCACTACCAGAAAAGGACTCAGAACGACTAAACATGATCCTTGAGCTGAAAAAGCATGCCCCTATCGATGAGCCACTCATTGGTTATGGCCAAGAAACGCAATCGCAACGAGAGCAACGCTATTTCAAGCCAATCAGCCTTGCCATCAAGGCAATTTGTGGTCAATCTGCTCGGTTCCACCACTTGAGACATGGCGGTGCTTGGGTATTAACGATGCAGGGAATTCGCCTTTTTACACCTGCGACACCTTTACCAGCAATATTAAAACGAGATGCGTGGCTTTTTACAAAAGCGTATTGTGAAAAGCGTTTCTGGTATTGGTGTGAAAACCGAAACATTGAGCATTTAAACTGCGGTGTGCTCTTTGACGAGATCAAAAATATGCTGGGGCACTCGTCGTTTGCAACAACTCGGCTAAGTTACCTGCACGGTCATGAATGGGTATGTGATGCTTTTGCGTCGCCATATATCACCATTTCAAAAACACATTTTAGGCAACTACTGCAGCTTCCTAAAAAAGACAGAAGGCTCGCCAGAGCCATTGAACGTTTATCTTTGTTAGCGCCGAAAAAAGAGTTCAGCAACGAAACACAGCACAACACACTTAAGCTACTTTATACGCAAGAATCATTACCTACAGAATTAGCAAGCCAATATCCTTTGGAGAAAAATGACCTGCTGATCTACCGTTCAGCGTTGTTGCCGTTAATGATAAATTCCAAATCGTTTTGTGAAGAATTCGTCGAAATAAAACCAAGCGAAAACAAACAAGTCGGTGGGTTAACTGCGTTAAACGCCGATCCTTTTGATGCTGCTAAAAAGCCATCTGGCAGTAAAACACTCGTAAACCAAGGAAAAGCCCTAAGCCCAACTAAACAAAGCAATAGTGATTTAAAACTTGATGAGATGAGCGTAGAGGAATCTTTCAAAAAACGGGTGTCTTCTAATGGCAGCTTTTGGAGTCAATTACTAAACGTTCAATTTAATAACGCGTCGCAAATACAAAACAATAACCATTGGGCAATGCTATCAAACTTACGTAAAAACTACCCATCTCTCGCTACCGGCTGCCCCGCATTATCGGTTGTTAACCGAAATCTATTAAATCGCTGGCAAAACAAATACCAAGCGAAAAAACCTTTCGTTTTTGTGTTACCAACAAACGATAGGGTATTTGTTCAGCTTTGTCGATTGCTTAACGAACCACTTTTTAAGTATCTCAAAACAACCATTTCCATTGCACCTGTAAAGACATCAGATGACGAGGTTTTAATACTGCCAATGGAATTATTTTTATCTCAAGCAAAAAAAATTACCACAGCATCCAAATTTAGACACATATATAACCTAAGCAGCGATAGAAATTCGCAAAAGCCATTAAAGGCGACTTTGCAATTTAACGCACCTAAATATTTTTTAAACCTAGTACTGGAGAAAACTCATGCAAATTAACCGAATTTTAGAAATGGATGCACCAGCATTCATTCGAATTTTTCTAGAAAAGGATGTGGCAAACGATATATATCACTTTTGTTCTAAGTCAAATCACAAACACAACATAGAATCAAAAGTGACTTGCCAATACAAAGAAACTGAAATGCTTCTTTGGTGTCGCAATAAAAAGAATAGATTTCATTCAAAATTTAACATTGATTCTGAGCTTTATATTGCAGAAAATGCAACTGACGAACAAGTTAACAACGCCCTAAACACCTTGAATAATTTTTATAATTATCGTGCTGAAAGCTTTTGCGATTTGATTGATAGCGCCATGCGCAATAACGACGAAAATGCACCAATTTCATATGCTATCGCATGCAATACATTAACAGCCGTACATTCTGATCCGAACAGTCATGCGAGCACTGGCATGTTTGTTGAATTGGGTGAGAAGCCAGAAGAAATAAGAGCAGCTAGTCAATACAATAATGCTTGCCAAGTTAATAAAACCCATTTGACCGACTTATTGTCGTCGGTCTGTAATATCATCCCAAAATCCACAAAGGCCATACGATTAAAAACCGAAAAAGGTATTGCCGTTGCGTTGCTTTTTCATAACGCTCAAGTGACAACTATAAATTTTGAAACTCGCATTGAGCAAGACCTTGATATGGCTTTGCCTTATGCATCATTCAAAGAATTCGCCTATAAAATCGAAAAGTCTGAATCCGATAACGTTACCCTTGTTCAACAGAGAAATGCCACGCAAATAGATGGTGATGATTTTCAAGCAATTTTCGAAACACCAGAAATCGCTCAACAGCTTCTTGATGAAAACATCGATATAGGTGAAACCAAACATGCACTAATAATGCCTGATTGGATATTCAACCGTGTTGTTTCGGTATCAATAAAGCCGAAAGTTACCGGCGCTTACCCTCATGTCCTTTTAGATTATGATGGTGACGAGCGACTTTTTGTTAACTCTAACATCAAAGGAAATACCCATTTAAACCAATGCCCAGTTTACCAGGCACTTACTCCGGAGCATTTTATTGTCGAATTTCAAAGCCCGCTGATGAAAAAATCACTGTTAAAAGAATATGATGACCAGCACGTTAAATTAAGAATATTCACAATAAATAATCAAGATCATCTTCAAGTATTTGGCTCCATTGATGGTAAACCACACTACTCAGCGCCAATCCCTTGCAATTTACTCAATGGATTTCCAGACGATGTAGCAAATAATGCACCTATCAACGAAAATGATGGGGCACTATTGAATACCATTTTTGCAGACAAGTCGAATTTCCAAGAAGATTGGGTTGCTCAAGTTGAAGGTGAAAATAGCGATGGTGAAGATGGTATCGATTCAGAGCACTAATTAAAAATTCGATCGCTTTGAATAGCACACATTAAGTCAGATATTGTAAAACCATTTGGGAATAAGCTCTTCATCGATTCTCTGGCTAGCTTTTCACCTGTTAACGAGGCTTCTTTGACAACATATTGTGGGTCATCCCACAAAGCTATCAGTGTCTCTTCAAGAGATGTAATTAAATGCCCGCTATTGGAATGACGCTCAGCGCTTAAAGACGTACCGACAATTAGCCCTGTCACATTTCCAACTGCAATCGAATTAATATCAGGCAGCTTTAATTGTTTACAAAATTCAACATTAGATTGTATCAAATCCTGCACTGCAGCAACCTTTCTACTTATTTGAGAATCTGCTTTTCGTAATCCATTTACTTTGTGCAGCCATTGCTCTTTTCGAGAGTTTCTTATAAACGAAGACTTCACTTCGATAACCAGAACACTATCACCTAGCGCACAAATTAAATCTATTTCCCCAGGGTCAGTGTCGTCAACTTTAGGCGGGTGATAACCAACAAGTACCGTGACGCCTTTCGCCCGAAATGCCCTAGAAAGGTTTTCTTCGATCCGAGAGGTTTCCGATTTAACATCAGCCCTTCTTGCACCGATGCGTCGAAGGTTGTTTACAGCTGCTGTAGTGTTATTTTGAAAAGCACCAACCCATGGCATTTGTATAATCATACTACCGACATTCAGCAATGGCCGCTCATTAAATAACGGCATTAACGCACCATTATTTTCGTTAAGTGTATTGGCTGTTTGAGCAAGGTTGTGCTGCCAAAAATCCACCACCGCTTTGGCAACTGCCCTATTACCATTTGAGTATTTATCATTAACCGTCCAATCCATGAACCGGTTAATTTTATCTTTCTTTTTTGAAAATGTAACAGGAAAACGATTCTCACCTAACGACAATAATCCTTCTAGCATAAAGCTTGATAGAGCTTCCTGAACAGAGCTACAGGCTGTTAGATTTGACTTATATCGCTCAATAAATTCTTTTTGATAAAACGCACTGGTTAAATTCATCGCGAGCAGTGCATCAAATACGTTTACGTGAATGTTATTGTCGGTTTTAATCGTCTCAATACCATATAGTGATGATAACTGAAGTTCACTTACCATCGTCATCAAAACTGCAATCTGATTTTCTTCATGATTCTCAGGAGTTCCAATAAGCTTTCCGGCATATTTAGATTGCTCAAAAACATCTAACGCTTTTAATTGCCAATAAGTATTGAGCATGGATTGCTTTTTCTCGAGACAAATATCGCGTTGCCTACCCGAGCCTTCTTTTCGATATGCCCGACCATCGTCAACATAAAACTCTGCGTCGTCGTTATAACAAAACTCTTCAACAATCGATTGCGTAAAATTAACCAATACCGATTGCGCGATCATAGCTTGGCTCACAGCTTGGTAGTCGTTAAGACAATCCGCATTTGGCTGTGCTATCAAATCACTCATAAACACTTTTTTAGCGCATAAAGCAACGTCACGCTCCGTCATTTGCAAGCGTTGTTGTTGATTGTCGATAAGGTTATGTTTTAGTAGTTCATTAATCACGTGCCAGTAGTGGACCAACTCATGTGGCTTAGAGTCCACTGTAGGTAATATCGTCTCAAAAATATAGCGTGCGCAATACATCAAAAGCTCAACACACGACAGGTTCGCAATTTGATGTTGTGCTTGTTTGGCTCTTTCGTCAGCCACTTGGAATTCGTTGTTTATCGCGGTAAACACGTTTAAAAACGATGTTATTTCATCACTTGGTGTATTCAATTTTTCGCATAATGGTATCGTAGTAAATTGTTTATCTGTCACGATTTCACTATAACGAATGGCGTTTATCAAGGTGTGAGCTGATCGGTTGGCAATATCTAAAATTATCGGGTTATCGATTGGCAATCCAACATAAAAATACTGAGATAATGCGATGGTAAATGACGGATGCTTGAGCACCTCATCTGACACATCAAATAAGAATGGGCTTTGCCAAAAGTCTTCAGTTTTCTCTTGCTTCGACGCTTTACCTAGATACTTACCGTCTAGAAACTGTTCGATGGTGTAGAGTGCTGCTTGGCAAATAGAGTCGTTATTAGCACGAGCGCTAAATACGGATTGGTAATATGCTTGTGGCGTTGCAATGGCTTTAGATAAATCTGCGTTAATATCCATATCTAAACGAATCCATGTCTCAGTGTGTGCTCCTACAATCGTTCTGTGAATCAGCCTTTGAAGACCGAAAGTACGTTAACCGAACAATCTCAATTTAAATAAATCCTACCATACTTTATTTAAATTGATATGCCATTACATTCTTTTAATTGCTGCCTACCAAACAAAAGAGAACATAGCATTCGCAAGCAAAAATAAAACAGACTGTATCGTCGATCGATGTTGCAGGCATTTGTGATATGAGCGCTGCCACATACCACTGTATGACAATGCATTAGCTATCGGTAATTAGGGTTTTCATGGCGAGCTTAGACAAATAAAAAAAATTTTTTAAAATTTAATTCATTTGCACATATTTAAAAAAAAGTACGCATATATGTATCTTATGGGCCAAAGAAAATGTTGTAGGTTAATTAAAATGCACTATTAATTAAACAGCGATTACCGCTCAACACTCTTTCAAACATAGGATTAACCTACACGCTTGATACTGTTCAAAGTATGAAGCCTCCACGTTAACTCACATCCCAAATGCGTATTTTTTCGCCACTATTCGTATTATGAAATAAGGACGTTGTTTTTTAATACCACAATAGAGGAACGCTTATGGCACATTTACGCTACCCAAAACGCGGCTGTATCCAAATGGATATTCACATTTACGGTCACCGCTTTCGCGAAACCACCGGCTTGCCAAACACGCCAGCTAATGTGGTGAAAGCGAAAAAGATGCTCAAACAAATTAACGCCGAAGTCGCCCTTGGCACGTTTGAGTACCGAAAATACTTTCCAAGCAGCAAGAAAAACAGCCTATTCCAACAATTAAAGCGCGAGAAACTGCAAGGCTCGGCCAACGTATTTTTTGATGAGTTTATGAAAGAGTATGTTGAGCGCAATGAGCACCAATGGCGTGATACCTATACGCGTTGTTTAAATGGCACGTTAGACTTATATGTCCTACCATTTTTCAAAGACTATAAAGTCGATGAAATTACCCTTGCCCATGCTCAGCGTTTTCGCACACACCTTTGTGAGTTAACCAAAAAAGATGGTTCAAGAAAGCTATCGAATAAACGCATCAATGCCATTATGGTGCCTGTCATTTCAGTCATGCACATGGCCGCGGCTGAGTTAGACATTCCTTACCCGTTTGAACGATTAAAAGCACTCAGAGAAGAGCCAAGCGATCCGGCGCCGTTAAACCAACGTGAGGTAAATTTGTTTTTAGACACCGTCGACACCAAGTGGCGCGATTATTACACCTTGCGTTTTCACACTGGCATGCGCAGCTGTGAAGTGCATGGCTTAAAATTGGACTGTGTTGATTTTGAGCATCGTCGCATTATGGTGCGCCGTAATTTTGTGACAGAGCTTACCGACGTCAAAACACCGAAATCTCGCCGTGATATTCATATGACGCCAACGGTGTATCATGCTTTGAAAAGCGCCGTTGCCAATATGCCCGACAAAGAAAAGCAACGTCAGGGCTTTATCTTCACCAAGAAGTCCGGCAAACCACTGACCACGCATTTTGTCGCGCGCAGTATTTGGTACCCAACATTAAAAAAGGCTGGCCTTGAAAAGCGCAAACCATACCAAACACGTCATACCGCCGCCGTATTGCATTTAGCAGCACATGAAAATCCGCTTTATGTGTCACGCCTACTTGGCCATTCAGGTACTCGCATGCTATATGATGTGTACGCACCATTTGTACACAACATCAGTCAGTACGATGGCAGCGCCTTTGATAAAATGATGAACCAACCTGCTATTCATCGACGAGCAGCAAACGATGTGATCCCATTTGCACCGCCAAAGAAAAGACATAAAGGCTAGACATCAATCGATACCTTAACCTTTACATTCAAACTGTGCGGCCACAACCTAAAGCGTTGTGGCCGTTTATCGTTTACTCTTGATTTATAGCCGAATTCAATTTTTAAAAGAGCTGCGCAAGCTAGATTAAAACCCTAGTAAACTTGAAAACACAAACTTAGAGGTATAAAGTAGATAGTGCTTAAGATATGTGCGTTTTCGCAAACAACTAAAACCGACCACCAGTCGGTTTTTTTGTGCCTTAATTTTATCAGCCCTCTCTACACTATCCTAAACCATAAACCCCAAGTCACTTTGGATATACTCCTTTATGAACCTCACCCAAAAAATTAATTTCACTTTTTTTCCCACTTTTTCCCATTTCGTCCGCATATATACACATATTGGGTAAATTCGTCTTAAATTTAATGGATCACAAATAGTGTTACGCAGTACCAGTCCATATAATGACAAAGGCTCGCCATTACTGGAGAGCCTTGATTGTGATATGTGTTAGCAGTTAAACAATTAATGCATGTCTACATCAATGATTTGACCTTCAATATCCTTCATATAGAACCAACGAACGCCAACCACATCGCCAATGGTCGATTGGATTTCAACGGCCTTAACCACACCATTTATGTAGCAGCAATCGCTGATATAGAATAAGTGGTTTTCATCTTTTATACGTACAAAAGATTTATTATACGCTTTAGTGTTTAGCACAGGTCGTTCATCTATTGTTAACGTACAAGGCTGTTTATCAAAAAGCACATGCATCCAAATTTGATAGCGTAACTCATTATTAAGTACTAACGCATCGCAGATCCATAAAAACTGTAATTTTTGATAGTCTGAAAGCTCTATCCCTAATTTCAGTTTAAAGCCCAGCATCATCGACAACTTAGAGACTTTAAATAAAAAGGCATCTTTATTGCCGTCAACTTCAACGAACATTGTCATGTCGCCTTTGTGAGCATCGAGTGTGCTTAAAGTCCAAGTTGTGCTTTGGATGTGTTTTACTGCGTCTTCGTTAATGTGATTATGATTAATCATGTCAATGGCTCCTATAGTTATTTGACATGTTCATCATCTAATAGATTTTTTGGGCGACAAATTTGCGTCACAAATTCAGCCCAATTTTCAAATAAGCCAAGATCAAAATAAGAATGCACTAACGATTAGCAAACAGTTAAAACAGCAAAGAAAATCAGAAAAGTAATAAAAACTAATCCGTTATAACAAATAAATCTAAAAAATACGCAAATTGTTTGCCACAAACACTTTGCTAGAACACATATATTAAGGTTGACCTAAATTTTTGGTGTCACGCGTGTCAAAAAATCAGCGTTAAAAAACAGTAGCAGTCAGATAAGAAACGAAATGATATACAGATGACGGAAGCAGAAGATAAGAAGTAAAGATACAAATAACAAAAAAGTAAACGCCTAGTAAGTATCGGATCAAAAATTCATCCGGTATTTACTAGGCGTTTAAAGAATCAAGCGCATTGCTTTATGATTTCATCATTAATGCCTCTGATTATTTTTAGGCAATGGTTACGCTTTATTCCGTATTTCTTATTTAGGCATTGATGGTCAATATAGCCATTGGTAAATTTTTCATACCAAATAGTGCGGTCGCGTTTTGATTTCAACGCAAGAACGCCCTGCACTTTTTTAATCACAAAGCATGGCACATCAAGTTCATCCGACTCTAATACATCATTAAAGTCTTCAAGTACTTCGTAAGGTAAATGTTTACGTTCAAGACGCGCGAAGTCTTTTAATCGCCATGTTACTTTTTGAAGGCAATAGTTAACAAAGCCACCAGGGGTAAAACGATTTACATTGTAACTTGCTATAGCTTGAATGAAATGAAGTTTGGCTTCTTGCTCAAAGTCGGCAAGTTCGCAGCTAACTGAGTTTCGATTTTGGCGAAATGACTGATTAACCACTTTCATAATACTTAGATGACATTCACGTACCAAAACATCAATGGCTTCACGATTTCCTAATTGCGCAGACATAACAAGTTCAAGGGTTAATTTAGATGGTGACTGTTGAGTATCTTTTTTCATAATGACTCCAAAGTTTGTTAGGAGTCATCATCTTCTTATAGAATTTTAGGGCGACAAATTAAACACAAAAAAGCTCGTTTGGAAGACGAGCTTTGACGTTTTATTAGTATACGAAAGTACACAAACCTTTAGACAGGTTAATTATAGATGAAAAATTAATTGTTTATTGGTAAATAGTAAAGTTTAACTCTACATGTCACTCCCATTCATCAACAGTTAATGTATCGAAAGTAATTTCGTATGCCTTTAAATTAGATTCAATTAAGAGCTTTAAAGTTTCTGTCCCTTTATGACCATGGTCTGCACATGTGTCTATGCCAATACATAAATCAGTTAAGGCTTTAATGTTTATTCTTTCGCCATTTTCATCATAATGGAAAATTTCTTGTACTTGGATTAGGTCCTTTCCGTCATATATAGTTTCTACATATAAATCATTATAACGCTTCTTACCTTCTATAAGGTTACCTTCAGACTTGGATTTTTTTTCACTCATATTTTCTTCTAAATTTTATATAATTAATAATCAACAACTTCTAGTTCATAAGAACTATCTTTTAATTGAGCCTTTTTTATTAAAACCTTTGGGTTAACATTTTTACAAATGCTAATAATATTCTGCTGTTCATTTAAAGGCATTTTACAACCAATAACCACTTCTTTAAGTGTGTCTTTGCTATATTGAACCTTTTCATTGGAATCCAAAGACAAAAAACGTATTTCTTTTTCGTAGGACCAAGAAGTCGATTTAGTAGCAATAGTTTCCGATACTTCATCTACATACTCATAATTTTCACTTCCCATTAAAATCCCAGTATCTAAAAACTTACTCAAAGACAATTTATTAGGTTTGTTTTGATATTTTATATTTATTGGTTTTATCGAATGTGGGCTCTTTGAATTTAAGTCCGTAATTAATTCCTCAGTATCAAACACTAAGCAATAACCTCTTAATCCGTCAGCATAATGTGACCACATTAAGTTTTCTAACAGTGGATCTTCATCTTCATTTGATAAAGTTAAACAAAGAACTTTAGAATTATGTACAACCCGAATAAGTTTTTTTAAATCATGCTCGAGAACTGCGTTAACTAATTCTTCAAAATTGAACTTACCATCTTCAAGCCCTAACTCTAAGAGCATATTCTTAAATTTTTCATTCCCAACTTTCTGTGCGGGATCTTGATGAAAAAAAGGGGTCAACTTTTTAATTTGATTTTCGGTTAAATCATTTTCAAAAACATACATCCCCTCGAATGGATCATTCATTTTTTCAATATCAGAAAACCATAGAAATTGTTCCTTTAATGAAGACAAATTATTATCATTGACCGACCTAAATTTGTAACATCTAGTCATTTTACTACTCTTATAAACTAAAAAGCTCCGATAACATATTCAGAGCTTTTTATTGTGAATTATTTATTCTTATTAACTATACTGCTTCTCTACCCAGTCCTGATAAGAACCGTCCATCACAGCTTGCCACCACTCTTCATTCTCTAGGTACCATTTTACTGTTTTAGCAATACCTGTTTCAAATGATTCTCTAGGTTTATAACCTAGTTCATTTTGAGTTTTCGTTGCATCAATTGCATAGCGTCTATCATGACCTGGTCTATCTTTTACATAAGTAATTAAAGACTTTGTATCACCAGCGATTGCCGCTTTTGCGTCAGCAAATTTTCCCGCAAGTGATTCGTTGTTAGCAAACTCGTTTTCAACAAGCTTACAAACTTCTTTTACAATATTAATGTTAGCCCACTCATTGTGACCACCAATATTATAGTTCTCACCTACTTGGCCTTTTTGTAATACTAAATCAATACCGTAAGCATGATCTTCTACATATAACCAATCACGTATTTGCATACCATCACCATATATAGGTAATTCTTTATTATGCAATATGTTAGTAATAACTAAAGGAATAAGCTTTTCAGGGAAATGATAAGGACCATAGTTATTTGAACAGTTACTGGTAGTAACGTTTAACCCAAATGTATGATGATATGCTCTTGCTAAATGATCACTCGCTGCCTTACTTGCCGAATAAGGCGAGTTAGGTGCATAAGCGGTGTCTTCTGTAAAAGCTGGGTCATCAGCAGATAGTGTGCCGTATACTTCATCGGTAGATACATGATGGAAGCGATGCTCAAGCACCTCAGGGCCATCTAGCCACACTTTCTTTGCTGCTTTAAGTAACGAATAGGTACCAATGATATTCGTTTCAATAAAGGCATCTGGTCCTGTTATTGAACGGTCAACATGAGACTCAGCAGCAAAATGCACTAAAGTATCAATACTATGTTCAACTAATAATTTCTCAACAAGTTCTTGATCGCAGATATCACCTTTTACAAAAGCTAAGTTATCATTGCTTTCAACAGGCTTTAAGTTGGCAATATTACCCGCATAAGTTAATGCATCTAATACCACTACTTTATCATTTGGGTAATTGGCTAACCAATAATGTACAAAGTTAGCACCAATAAAGCCGGCACCACCGGTTACTAATAATTTTTTCATAATTTAATCTTTTAACTAATTTAAAGTTTTAAGCTTTGCCATCATTGAGCGCAGTTCTTCTCGCCAATGTACTAAAGACACATCTGGTAATGCAGCTAATAAACTGCTTTTATCTAATACACTATAGCTAGGTCTTTTCGCAGGGGTTGGATATTCAGTCGTCGCAATTGAATTTATATTGATTTGTTTATTCAATAAACCAAGCTCTAAACCTATATCACAAATGGCTACTGCAAAGTCATACCAACTTGCTACGCCATTATCAGTATAATGATGAACACCAGAAAGTTTTTCTTTAGCAGCGAGTAAGCATATTTTTGCCAAACTAGAAGCATGTGTAGGCGTGCCGATTTGATCGCCAACTACGCCTAATTGCTCTCGTTCATTCATTAGTCTAAGCATGGTTTTAACAAAGTTATAGCCATGCACCGAATATACCCAAGAGGTACGTATTACACAACAGGCACTACCAAGTACATCAATAGCCGCTTTTTCACCAGCGAGTTTGCTCTCACCATAAACGCCTATTGGAGTACATGTATCATCAGGAGTATAAGGAGAAGATTTACTACCATCGAAGACAAAATCGGTTGATACTTGCACTAAATTTATGCCTAAATCAGCACAGACAACCGCGATGTTTTTAACGGCCTGTTCATTCAATAAAAAGGCATTTTCAACGTCTGATTCTGCTTTATCAACGGCTGTATATGCTGATGCATTAATAACGGCATCTGCACCTAATGAACCCATAACACTTTTAAGTGAATTAACATCACTTATATCAACATCATTTCGCCCTAAACATACAACAGAGCATTCTTCGCTATTAAGTAAACCTAGCTCAGTAGCAAGCTGACCACTTTTGCCTATGACTACAATTTTCATCAATAGCCTACTTATTCAAAATATGGAGCTTCAGCAAAACTAAGCCCTTGCTCATCTTTTGCTGATAGTGAAGGAGCCTTACCATCAACTAACGGCCATTGAATGCCAATACTAGGATCATCCCATTTGAGTGATACTTCAAATTCAGGCGCATAATAGTCTGTGCATTTATAAACAAACTCGGCAGAGTCACTCATAACATAAAAGCCATGAGCAAAACCTTCAGGAACCCATAATTGACGTTTATTATCTGCAGACAACACAACACCAACATGTTTACCAAAGGTCGGAGATGATTTACGCATATCAACCGCAACATCGTAAACTTCACCTGAGACGACACGAACAAGTTTGCCTTGAGTCATTTCAGTTTGATAATGAAGGCCACGTAATATGCCACAACTTGATTTGCTATGATTATCTTGTACAAAGCGACGCTCACAAACTTCCGACTGAAACGTATCATCACGAAACGTTTCCATAAAAAAGCCACGTTCATCACCAAATACTGTAGGCTCTAAAATTACAACATCAGGAAT
Source organism: Thalassotalea crassostreae (assembly GCF_001831495.1). Taxonomy (NCBI): domain Bacteria; kingdom Pseudomonadati; phylum Pseudomonadota; class Gammaproteobacteria; order Alteromonadales; family Colwelliaceae; genus Thalassotalea; species Thalassotalea crassostreae. The sequence goes on from NZ_CP017689.1 coordinate 2,543,049, forward strand.
GTCAGTTTTAATAAACTTCATTAAAAGATCTTCTCTTCAATAATATTTAGCAAGTATTCGCCATAACCACTTTTACGTAGTGGCTCAGCAATGACCCGTAATTGTTCAGCAGTGATCCAACCGTTACGAAACGCTATCTCTTCTGGGCAATTGACCTTCAAACCTTGGCGCTTTTCAACCGTAGCTATAAACTGAGCCGCTGCTAATAAATCATCATGAGTACCAGTATCAAGCCAAGCAGTACCTCGTCCCATAATTTGCACGTTTAATTCACCAGCCTGTAAATACTGATCAATTACGTCTGTTATTTCTAATTCACCACGTGCGGAAGGTTTAACATTCTTAGCAAATTCAACCACACGAGAATCAAAGAAATATATACCAGGAATTGCATAACTAGATTTTGGCACTGCAGGCTTTTCTTCAATTGAAATAGCCTTGCCAGTCTCATCAAATTCAACCACACCGTAAGATGTAGGATTGGCAACACGATAACCAAACACTGTACCACCAACGTCACGAGAAGCAGCCGAACGTAAAGACTTAACTAAATCGTGACCATAAAACATGTTATCGCCAAGCACTAGAGCCGCAGAAGAACCAGCAAGAAAGTCTTCAGCAATAATAAATGCCTGTGCTAAACCATCTGGTGAAGGCTGAACAGCATATGTAAGTGACACTCCAAAACCAGAACCATCGCCAAGCAAACGCTCAAATCGATGAATTTCTTCAGGGGTGGATATAATAAGAATTTCGCGGATACCTGCTTGCATTAATGTAGCAAGTGGGTAGTAAATCATTGGTTTGTCATAAACTGGCATAAGTTGCTTACTAACAACTTTTGTCAAAGGGTAAAGGCGTGTTCCACTGCCACCAGCTAAAATAATTCCTTTCATAACTAATTCTCGATTTCTAAATTGTAATATTCACGATACCAATTAACAAACTCAGCAACACCTTCTTTCACAGATGTTTTTGGTCGCTGCCCTGTAACCTCAAATAAGTCTTCAACTTCAGCATAAGTTTGGTAAACATCTCCAGGTTGCATATCCATAAAGTTTTTCTCAGCTTTAACCTCTAACGAAGTTTCCATTGCTTCAATAAAATCAAGTAACTTAACAGGATTACCATTACCAATATTATAAATACTGTAAGGTGCAGAACTATTAGCGGCAGAGCTTGTCTCAACATTCCAATCTGTGTTAGCTGTTGGTATAACTCCTTGAATGCGTATAATACCTTCAACAATATCATCAATGTAAGTAAAATCACGACGCATATCACCATGGTTAAACACTTTGATTTCACGGCCATTAGTTATGGCGTCAGCAAATAACATAGGAGCCATATCTGGTCTTCCCCATGGTCCATATACAGTAAAAAAACGTAAACCCGTGGTTGGTAAGTTATATAAATGCGAATAACTATGAGCCATTAGCTCATTAGACTTTTTGGTTGCTGCATAAAGTGATACAGGGTGGTCAACACTATCAGATGTAGCAAAAGGTACTTTAGTATTTAAACCATAAACAGAGGACGATGATGCATATACTAAATGTTTAACATTATTGTGGCGACAGCCTTCTAATATGGTTAGGTGCCCTACTAAGTTTGAATCTGCATACGCTAGAGGGTTTTCAATAGAATAACGCACACCAGCTTGTGCTGCTAAATGAATAACACGGTCAAACTTTTCATCCGAAAATAAACTAGCAATACCTTCACGATCTGCTAAATCCATTTTTACAAATTTAAATAAGCCACAATCAGAATAAGGTTTTAAGTTTTCTAAACGATCTTGTTTTAAACTAACTTCGTAATAATCGTTCAAGTTATCAAGGCCGATAACTGCATGCCCTTGTTCACACAAACGCTGCGCAACAAAGTGGCCAATAAAACCAGCAGCGCCGGTAACTAAATATTTCATATTTTTTCCTAAAAAAATCCTGACATAGTCAGGATTTCTCAACAATAATTTAAACCTAATCGTTACCAAACAAATCGCGCGTATACACTTTGTTAGCAACATCAGCTAATTCTTCATCCATACGATTTGAAACAATAACATCAGAAATAGATTTAAATTCTTCTAAATCAGCCACTACACGAGATTTAAAAAACTCATCATCTTTAAGTACAGGTTCATAAACAACAACTTCAATACCTTTGGCTTTGATGCGTTTCATAATCCCTTGTATAGATGAAGCTCTAAAGTTATCTGAGCCAGATTTCATCACCAAACGATAAACACCAACAATTGTTGGCTTTCTTGCAACTATTGAATCCGCTATAAAGTCTTTACGTGTACGATTGGCATCAACAATTGCGCCAACCATGTTATTAGGTACATCAGCGTAATTAGCTAATAGCTGCTTAGTATCTTTTGGTAAACAGTAACCACCATAACCAAATGAAGGATTATTATAATGACTGCCTATACGAGGATCTAAACTAACCCCTTCAATAATTGAACGAGAATCTAATTCATGTACTTCGGCGTAAGAATCAAGTTCATTAAAATAAGCAACACGCATAGCTAAGTACGTGTTAGAAAATAATTTAACAGCTTCAGCTTCAGTAGAACGAATAAATAAAACTTCTATATCTTCTTTCCAAGCACCTTCAACTAAAAGCCTTGAAAACGCACGAGCACGCTCTGAATCTTCGCCAACAATTATACGTGATGGATAAAGGTTATCGTAAAGAGCCTTACCTTCGCGTAAAAATTCAGGAGAAAAGATTAAACCTTCACAACCAAACTCTTCGCGAATGCGAGCTGTATAACCAACTGGCACTGTTGATTTAATTATCATACAAGCAGATGGATTAATCGCCATAACATCTTTAATTACTGCTTCAACTGAAGATGTATTAAAGTAATTTGTAGTAGGGTCATAATCAGTAGGTGTCGCAATAATCACATAATCAGCGCCTGCATATGCTACTTCTTTATCTAAAGTAGCTAAAAAATTTAGACTCTTATTTTCAAGAAAATCAGATATTTCTGTATCTTCAATTGGTGATTTACCTGAATTTAATAACTCTACCTTTTCAGGAATGATATCGACAGCAACAACTTCATTGTGCTGCGCTAATAACATGGCATTTGAAAGGCCTACGTAACCTGTACCAGCAATTGCAATTTTCATAATTAATCCTTTATAACTCTATCACCACTTCCTTTACCTGTGACAGTTTGAATTATGTACTTAAAGTAATCACCTAAAGATAACGTCAAAATCATTTTTTCATCCGTTTTAGCTAGAAGCTCTGGAGTTGACATGTCAATTTCATTCACTTGCGCAAGGCCAGTGATACCGGGACGCACATTATAAACCCCTCGAGATTCACGCTCACTAATTAATTCTTCTTGGTTAAACAAATTAGGACGAGGTCCTACTAAACTCATTTCGCCTCTAAATACATTCCAAAGTTGTGGCAATTCATCTAATTTGGTTTTACGTAGAAAGTTACCAAATTTAGTAATAGACGCACTCGATGCTAAATGGCTTGCCACAGAAGCTGTGCCTACGGTCATGGTTCTAAACTTAATAAGTTTAAAAGGCTTTTGATTACGCCCTACTCGCTCTTGAATGAAAATAGGAGAGCCAGTATCAAAATAACCGACAACGGTTAATACAATTAAAATAGGAAACCCAAATAAAAGCCCAAAGAAGGCAAATAAAAAATCTAGGATACGAATTACAAAATGAGTCATATGTCTCTCTATTAATAAAAAGAAATTATTGAATAAATAAGGGTTATTTTTGAAAGTCTTTTACTGTTTCAGTAAAGCCATCTTCAACGGAATAAGGTGGTGTCCAATCAAGTGTTTGGCACGTATGATTTATATCTACTTGAAGTGAACCAACTAACCTATCAACCAAAGTAGTTTTACCTGTTAATTTTCCAGCTAATTCAAATAAAGATTTAGGGAATGGCAGTAGCAAAGTGTTTTTGCCCATAGCTATACTCAAACGCTTAATAAAATCTGATAAAGATAAATCGTCATTATCTGACACTAAAAATATCTGATTTGCCGCTTTCTCGTTTTTCACACATTCAATAATCAAGCTGATTAAGTTACCAACATAAACCATTGAACGTTTATTGGCAGATAATGAGCCAAACGGAAGAGGTAAACCTTTACTGACCAAGTTACAAATAGCGGCAAAATTTGCTTTAACGCCAGCCCCATATACTAAAGGGGGACGGATGATAACAATCTCCATTCCTGTTTCTTTTCCCAAAGCAATTAATTGCTCTTCAGCTTCAGCTTTTGAAATACCATATGGGTCTTCTGGTGCAGGTTGATCTGTTGAAGTGTAAGGTTTTTTGCCTGTGGTAGATTCTCCATTCACCTTAATTGAGCTAACAAAGATAAATCGTTTAACGCCAGCCTCTGCTGCAGAGCGAGCTAATTTCATAGTACCTAAAACATTTACTTCACGAAATTCCTCTAGGGGATTTTTTGCATACTCTCTCATTACATGCACCCGAGCAGCACAATGAATAATAATATCAACAGATAACAGTTTATCACTCCAGTCTGTAGCAGAGTCTATCCCATGAACAAATTTTTCACGCTCTTTATCTACCATTTCGCCTCGAAAGACTGTTACAACCTTTGAGTCATTATTTTTTAATTTCTTAAGTAATCGTTTTCCAACGAAGCCACTTGCTCCAGTAAGCAAAATCACAATATTTATCCTATAAACTTAGATATTTGTTAAATATTTGCATATATAATTCAAACTTAGTTGTTTTAAACTGACTGTTCATAACCTGTTGCCGCATTTTTTTAATAATCATATCTCGATGATCATTATTTAGTAATTTCACTAAGCCATCGTGAATTGCATCTATAGAATTCGGATCAACGTAAACTGCATACCCACCTAAAATATCTCTAACATAATTATAGTCGCTAGCGATCAGAGGTGTACAGCTTTCGATAGATTCAGAATAAACGGATGAATAATCTTCTTTGAAGCTTGGGATCACTGTAAACAAGCTAATACTATACAGTCTAAATAAGTCTTTTCTTTTTACTTTCCCTAGATTCTCTATGTTGTTCAATAAAAACACTGAATTTAAATTACAATTTTTACAAAGCTTTTCGAACTCAAAGTCTTCAATTGTTAATAACAGCTTAAAATTTTTATTTTTCTCTCTCACTTTTACGCAGGCCTTGATGACATTTTCAAAGTTTTTATGAGGATAATAAGAAGACAACATTAGAATGTTGTTATTACATAGTTTTAATATTTTATTATTTATACATTCTTGACTAGCATTAGTTATACTTTTACCAAAATTTGTGTTTATATTAGGAACAACACTTATTTCCTCAATGCTTTTATTTACTATATAAGCTAAATCTTTTGCACTTCTTTGCGTTTCGCAAATATAACTATCGGCTTTAAAAAGCCAACTTCGTTTATAAGAAAGGCTCATTTTAAAAAAAACTAAATCTAAATAATTTTTATATACTTTTGTAAACGGGATCTCTTTCGGCTTTGTTAACCAAGTATTAGCAACGCCCATGATATGAAAGCTATCAAACTTTACATATGCAGGTCCAAATATTGTGTAAACCATATCGGGTAAGACTCTTCGCTCTATGGCTTTCAACCTAAATCGAGAAATTATATTTTTAGCTGGGCTTTGCCTGAAAACAAATATTTTTTGTCTTTGAATACCTAAATTTTTTATTTCTTCATATATTTGCGAGGAAACACAGTAGTGCCACTCTACCCCTTTGTTATTCCAAAATTGGGACTCTTCGATAAAATAAACTGCACAGGAGATGCCACCTCCTTTTATTAAGTTAGTCGCATTAACTAATATTCTTTTCATTTTTAGCTGTCAATATTATTTTATAATTTACTGTTAACACCAATTTTTTTTAATTGCTAATAGAATTGATTAGATTTGCTCCATTTACATAAGGAAAATAAGCTATTACAACCAATAATACAGCGACGCCTCTCAGTCCATCTAATGCAGGTAAGTATTTCACGATCTTTATCTTTTTATTAATCTATGTTTTGTTTGTTTTACAAGAAACCTTATTAGACTAATTAAATACCATCGAAAATGCTTGGAAAAAATATTTCTATTTTGATATCCGCCAATATGAAAAGCTTTAATTTCTTTTAAATATATTACTGGCTCAGAAAGTAAATTGTTGGCCCTAAAACATATATCAACATCTTCATAATACATAAAATAGTTTTGATCAAACCCGTTCAATTCATCATAAAGAGAACACCTAAAAATTAAAAATGATCCTGCCGCCCAGTCAACATTATCTAAATGTCTAAGTTCAGCTTTGTTATAAGCGTCTGTTACAGGCAATCTACGAATAAGATTAAGCAAAGATTTATTTGAAGGAAACTTTCGAATTGACAACTCACTGCGAGTCAATTTTTCATCAGAAAAAAGATTTATCGCAAATAAGTTCATCGAATTAGTGGATAGAATATTGGTTAATTTATTTATCATATCACACGAAATAACCACGTCCGGGTTCATTGTTATAAACCAATCAGCAGGCTTAATTCCATGTTTTAGAGCGATAGAGAAGTTTTTATTATTGTTTTCACCAAATCCTAAAGGAATTGCAGATTCAGAGTAATGGAAGCCATTTTTCAAACTAAATTTTTTTAATTGACAATTTCCAACATTATCTCGTAACAAAATGGTAACATTTGGTAAGTTACCTATTTTAATTAACTCTTCATTCTTGATAAGGTCTGATTCGTTATTATGAGACACTATTGAAATATAAATCGTAGCCATTTTTAACTTTTTCTCACTTAAATTTTAAAATAAATTAGATTTACATGAAGCATTAGATTTATGCATATGAAGGTGTAAAAAATTTTTTTGTATGATAAGACAGGCAAGGCAGCAGCAATAAAAAAAGGAAGCATGAAAACATAATATTTAGCATTTACATAACTAGGAAATACAAAAACAATGCATAATATACTAACAAACCCAGCAATTGACGGAACGATGAAATCATTAACGTGCGAGATTTCTATAGATTTAAAATTCTTTGCTAATTTAAATATTGAGTAAAAAATCAAACAGCCTATAGCCGCATATAAAATAGGAGATTTAACATATGCAGGAGTAAAGAAGATAAACGACATGTATGTTATTATTGGTCTCAAAATAACAGGATATTTATCAACTAAATCTTTGCTCTCCAGAGCGTAGAACATAGCTTCTGCTTTCTCAGCTATTATAGGTATGTAAGGTATGTTTTTTAATATCTCTGTACCCAGAACATAAAACACTATGATTTGTATTGTCGCGACTGTTAATAACCAACTAAAACCTTTAATTGAATATAGCCATTGATAAACAATCGTTAAACAATAAAAAAACAGTACAACAATAAAGCTTCCAGCATCTATTGCAAAAATTGCCATTAGTAAAGCTATTACAACATAGATATTTTTAAAATATAAAACGATTAATATTGATAGGAACAAAACTAATTGCTCATCAGCTAAAACACCCAAGTAGTAAATAAAACCAGGAAAGCAAAGACTCAACAAAATAGAAATTTGGCGAAAATTAAATTGAGGATTGTCACTTTTGTGCTTTGTAACACAAAGCATCAGTATCGGTATTGTAAAAAACAAAGCAATAAAAATCCGGATTAACGCTTGATAAAATGGCTGCTGACATGATTCTGCGTCTATAGACACATTTAAACTAGTGGGGGTTGAATTTATTTGACAATTAGAATTAATATCGAGGTTCGACAACATACCTTCCAACCAGTGATATGGTGAAATAATGGGATGCGAATCCTGAATTATTTGATAGGCTCTATAGTTATAATCAGGTTCATCTCCAAATGGAAAAGAAAACCTAGCAACTATACAAGCTACTATTGCAAACAAGGAAATAACGAACCTTGCTTTAGAAAGCCGTAATTTATTTTTAGTAAACATTAACGGTTTAACATAGAGTCTAAGAAGCTATTAAACTTATTAGATATCTTATCTACACTATACTTTTCTGATATTAACATCGCTTCGCTTGCCAAAGATTCTGCGAAAATATCATTCGTGATTAGTTCATCAATCGCATTTGCTAAAGATATGTAATCTCCCTTAGGAACCAATACCCCATTAATGCGATTTTCAATTAATAGCCGAGCACCACCTGGGTCGCAATCAGTCGCTATACAAGCAGAACCAATCGACATTGCTTCAATTAAAGCATTAGGAATTCCTTCAAAGTCTGATGATAAGACATAAATCTTATCTTGCTTAACTTGCTCCTTAACGTTTTGCACCAGGCCATGAAATACAACATTATCAGACAAACCTAGTTGCTTGACTAGGTCCTTAACTATAGCTAAATCAGGTCCATCACCATAAAAGTTCAAAATTAATTTAGGGTATTTTTCAATTAATATATTCAATGCATTCAGCATTAAATCTTGACGCTTTTGTTTTAATTCAAATCTACCGACAAACGAAATTGCAATATTTTTGTCATCCCAACTTATAGGTCTACATTCGTCTAAAATAACTGGATTCGGCAATATAATTGATTGTTTTTGCAATTTTTCAGGAAAATAAGCCCTAGCACCAGGAGTTTGGAATATCGCAGCATCAGCTCTTTCCATTCCATATCTCTTAATTTTTGAAATTAATCTAGTTTCAGACGCAGGAAATCCCCTTTCGGAGACGATTAAGGTGCAACCACAAATAACCTTTATCAAAAAACCGTAGAAACTATTAGTTGAATTAAATGAAACAATAGCGTCCGGTTTCTGTTTTTTTACTACCTTTAAAATTGATAAAAAGTCACCTAATCTTTTTAAGATAGGTAATGCCAATCTTTTATCTCGCCTAATTAGATTTATGTTTTCATTTAACTTGTAATATGGATATTCTGAAGTTTCATAAGTATACATAACGCAATTAAATCTTTCTTTATCAAGATTATTTGACAAAAAAGATACCATTTTATTTGCGCCACTGTAGGTAATCTTATGATAAATAAATAAAACTTTTTTCTTATTCATGATTCATTCTTTAAGAAATAAAAACCTGAGAATTGTTAGTACTTTTAGCTAAGAAACTCCCAGCACCAACGATAGTTTTTTCAGCGACTGTAATATCGCCTATCACAACGGCATTACAATATATGACAACATCATTCTCAATAATTGGATAACCGTCTATATCCATAGATTTACGACCAATAGTAACATTTTGATATATAACAACTCGTTCGCCAAGTGTTACACCAGCACCTATTACAATACCTATTGGGTGAGGAAACTTTATATTTTTAGATAGGTTCGCTTGACAAGAAATTGCACATCCATAGTTAGACATTATCCAACCTTCAATAAAAAATGCGCACCTTTTAAAGCCTCTGATAAATAAGTTATTAGACATTTTTTGCCAAAATAAAATTTTTTCAGATTGAAATATAAAAGGGAAAATAATTTTTATAAAGTTTTTCATCATTTTTCAACCTGTCGAGCAGGATTCCCTACAACGGTTGTACCTTCGACGACATCTTTTAAAACAACTGAACTTGCCCCAATTCTAGCCCCATCACCAACAATTACATTTCCTAAAATGCACGCTCCGGCACCAATATAAACCCCCTTACCTATTTTTGGAGTACCGTGTTGCTCTCTTCCCCCGATCGTGACATTTTGATAAATAACGGTATTTTCACCTACTTGTAAATTATCATGGAGCACAATACCTAGACCGCCATGTTTCAACTCTACACCACATCCCAAGTAACAACTTGCTGGTATTTCAGCCGAAAATAATAAGCGAAGAACTCTAGTCAAAACTCTTGCTATACCTTTATAATCTTTTCGATAAAAATAATTAGCCAACCTATACAGCCTAATTACGCTAGATTCTTTTTTCACTTCTACCTCTATTTACCCAAAGTACATCTATTAGAAGTTGCCCTAAAGATTTTTGATTTAACTTTGCTACTTTTATGGGCCATTTCCAGCCATTATATAGCAATAAAATAGCTATTTGATTCAATAAAATAACTGTTACTGAAATCTCGATACAAAAACTCTCTAGAAATATTAATATGGGAAGTAGCAGAGCATTTAAGATGTATGCTTTCACCATAGGATATTCATTGCCCAATATTATATAGTTCACACACAAAAGTTGAAAACTATATAAAGAAGTGTAAATTAAACCCAGAATAATATCCCAAGTATTTAACATAGTTGTTTGCGAGCCTAACAAATGTAATATGCTAGGCCCTAAAAACACTAAGCACACTCCACCTACTGACAAAAGATAAAACTGAATAGCTAATGCCTTACAAAAATATTCGTATAATTCGTGAGACTTATTTTGAGCTTTAAAATTGATTAGTTTAGGTAAGACGGTATTATAATAAACATGACCTAATACTGAAATGACACCAATAGCTTGCATTGTAAGGCCAAAGCTTGATGAGACCAAAAGGCCAGTATAAATCGTTACATAAAGAAGTGATATTTTATCAATTAAAAAATTCGAAACAGAAATAAGTCCTTGCTTTACCATTCCAACATATGAATTTTTAAACGACTCCTTGGAGTCTGCCATTGAAGACATCCCGAGCAAATCTTCAAAACCAATTATATTGGCAGCTAAGTGTTTTTTGAAATACAATACGCTACATAATCTAGCTACTAAAACCGAAACTAAATAAGCAAAACAAATAGCAAAGAGGCCTCCTCCTGCTAACAACCCTAAAACGCTAATTATTAACTGTAATAATTTTGAAAGTATATTAACTTTGTAATAACTTTCTACAGTTCCAGTGCCTTTTAACAGAGGAGTCCAATACATAAAATACATATGTATCGAAATAGCCAACAAATAAGTTATCCAAGAAGCACTTATTTTTGAAAATTCCGCCTCATCACCAATTACGTAATTCAAGTACCAAGAACCACCAATACCAAGCACCACGAAACCAAAGCTGGCTATTAGTGCATATATTCTACGACTAATTCTGATTATATTGGATAATAAAAATTTATTAACAAGACCGTTTGACACACCTGCCAAACCTTTAGATTTTAGAGTATCAGCACCGGCCCATGCATAGCCTACATTTCGAGTTATAGTGGTTGAAAAGCCAAAATCAAGGAGGAGAACCAAGCCAAAGAGCATCGTAAAGTTATACCAGACCCCAAGAACTTCACTAGGTAAATAATATAGTATAAATGGTAAGAGAATTAGATTTAGCCCCGAATGTAAAAGCTGGCTAATTACACCTAGAGTATAAACTTTATTTTTAAATTTTCGCACAATAAGACGTTAATATCCGACGGTTTCTAATACTTTACGCATTTCATTTCCCCAAGATAAATGCTCACTTGCAAAATTCCTAATCTGCTCTTGATTTAGATTTAGTTTTTCATAAAAGTCAACTACACTCTTAATATCGATTGGCGAATCGTCGAACGGAACCTTGAATATAAAAGTTGGTTCATGTTTTTCTATTGCGTCATCTTTTTCACTAAAAATGAATGGTAAACCTCTAGCGCAATATTCTCTATTTTTCAAAGAGTTTAATGAAAGAACCCCTTTTCTATGTACACCTAAACACCCTACTGCAAGATCAGAAGTAGCAAATACTTCTTCTAATTTTTCTCCTTCGAGATAACCATGAATATTTACATACTTTTCCAATCTATGCTTTTCTATAATACCTTGGATACCGAGAGAATCAGCAATAGGACCAACTAAATGGATATTAACTGTAATATTTGGGTTATTAGAAACATAAAGAGATAAGCCTTCGAGCAATCTATCTATACCATGAAATATATTGAAGTTAGCTACGGAAATTAAGTTTAATTGAGAATTGACTTTCTTTGGGGACTCCTGAAAATTAAACTGCTCTAAAGAGATTGCATTATTTATATTTAAATATTTGCTCCCTAAAGTTAAGGACGAACCAACGACAACAATTTTATCAACTCTGTTTTCCAAATGTTTAAAAAGCAACCTGTCGATTATATAAAACAAGTATTTTTTTTCTGATAGCAACTCTTTTTCCCATGGGTAAGTCGGATATTCATATATAATTTTTGTATTAGTAAAGGATTTCCGCAGGTTGCTCAATAAATTTAACAATGCAAATGTGATCGGGATAATTCGTCTTATATAAATTAGATCTGGAGCTATTTTTTTTATTCTATCAAAACAAATTCTAGTAAATTTACTAAAAAGCCTAAATTCATCAATTATGTTTTTTTTATCAAAAATTCGATTTTGATATGAAAATAGTGTTGTTTTTTCACCTGTTTTAAAATTGTATTGTACAACATCATTACCACTTACAGTTATCAAATAACATAAGTTGTCTCCAGTATTTAACGCCTCACATTGGCCATGGATTTTTTTTCTATAGCCACTTAATCTTTTTTCGTCAAGAAATGATATGTATACTGATTTCGTCATTGCTATTTCACAACCTCTGTTCTTTTAAAGCCTAATATCAACTTCATCTTTCGGCAAAACGTACTTAAGATCATAAATAACATGATTTGATTTAACCCAATTTAATAATTCTTTTCTGGTCAAGGATTTAAATTGATCATGGGCTACAGCTAGAATAACTGCATCATACTTTTCTTTTGGTTTTGATTTTAATATATCGATAGCATAATCAGATTTTGCTTCCTCTACAGAACACCACGGATCAAAGATATCGACATTCATATTATAGCTTTTAGCTTCCTCTACTATGTCTATTACTTTAGTATTTCTAATATCCGGACAATTTTCTTTAAATGTAAAACCTAGAATTAAAACCTTAGCATCTATAACATGTATCTTTTTATTAATTAATGATTTTACTAATTGTGATACGACAAAAGTTCCCATCCCATCATTAATTCTACGTCCAGATAAAATTATATCAGGTATATATCCGACTGATTGAGATTTATGAGTTAAATAATAAGGATCAACGCCTATGCAATGGCCTCCGACCAATCCTGGTCTAAATGGTAAGAAATTCCATTTAGTGCCCGCAGCCTCTAATACTTCCAAAGTATCTATTTTCAATGTATTAAATATAATTGCTAGCTCATTTATAAGGGCAATATTCAAATCTCTTTGGGTATTCTCTATTACTTTTGACGCCTCTGCTACTTTAATACTAGGTGCTTTATGCGTGCCCGCTTTAATAATACTCAGGTATAAAGAATCAACAAAATTAGCTACTTCTTCTGTAGAACCTGATGTCACTTTCATTATGTTAGTAACACGATGTTCTTTGTCACCAGGATTGATGCGTTCAGGAGAATAACCAGCAAAAAAATCTTTATTAAAAACTAGTCCTGATATTTTTTCGATGACAGGAATACAATCTTCTTCAGTTGCGCCAGGATATACGGTGGATTCGTATACAACGATATCTCCTGTACTAACTACCTGTCCCAACATCTCACTTGCTTTTACTAAAGGAGTAAGATCTGGTTTTTTATGCTTATCTATAGGTGTAGGCACAGTAACTATATATACATTACACTCTTTTAGGTCATCAACATTTGCCGAGTATGAAATAAACTTAGATTCGGCTAACTCGTCTTCGCTGCATTCAAGTGTTGAATCCTTACCAGAATTTAATTCGGCAATTCGTTCTTCATTAATATCAAAGCCTAGTGTTGGCATTTTTTTACCGAACTCTACTGCTAATGGCAAGCCCACATAGCCTTGACCAATAACTGCAATTTTTACATTATCTAATGACATACTCATAAGATGTTCCTATTTCTTATCTGCAATTTTGGATCATTCGTGCAAATCCAATGTTCAATTTTGTTAAATTTATCTAAGTCGAACATGAAAGAATTCATGTCGATTGGTCAGTGTTTTTAAGCGTGTTTCACACTTTTTTGTTCGGTTTAGTCAGTTTATTTTATTCCTTCAGAGTCACATTGTGACTGAAGGAGGTCCCACATCTCGCTAGTGCTCGTGATGGGATGACGGTGCTCTTTTATTAGTTTAGCTTTTTATCCCAGCAGGTTACTCTATTGGGATAGATTCCCGTATTCACGGGAATGACGAACATTTGTAATGACGCCCCTAGTAAGAATACTACTTACTTGTATTCGTACCCGTAGTTGTAATAACCATAATCACTGTTGCGTTTTTCAACGGCGTTGAATATCAAGCCTTTGATTTCTACGCCGTTTAAATCGAAACGGTTTGCGCCAGTAATGATTTCTTTTAATGGGCTCATGTCGTACCTGGCTAGCATTAATGTGGTGCCAGCTTGGTTACCGATAATTGCCGCATCGGTTACCGCAAGAATTGGCGGCGTATCGATAACCACTAAATCGTAGTCTTTTGAGGCTTGCTCAATAAATTTAGTAAAGTTCTCGCTCATTAATAGCTCACTTGGGTTTGGCGGTATTTGACCACGGGTAACCAGGTGTAAATTCTCCACTGCCGTTTCTTTAATCACTTCACTGTAATTGATATCGCCAATGAGTAGATCGGATAAACCATTTTCGAATTTTTGATTAAATATTTTTTGGATATAGCCTTTGCGCATATCGCCATCAATCACGAGTACCTTTTGACCTGATTGTGCAATAACGGCGGCAAGGTTTGATGAAACAAATGATTTACCTACTTCCGGGCTTGCGCCCGAGATCATCACTACATTGTTTTTCGCTTCTAGCATGGCAAAGTGTAATGAGGTTCGAAGGCTTCGAATGGCTTCGACTGCCATATCGCTTGGATTAACAAGGGCCAGCAAATCATTGGCTTGTTTTCGTCGTCTATTACTGCTAACTTTATCTTTAAGTTTATTTACTTGGGTACGTCTAACGTGCTCTTCCGATAAAGGAATAGTCGCATACACAGTTAAACCAACGTCTTCAAATTCTTGAGGGTTGGTTACGCCGCGATGAAATGCCGCTTTTAGTATGACAAATGCCACCGCTAAGAAACCACCAAGCATAGTGATAATAACGACAATCAGTGCTTTTTTAGGTTTGATTGGGAAACGTCCTACTTCGGCTCTATCAACAATATTGATATTGCCAACGGTAGAGGCTTTCACTACATTAAGCTCTTGTACCTTGTTAAGAAGCGCTAAATAGATTTGTTGGTTTACTTCAACATCACGCGCCATGCGAAGTATCTCTTGTTGGGCTTTTGGTAATGTTTTAATAGAATCGTTTAAACGTTGTTTTTGCGCTTCTAAATCACTTTTTTTGGCAAGCAAACTGACATAACGAGGATGCTCTTTCGTATATTTTTGCGCAATATCAACTTCGATAAACGACAATTCATGAATTTTGGTATCAAGCTCTACTAATTGATCTAATACCGATTCAGTTTCTAAGGTTAGATCAACAGAATCATTTTCTAAGCGATATTGATTAAGCGCTTCTTCCGCCGACATTTGTTGTTGATCAACTTTAGGCAGCTCTTGATTTAAAAACTCAATCGACTTTTCGACTTCTTGGCTCATGCGTTGCACGTTTTGAAGTAAGAAACCGTCAGCAATGGTGTCGAGCACTTTTTTAATCTTAGCTCTGTCTTCGCCTTCTAAGGCAAGAGTTAACACGCCAGTATCTTTGCCTTGCCCTTGTTCTTGCACAGAGCGTTTAAGCTCGGCGACAACATCTTCGCGGTACCTGCGGCCAACGATAAAGGCGGTGCCTTGTTCAGCTTTTAACTCGCTAATTAACAGTTCAATATCACCAGAAGAGTCTTTCGCGACTTCACCGACTTTGCCGCTTAGGATTGTTTGTTCATTACGCTCTAGCGTGTAGCTATTCTTACCTTGATAGATAAGATTAAACATTACGCCACGATATTTGTCGCTAATGCGCATTTTGCTCACACGAATACTTTCGCCGCCCCATGCATAATCATCTGATAAAAATATTGAATACCACGGACTATTAAATTCATTGCCGAAATGACGACGAGCAGCCATTTTACCTAACTTGCCAAAATACTTCGGTTTTGCCACCCAATCTAAATTCAGCTCCTCAACTGCATATCCCATTACTTTGCGAGATTTTAATAAAACAAGTTCTGTTTCGGCATCGTTATTACCAGCGCCAAATACTTCTTCAAAGTCTCCAAGCCCAGGCACTGCAGAAGATTTTTTCTCAATTTGAATTAACGCATCAGCTTTGTATATTGGTGTTTGCAATAAGGCAAAGATAATACCGGCAACAGCAAATACGCTAGTTATCGTTGCGATTAAAAACTTACTTTCCAGTAATAGATTAAAATATCGTGCGAAATCGATATCATCAGCGTTATCAACGTCGTTATTGTTTTTTTGAAATTTTGATGCTTTTAACTGTTCTGTCATAGTTTTAAATTCTAATATTCTTTGTTATTTCCCGAATTAACTCAGGATGGCGCTAACGCGCGAGTTTGTCTGCCCATAATTGGCAGTTATGTTCTATTTGTATAAATGATTGTTGAAATGCATCGATACTCTTTTTGTAAGGATCGGGGATTTCTTCATCATTGTTCCATTTGCCTAACAGCATAATTTTGCCGCTGGCCGATGGGTATTTGTTCATTAACGATTGTTGATGCTTTTTTTCCATCACCAAAATTAAATCGGCATCGATGATCATTTGATTGTCGATTTGTCTTGCTTGATGATCAGCGTCGTTATAGCTGTGTTGTTTTAATATCTGCGCCGCATTATGTTCGATTTCATGGTTTACCATGGCACCTAAGCCAGCACTGCTAATATTTTTATTCGGCAATTTGGCTTTCAATATGCGTTCTGCGCTTGGGCTGCGGCAGATGTTTCCAATGCATACGGTTAAGATATTATTAAACATGTGTGTTTATAAATCGTTTTCTAAATCGTTTAAGTCATCTAAGCCACGCACAGTTGGTAATAGTAGCGAGATAACTTTGTTCCAACGAGCAATTGGCGCACTGGTAACGTACACTAAATCCATAGGTTGTAATCGAAACTGTGTTGCCAATATAAGAGCTGCAGCGTTAGATGCATCTAACTGGTAAACATCTGCAATTTTTTCCGGATCTTGGCTTGCACGTAAAATAAATATACCGCTAGCATCTGCGGTCATTTCATTGAAACCGCCGACGTTACCTAAAGCTTCTGCTAGTGTTAAACCACTGCGATGGATTGGCAGTGTTGATGCACGTTTTACTTCACCCATAACAAATACTTTGGTGGCATCGTTGCGCGGTACGTGAATAATGTCATTGTGTCTAAGTAAACGGTTTTGGCTCATATCGCCTTTTTGATATAGGGCATATAAATCTAAACGTTCATCTTTTGAGTCGCGGGTTAAAATAACACTGCGCCAATCCGCATCTTCTTTAATACCACCAGCGCCATTAATCGCATCTAACAAAGTTACTGGAATATTGCCAATTGGTACCACGGTTGGTTGCATTACCGCACCAGTAACGTAAGTGCGCTTTGCGCGATAAGCAGCAACTTTTACATCAATTTGTGGGTCTTCTAAATAACGTTTTAATTTTGCAGTAATGGCGTTACGTATGGTTGCAACGCTTTGGCCTGAAACATGTAACTGACCAATGAATGGGAAAAAGATATTACCATTGGCATCAACTAAGTTACCCATTTGTTCTGGATCGCGAAATTGACCCGCAGGAATTGTTAATTCAGGATGATCGTAAACAATGATATTTAACACATCACCAACATCAACAGTATAAGCATAATTTGCTAATTGCTTTTCTAATGTTGGGTTTTGACTTGCAGTAGGCTCTGTTTCTTTAATGCTGTTTAACACTTTTGGTGTGATTAAAATGGTATTTACTTCGGCTGTGATATCAAACTGCGAGTCTTCACAGTTGCCATCCGTTTGCTCACCATTAGTTTCTTCATTTTGTTGTTCACATAATTCTTGTTGCTCGCTCGCACTCACCCCTTCAATGTGACCACCAGGGATGGTACAGGCGGTTAGGCTTATTAGACTCGTTGCGAAAATAAGAGATGTGATTAATTTTAGGTTTATATTAGTTTTCATTTTTATGTCCGAGGTACGAGGCTCGATGGTTAATAAGTCGTACCATTTCGACTTTTTGTTATCGTTATTTAGTAAGTTAGCATACTCTAGTTTTAATTTTTAGGTACGCTTCCGCCCATTGCTTTGGCTGCAAAAGGCATTGTTTTTCTAGTTGCTTGAGGTAATTAGTCTCAGCTTATTTTCTTCAGTTTCCCACCGTCGTGAGAATGACGAGGTCGAGTCCGTTGTTTTCTTCTTTAGATTCCCACCGTTGTGGGAATGACGAGGTGAAGATCATATTTTCTTATTACGTCGTCAGAGGATGAATCCTCTCTTACGTTAATTTTCCTCAAAATGGTTTATTTATTGAGGAGGTCCTGAAACAAGTTCAGGATGTCACTAAAGTGCCACTTTTTCTATTGCTTGGTTTTCTATTTTAATTTCGTTTTGCTGACCAAGCATTTTGATTAATAAAATACTGCGCTCTAAGCCATCTTTGTTTTGGTATATACCATCTAAGCCTTTAAACGGACCAGTTGTTATTTCTACCTTTTCACCTTGCGTATAATTTTCTAATTCGGCAACAGTTTTATCTGTATCTTCGCGCTCGATATCCGCTTTGATTTTATTGATCAAAAAACTGTCTATTATTGCCGGTGCAATACCAAACTTTACAAAACTGCCAACCCCTCTGGTTGAACGAATTGCATTAAAGTTTGCGGTGTCTTTGTCTAAATAAATGAACAAGTAATTAGGGAACAGCGGTTCAAGAGATACAGTTTTAACTTGATTGCGTTTTTTGAGCTTAGAGATTTTAGGCAGAAAGCAGTCATAACCTTGTTGACAAAGGTTATCAAAAGCACGTTGTTCTTCACGAGGTTTACTCGTTAAGACATACCAATTATGTGTTTCTGCAAAGGACATTTTCGTTCCATGATTATTATAAAACCTAAGCGCAAATTAAATCTTTTAATCTTAGCTTAAGGGTGAGCATCTAATTGCTCTAAAGGCAATTTCATGCTTACATTTTAACCGCTTTTAATCTCCGTAGAAGCGGCTAAAACAAGCCAACGATTATATAGAACTTTATTGTCTAATTCTAGAAAATTTGTAGCTTTTTGTAATTAAATTACATAATACGTTAGATGCTAAGGGGTGAACCAATGTACTAATTGTTGGATAAATTTGGGGTGAATTAAATAGCCAATTGAAGAGTGTGGATTAGATCGTTGATTTCTAACGGTTAAATTATAAACCGGTGTGATGTCTTTAATGTTTTCAATAAGATTTAAGTGAAGCATTTCTTGGTAATCGTTTTTCAGTTGTGAATCATGGCTTATATAATCATCTTCAGCGGCGATATTTACCCAGTGTTTTATGTTGTTTGGGTATTTGTATTTTCCGCTGTTGGCGCTGCCCTTTAGGTGTTGTTTTACATTTTCATCACTTAACGGTGAGCCTAAGGTTATTAAGGTATCAATCTTTTTGTGTTTAATACCGCTGTTGCGGTATTCACTGTAATGGCTTAGCTTCCATAAATTATCATAAGCAATAATGCTTCCTAGGCTATGGGCAACAAGCATGATGTTTTTATCTTGGCTTAATCGTTTGGTTAATACCTTGGTTAAACGATAACGTACGTCAGAGCCAAAGTAGCTATCGTTATACCAATAATGCTTCATATCCGGCGCTACCGCGCCAATTAAGTTATCGCCTGCGCCAAGGGCCGCAAGAATACCTGAAAACGTATCGGCAAGGGCTTCTTTAAAATGATTGGTTTTATTGATTTTGTTATAGGTAGTTTTATTAAACTGTTTGGGGCTGTAGTTTTTTAGCTGGTTAAGTGCGTCTTGCCTAGATTCGATGTCATCGGGGATGGTAAGCGAGTCGTCATGCTGTTTTAAGAACTGATTAGATAAATCACCGTAGTAAACAAAATCAATGGTAAGTTGGTTGAAGATATCAAGCGTTTCCTGACCATGATCACGTTTTATGCCATGGCGAATGGCATCAAGCCATAACGCTTTTAAGTCCTGTTCTTCGGGTTTAGTTGCCCTGCCGTGAATTAAGATCAGAGTTTTGTTCATGATGTTTTATTGTTTTTTTAGACTAATTTTAATTTTGGTTTTAGTTTTGGTCCCTTTGAATAAAAGTAGATTAGAAACAAGGTATTGTAAATTTATTGGATTTTGGAGAAATACTGGTGTCAGAGCAGACTTTAGTGAAACAAGAATAAAGTTTATGGTTATAGGCTAAAAGTCAGATCTGACACCTCTATTTCCTGAATAAGATAAAAGGCAGATCTGACCCTACTATTTCTTTTTATTTAAATGCTCGGCGAATAAAATCGCTTAAATATTTCGCTTTAAACATCATTCTAAGGTGACGTTTAGCGTGTTTTAGTCTCCCAGATGAAGCAGGAAAATAACCTTCTTTGCCATAAATTACGTATATGTTTTCCCGTTTATAACCTTTTAACACGGAGAATAGATGGCCAAATTTCTTTCCTGAGCGCTGACGTTTTACAAATAAATCAATACAGCGTTTTACGTGTTGTTTCGCTTGTTTATTAATACGTATATTCAAGGGTGTTTTTTGATTAAACAAATATTCAATCGTATATAAACTGCTAAAAAGTGGATCGCTTTTATTACAGCGATTAAAGTGTTTTTCAATATCTTGCCAGTTCAATAGTGTATTTTGGTTTTCATGAAAACTTATAATTTGCTGTAAGTTTAATTGCTGGCGCCAATCGATAAATTGTTCATCGAAAGCTCGGTGAGACAATTCACTATGGGCGATAGATAGTACAACTTGATGTTCTGGACTGAGTTGTAAAATCGTCAAAGGGTCTTTGTCATTTGATTTTGATGATTTCGATGTATTCTGATTTTCTGGAGTTAATGTTAATGGAGCTAACGATAATGGAATCGCCTGTTGCCAAACCTCTTTAGTAGACAACACATCACTATGTGCCTTAGATAAAGCCCAACGATGCAATTCAACGCAACAATGTCCTTTGCCTTGTCGAAACAATGCAGGTGCATGGTGATGATTTACCGCATGGATATCCATATCATCTTGATTCGGTGCATAACCCTGCTGTTGTAAAACCTCATTGGCTTTATCTTGCAGCTCTTCTGGTACGAGTAAATCAACATCGGTCATAAAGCGATTACTTATCGGGCTAAATACACCATTAAATAAGCTTGCGCCGCCCTTAAGCATGATCACCGGGATATTGGCACTTGATAGGTGCGTACAGGCAAATAGCGCTTCTTCCATAATGCCTTGGTTACGCTCAAAGAACATTTGCTCGAGTTCCGTTAAATAGGTAATCAACTCTTCATCAAGTTGTGCCCAAATACTAGAGTGTTCCAAACTGTTTTTTAGTGCGCCAATAAGGTAATGCTGATTGGCTAACATAATAAGCGGTAAACGCTTATCTTCATCTAATAAAGTAGCCAATTGTTCGGCGTTGTGTTGCTCTGGGTGAGTAAGCCACATGCCAAGGTCGATGAAGGTTTGTCGTGTTACCTTGTTCATTTGCACTTTGTTTTTAGTGCTTTCATTGTTGTCGGTTGTTTGGCTCATATTTTTACTTCTATTTATTTAAAGCGCTGGCTATTTTGATTCGCCGCTTTTTTATTCGTGGCTATTTATAATCTTATCGATAAGCGAATGCGATTGTTCACTATTGGCATAAACAAGTTTTTCAGTATGAATGTGTTCGCAAAACCGGATCAGTTGTTCGGCTTTATCGGCAGTTAGTTCAATTCCGAGCTGATAACCGCCATGAGTTATTAGCTCTAACGTTGCCATTACCGATAACGGTTCACTTGAACCATTTGCCATTGCATCAAAACGCGGGCACAACATTAAGGTTTTAGTGTCAGTTTGTACTTGCTCTGCTTTTGTTATTTTAGCGATCTGTTGTGGCCAAATATATTTTAAAATTCGCCCGTCAACGCGATGCCATTCGGTTTGCTCGGTCAATTGAGGGTAAAGCATAGCAATATGTGCCCAACTGCCCTGCTTAATTGCCATCGGCAGCGCTAAGGGCAATAACTTAAAGTTATCGTCAAACGCGATGATCTCATCAGAATATAGGGCATAGCCTTTTGTCGATAACTCACTGGCTAATGTTGATTTTCCGGCGCCTGAAACCCCAGGTAACAATATGGTAGTTGCGAGTTTCGGGTTGTGCTCGTTACGCTCTTGTGTGGGCTGGTTATTCACTAGCGCCGCGCCATGAAAACCAAAACAATAATCCGATTGTTGATACGCTAATATTTGTAAGCGATCTATTAATATTGGGACTAATTGTAATTGCGTTAAGCCTTCTTCTACGGTTAATCCGTTTGATATCAGCGCGTAACCCTCATCAAAAACCATAATGTGCAATACAAAGTCTATTTCAGGATTTGCAAGGTTTGGGCTATTGGCGCCCTTGTTTTTTGAGCTGGTGTCTGAGCTAGTATCATTTGAGCTAACTTCTTGTGAGCTTAGAATGATAGGTTGTAGTAATTTAGTTAATTCGTTGTGTAAAAAGTCACAATCACTGGTGATGCAAAACAGTGAATTAGTCACTTGAACGACAAAACCCGTTTGCGGATTTTTTTGTTTATTATGTGGTTTTAATTCTGGGTATTTACCATCGGCATAGGTTTTTTGTTGTTGGTCACTTTGCTCAGTAAATAACAGTTTAATTTGTTTAGCTGCAGCGCTTATTTGATCACTTGGTAAGCCACTAACGTCTTGTACTTGCTTTATCGCAAGCTCAAACGTTAAACCTTCATCAAAGGCAAATAACAAGGCAATAGATAATGGCGAAAGCTTTAACAGCGATTTGGTTTGATTAGAAAAGACAATGCCATTGTCTTCTTCAAGCCACACGCTTAATTGCTGGTTATTTAATTGAATACGTTGATACGGCATAAAGGGCGTTTGAGTTCGCTTGTATTAAATGATTATTGTATGTGCTTAGGTGTATGCTTAATGCTTGCTTTAGATTAACAAAGGCCTTTTGCTAATACTAGGTTTATAAGTTCAATTGTGTGGATACTCACTGTTTGTCATCGTGACAATTGCTTTGTGCATTGCAGGACTATACATTTGAATAGCTTGTGTTGTTTTTATTTGTTGCTGTTTATTTTCGTTGCTGTTTATTTTCATAGCAAACTACCCACAATCTAATTGCTATCAGACAATAGCACCTTGTTTGCTGCAACATTAATTTCGCTCGACAATAAACTGGCTTTGTTGTTAATTACCGCTTGTACCTTGAACGAAAGACGTTGGTTATTATCCAACTGATATCGAAAAACATTGGTATTAGCGATAACAAAATCACTTTCCAATGTTGCTTCGCCACTTTCACCAATATACACACGGTATTCTGTTACGCCACTAATGCGCTGCCAACTCAGCAGCACACTTTGCTCATTTTGATACATCGAAAACCCAAATGGTGTGGCCACCGATTGATCAATGCTAAGCTCTTGCTCTTGATCTTTGTCTTGCTCTTGCTCTCGGTCTAGCTCTTGCTCAGAAACAGGCGTTTCAACAATTGTATCGTCGTCGGTATTGTCAGCTTTGTCATCGCTTGGTTGTTCAGGCGTAACCGTTTCTGATGCGCTATCTATTGCTGGGTTATCGCTGTTTTTACTGTTATTACTTGCGCTGCCGCCGCAGCCGTATATCAGTAGCATTACAAACAATGTGATCACTGCTCGATTAACGTTTTTTATGCGCTGAAGCGGGTTAAAGTTTGTATTCATTGTCTTCTCATTAGCGTTTTGTATTTGTGCGTTTTGTATTTTTTGCCTATAGATCGCGTCTTAGTCGTTTTCTAGCACTGTAACCGTTAAACGTCGACCGTCTTGTTGGTAATAAGCGCTTTCTTCTAAATTCAAAAAGTTCAAATTGCCGGACAATATCGTCGATACGCCCGTGTCCATATTGTGTTTAATATTGTGGTCTTGAATGGCCAAAAATCGTATCACCAAGGCATCGTTAACTACTGTTTTAGTTCCTTGCGGTAGTATAAAGTTATAGCTAAAACGGGTGTACGAAGCTTTTTCGCCACGAAAGCTATAACCGGATAAACCATAGCCTTGTGCTTGATTATTGGTGAGAACCTCACCGCTAATAAAATCCGATTGATCGGTATTAACAAAAGCTCCGTCAATAACGCCATTATCGCTGTCATCTACATACTGCGGATTACGGTGGCTGTATACAGAAGTGCCACAATTACTGTCGGCTTCATCGTAAATGTTATCTTCGTCGCTATCTTTAACGCAGTTGAATATATAACTGCTTAGCGCGATATCGTCGTAGGCCATTGCAATGACATTCATAGTGTAAGGCGTTTGTTCTAATAACGGGCCATCAGTTACTAAGCTTGGGTTTTGCGTATCGCTTACATCAATGATTTCTACATAAGCAATAATTGGGCTTAAACGGCGCTGCGCTTCATCGGTTGCTGGCTCAAAATTAAAATTGCTGGCAAACACTTTAATTGTTTCACCTTCGACTACGTCATTTATGCTAAGCACGCTGCTATGGTTGCCTGGTCCGGCGCTTTGATAATTTACCAAAATGGCGCACATATCATTAGCTTGCCAAGTGTTGATACAATCGCTGACATTAAAACTTATACTATCGCCAATAAGTGCCGTTGTTTGAAAGTCATCTAGAGAAAGCGTTGTCGGCGCATCAAAGGTCAGCACCAATTGCTGGCTTTGCATGGCAGAGTCTTTTATGTCGGCGCGAAAAATAAAGTTACTACTCGACATTGATACCTGAGCAAACGCGGTGTTTATCGTTGCAATCGATACAACAATTGAAAAACCGTATATTAATGTTGATAGAAATAGATGTTTTTTCATTTTATAAACCATTTACCTTTGAGCTAGCTATTACTGAGCAAGGACAATTTTGCGGCCAAGATTATCAACGCCTGTGAACCCTAAACCACCGGGTATAACCAAGGATATCCACTGCTTATTGGTGTTATTATCCATTTGGTTTTTATAAAACAAGCGCAGCACCAACACGTTTTGTTGATAATCATCCGGCATAGTGAAATACACTTGATAATCGAATTGATTTGCTTGCTCTTCTCGAAAACTTATACTGCCGCTATTGACCGCAGTTTGCTCGGCGACGTCGCTTAGTAGTTTTGCGGTTAAGCTTTGAGCACAACTATCATCAACGATATCGCAATCAAATAGCGCCATCGCTGTTTTATAACCATCTAAGTGGTAGCCTTGCACGCTAAAGCTTAATAAATAGCTGTTACCAGCAAGAAACTCTGTAGCGCTAGTATTGGAAAGTACGTCAGTAACAGTTAAGTCACTAACAGTAGGCGGTACTCGATGTTGTGCTTCTTGGCGTTTAGACATGCCTTGCGTTACAAAGGTGACAAATTTCGGGTGTTCGACCGAATCGGTATCCACTGAAATAACGCCTTGGGCTGGCGAGGTATTAGTTGCTGTTACGATAAAATCACAGTGTGTGTTTGGTAATAACGTTGGCAAGCTTATACAGTCGCTACTCGATTCACTGATTAAGCCATTGCTTAGCTCAAAACCGTCACTGTTAAATTCCATTAACGCGATAGTTTCACTGGTGCTATTCATTAAACGAATGCTTTGCGAATTACCCAAAGCATTATTGGAATCATGGGTTAGCAAGATTGCGGTTGGGCTGGCGTATATTTGCTCGGCAACATAATTAGACTGTAATTGGTTTTGACTATTGTTGTCGATTGCATAATCACTGTTTTGGCGCTGCACATTGGTTACCGTTACCGACAACGATAAATTATTGGCAAAATATGGCGTACTCACCAATGCTTCACCTTGATTATTGGTGGTTACGGTAACACTTTGACGATAACTACCAATAAAATTAATGGTCACTTGGGCGTTATTAATTGGCAATCCATATTCATCAACAATCAACACTTTTGCATCTACCCGCATATGACCGTAGTCATCGCTTACTTGCTGTAACTCAAAGTTACTAACCCAATGTTGTTGTTTTTGCCCGTAGGTGAGTGTTAGATACGGTTTATTAATGGCTTCAACGCTATCTATTCGACCAACAGAATTGCCCTGCTCATTTAACACAAATGAGTATTCGCTAGGGCTAATTAACAGGTTGGTAAATTCATCGGTTACGTCGGCAATAAACCAACTGTTAGCGGCAGCAACTGTAGTGGCGATTGTGTCTGATAAGCTCGGCGAGTTATTCCAGGTTAATTCATCATCTTGCCAGTTGGTTGCACTGGTATGCACATTCACCGGTGCCACTAAGTCGGCGCTGTAAAAGCTCAATTGAGCTTGCGTAATAGACTCCATCACTTTATTTGAAACATCTGAAAAGTCGTATTTAAAAAATGCCGCGCGAGCAAAGTTAGAGCCACCTATTTGGCGTAATTGCAATGATGCCACGGTTGCATAAGTTTTATCTGGGTTATTTTGACTGATATAGGTATCGGAAATTGGCGTCAATATCAGCGAATTACTGACTTGCTCAATGCTTTGCTCTAATACGTTTACGTTTACTGTAAACACTGTCGAGTGATCACCGTTTGATGCTACAATATCAATACTGTTTGTACCAGCATTCGTTTGCCTTGGCATGCCTGTCACTGTGCCATTTGCATATACACTAAGCCATGCTGGACCAGATACTTTGCTAAATACTAAGCTGTCATTGTCGGTGTTGTTGACAAAACTGCGGACACTTTCGCTAAACAGCTCAAACATTGGCGCGGTAAAGTCGCTAATCGCTTGTGTTGACAAAGGTGTCTGCGAAGCGGTTATTGTTAACGTTGCACCTTGCTCACCTATGCCAGCTTCTTTTGAATGAAAAACTGGCCTATTGTCCATCGCAGATTTAATGGCAAAGGTGATAAACGTACGTTCATGGCCTTGTGCTGTTTGCGTTGCTTGCTTGGCTTGATTTACGTGATTGGTAACATCCAAAATTAAATTACCGCCGCTCGATACCGTAACGTCATCAATTTTGTTTTCAATCAGTAATTCAGGTTTGGTGTTCCAAGTCAGGTTCATTTCATCCCAATTACTGGCGGTTGCATACACTTCAACCGTTTGATTAACGTTATCGGATGCAATTGACAACTCTGCCAGATCAACCGTGCCATTAACCTTAGATAAGTCGAATTTAAAATATGGGATATATTGATCAGATACTTCGCCGCTAATAAACACTCTTTCATCATCGCCCAAGCCTTTGCTTGTTGGTGCTGTTTCTTTAGCATGGTGGTCATCAATAACGTTTAACGTAATGTTGGTGACTTTGTCGGCAATAGGGTCAGTTTGTTGATCAATACCCAGTGCCGTTACGCTGTATGGCGGTAACACGATTAGGTCCGGTAATTCTTGGTAAAGGCCGCCGTTTAACGCACCGGTAGAATAGACGAAGGTTTGCGGCGCAGCATGATATTGGCGCATTAGGTTAGTTTTAGGATCAAAGCCAGCTCGGCTGAGCACAACTTGGCTGCTTGATGTATTGACTAACACATAACGAGAACCATCATTTTGAATGCCTTGCCAACCATAGACTGCATCATAGGTTTGCTCAAGCGCAGTATAAGTTTGGCTATCGCTAATGGTTATCGGTACGATTTGCTGACTATTATTTAAGGTTTGGGCAAACGCTTGCATAATAATGCCCGACGCCGACAGGCCAAACCTAGGTGCTGTTAAATCGCCCTGCCCGTGCGTTATAGAAAGACGATCAAATGGGTTGGCAAAAGCAAAACTTGCGGCTTTAGCACCGGTAATTAAGTTATGCATTAGTATCATATCGACTCGACCATCGAGCAAATAACTTTGAATTTGATTGGCATTAAACAATGCATGCGCCCAAGTATTTCTTGTTGGCCCTACGGTATCTTTGTAGTTAAACTCAGTGATCCAGATACGCTCATCAAGGGGTAAATTGTTTTCCGTTACGTAGGTTTGCCATTCAACAAATGGCTGGCTAAGCATAACTTCAACATTGCTTTGCTGATTAAACTCAGTCCACTTTAATTGTTGCTCTTCGTCTGTACCAAAGTAACTTTCACCTGAAGCAGCAAGCTCTGGTGTTAGACCACTGCGCGGGTAACTGTGTACAACTGCGATGTCTAATAAAGGACACGCAGCGCGAGCTTCGCTGTCCCAAGTAAGTTGTCGACTGCCAGATTTCATTGTCGATGGAAACGCTATTTTAACGTTTGGATATTGTTGTTTTATGGCGCTAACAAAGGTACAGGCATGTTGACCAAACTCAGTACCATTAGCAAACGCAGAGGTATATTCCGCATCGTTTAAGTAAAACTCGTTGCCAAGCTCAATATAATTAATAGGCAAACTACTTGCATTGGCGATTGCTAAAGCGTCTAGCGTTTGTTGTAAGGTTTGGGTAAGTAAGTTTAGTACGTAAACTGGGGCAAACTGGTGGTTGGTATAGCCCACTTCAAAGTTTTCAAGCGTATAATCACCGTTATCAAATACTTGCACGCCGTCGACCCAGCTAAACTTGGCGCCCACAGTCCAATCAAAATAATTAGCAATGGTGCCTCCAGGGTAGCGCATAATATTGGCACCCGATTTACCAAATACTTCATTTACACCATCAACTAGCCAAGGCTGATCAGACAAGTGCTGCATCATATTTCCGTTATAGCCAAATAAGTTTTCACTTACATTGCGCGCTTCACCAAATTCGGCAACTTGAATAGGCTGAGCGACCGAAGGCACGGTCATAGACGCTAAACCTTTGCTATTTTGGCGTAAGGTATTTTGTAGCTCGATATGCAAACTGCTGTTTTGGTTGGCATCGAATATATTTTCACTTTCACCATTAATGACTTGCTCGTCGGGAAGATAATATAGTTCAGTGTACTCTAAAGTTTTATTATTAATATCCCACCATTCGGTATAACGATATTCGTCGGTGCGCAACGAATAACCCATGTTGCCATTGCGTTGAATTTGAGAAATAGCTCCTGTTCGAACGTGTTCGGCGTGCTGAGTAATCACCGCTAATTGTGACTGTCCGTCTATATCGGTTGGTTGCTCTAAGTTAGCCAGAGATAAAATTGTTGGATAAATATCGGTAAGTTCAAATAAAGCATCGGTCACTAACGGCTCTTCGCCTGGAACTTTAATGATCATTGGCACATGGTTGGCATTTTCGAGTAAAGAATGTTTACCCCATTGACCTTGTTCGCCTAGATGAAAACCATGATCGCCCCACAATACCACTATAGTGTTTTCAGCTAAATTATTGGCCGTTAACGCACTCAGTAATTTTCCTACTTGTGCATCGATATAACTCACTGATGCGTAATAACCGTGAATTAATTCACGTTGTTGGCTTTCGGTTATGTTTGCCGGATCGTATAGCGTATCAACTTCATCTGCTCGATAATTATTCGAAAGTTCATTACCGCCCGAGTTTTCATAATTACTGTTATAACTAGCATTGGCATTGATTGGGAGTTGCTTATAAAACGCCAAATCGAGCGATTCGCGATCGTATAGATCGTAATATGTTTTAGGGGCGTAAAACGGTAAGTGCGGTTTTTTAAAACCGACCGCTAAAAAGAACGGTTGATTAGTATCGGCCAAATCATTAATTGCGGTAACGCCAAGAGTGGCGATTTTACCGTCAACAAATAAGCTTTCATCTTGATCAATCGATTTAAACGCTACGTTATTGTTGGCAGATTTGCTGTCTACCGTATTTGATGTAGACGCATCTTGATAGGCAATAGACCACGACACCGCATCATGATCACTATCTACGTTACGAGAATCAAAAATTTTGCCGATTGCTTGAGTTTGATAACCGTGTTGTTTTAAGCGTTGCGGTAAGGTAACCACATTCGGCACAAAGTCTCGCATAGTATCGTTTAAGCTCGTTAAGCCTGAGGTTTCAGGGCGCAATCCAGTAAGCAAACTTACACGAGACTGGCCACAAACCGGCCACTGACTATAGGCACGATTAAACTGCACACCTTGTGAGGCTAACGCGTCTAAATTTGGTGCCGAAATTTCGCTATAGCCGTAACTTGGCAACGACGCTTTAAGATCGTCTATCGCAATAAATAATATATTCGGGCGTTGCTCGGTATTTGCTGTTACCTGGGCATGAAAGCTCGACAAAAGCGTCAATAAAACGAGTGTGGCGAGGCGAGTAAAAGTCATCATATTATTGTTCAACCGTTGGCTAGCAACTGTAGATTCGGAGTTTATATTGGAGGTTGCAGTTATGTTTTAAGGAACCATGCAACTATATGTACGAGCATAAGCATGTGCTATTTAAAACGTTCAACTTATTAACAAAAAACAAAAGGGAGGTATAGACCTCCCTTTAAGCTGATTTCTCTAAATAGTACTTGGACTTGCACCATCTGAGTTCATTGCATGCGATGTCTTAGGTGTCATTAACGCCGTTACCGCAACAGGTGTAACAACCGCTAATTTACCGTACTTTTTAATGAAGTTTCTGCGAGAATCTAGTTTTTGCTCTTCTTGCTCTGTTTGTTCATTATGTGCGTTTTTTTCTGTTAAATTTTTCATTGGTTGATCCTTAGTCAGAAACTTTTACTTTGCTAAGATCAGCGCTTAGGGCATAACTTAACGGGCTTAATACAGCGCCGTTGTCGTATACGGCTTGAATCTTATAATTGTGAACACTTTCATTTAAATCTTTGTGAGTGTAACGAGTGCCTTGAGTTGTAAACATTTGGCTCGATGAATCCACACTATTAGTGTCACTGTAATAAATGTTGTAAGCAGTTGCGCCTCTAACAGAGCGCCACTTTAATTGAACATCATTATTATGTGTCGACATTTTGACTTTGGTTACTGTAGGCATCTCTAGATTTACTACACCTAAGAGTTCAACGTTATCTATTTCAGTTTCGGCTTCGACTTCATTAGAGCTTTCATCGCTTAACTCTAAATTATTTACTGGCTTTAATGAGGCCGTAGGTGTTTGTTCAAGTTCGTTTAATTCTTGTGTATCACCGCCACAACCAGCCAAAATCGCCGCGCAAATTATATTTGTAATAATTAGTTTATTCATAAGTATCCCCTATTCGCCTTTCTCGCCTTTCGCTGTTAAACGACGACCGTCCGACTCATAATAACCATCATTACCTAAGCCCATAAAATTCAAGTTGCCAGATAATACCGTGCTTACATTACGAGTTATTGCTACGGCACTGTCAGCTTTAGTTCGATGAAAAAATCTAAAAGCTAAATCGTGAGTACCAGAAACAAAGCTACCATCGACTATCGCAAATTCACCTACAAATTGTTGATGTGTTGCTTGGTTTCCTGAATAAGAGTATTCACTGTCACCAGTGACGCCTGCACCAGTCAGCGCTGAGGTATTGTCGATTTTTTCGCTATCAAATTCACTCGTTGCACAATTATTATCAGATTCGTTTTCTAAACCACAATCATAAACTACAAGCTTACCTAATATTTCTTCATAGGCGAGCACTGTCCATCGAAGATTATATGTTCCTGGCACTAAACTACCTGTTAAAGGTGTCGTGAAACCTGTATCAGAACTTGCAAATACTTCTGCTTTTTCAACAACAGGTGATAAACGTCTTTTTGCTTCATTTGCAGTTGATTGATTAAAATAGTTTGAAACAAACACCATGTGTTTAACCGAATTACTGTCTTCTATTTCTATGCCAAAACCTTGTGGATCGAAGTCCACTTGGTCGTAAGTAATGGTAATTTGGCAATCTTCTTGGTCGTTAAGACTTGTACAGTCATTTGTTACTTGGAAATTAGATACATTATCGTCACGTACAAGATTTACTTTACTGGTCAAATCCATAACCGCACCAGACACATTTGTAACATCAATTACTTTTACTACTTGCGCGATCTCGTCAGAACTCTGCATTTTTACGTAAACATTGTTGTCAGTTAATTCAATACTTGCCAATGCTGTAGAAGAAAAGCAAAGTAATGCCATAGCTGTTTTTTTAATTGTCATTAATTTCATTTTTTCGTTCCTTAATATTGCACAACAAGCTTGCGGCCAAGACCATCAGCAAAAACCATACCTTGCCCACCGGTTGCAATCGCAGAAACATATTTAGAGTTACTTTCGCTATCAACTTCTGCGCGATAATAAACCCTCGCGACTAATGTATTATTAAAAGTCGGCATGCTATCTATGTCTGCTTTAACAGAGTATCCATTTGAATCAACTGTAACATTAGCCGGCGATTTGTATGAGCCAATACCTGTTACATTACCTACATCAGCCAAGTAATAACTGCCTATATTGCTACCATATCCAGCGGCACAATTTTCATCGGATGTATCAGCACAATCAAATAAAGCGACAATGGCTTGATAACCTTCGTGGTAACCATCTAAAGTAAACGTTATATCATAAGGTTCACCTGCTGTTGGGGCTCCAGAAATCGGTGTTGTGGTATCGTTATCTACAACCTGAAAATCTAATAGGATTGGCGCAACACGGCGTTTAGCTTGATCGCTTGCAGCTTCATCAGCTGAATCTTGGATAAACACAGGGTAATATTTAATCTCATTTTCTGCATTAGGATAACGATATTTAAGTCGATAAATATCTCTTACAACATCACCTGCTGTTTGCTGGTTAACTTGTTGAATAAGGATAAAATTACATGAATCACCTTGTGCTAACATTAAGCCGGTAGAACAGCTATTTAGCGACTTGTTGTATACCTCGTATAAAAAGTTAGCATCTTCGGGTTTATTACTATCTTGTCCACGATATTCAACAACATCAGTACCTTCATTTGTCACCGTAACTAAAGCAGAACGAGCTTGACTACCGCCAGCATGATTAAGCAATAGGTGACTTGGCGTAACGGCGATACCTCTGGTCTTGTAGTTACTGATTTCAATACTAGGTGCATTAGTTGCTAAGTCACCTGCGACATTTGTTGAAAAAACATCGATAACCTTAGTGCCACTATTAGTTAGCGCAAAATAATAATTCCCTGGACCAGTAATTAGAGAGGTAATATCAAGGTTGTAAATTGTACCTTGGAAATTATTAGCTGCTTTAGTTTGTTGTTTTATCGCAATAGTTAATTCTTCAGCACCGACAACTAAATTATGAGGATCGGCAAACGCTGTTCCATAGGTTATAGATGAACTATCAAAACCGTTTGCAGTTGTAAATGAACGAAGAGAAAGTGTGCCATCTTCGGCTGCTTGTCGAATTGCAAAAGACAAAGTAACTGTTGTATCACTTGATTTTGTAAAGTCATCAGCAAGCGTAAACTCAAACAAACCGTATTTTTCTGTGCTCAGCCCGTATTTTAACGTCGACATATATTTAGCGCCGTTACTATTAACAGTTTCTGCTGAGGCACTAATAAATGTATCTTTTGTTAAAGCTTGATTTTTGTCCATACTCATGATGTTGGTTGCATGAGCGTTAAACATAAATATTGGGATTATACTGAGTAGAAAAAACTTTAAACCGCGTGCAGAACGGCCTATTTTTCGAGCGTCTTTATCTCTGTTGGATTTCATTTATAAAATACCCTAAAACAATTAATTTGATTTAAAGTCCATTTCATTTAGTTGAGTTGTTTATTATGAAATTGGCGCTCAACCTTGTTTATCAATTCCTTTAAAAATAAACACAGTGTCAAAATGTAACAGAAATGATAACGATGTCAACTACAAATTATTTTTCATTAGAATCAAGCGACTAGGTAAAAATATTTAAATGCCCAAGTTACAGGTTGGTTATTTTTACTTTTAATATCAATAACTTGAGAGGTAACAGCAAAGAATGCAGAATAACAACAATAATGACAAGGAAGGACAAAAAGTCGAATAATTATGATGTTAAAAATAATTTTTAGACAAAAAAGCCCTACGAGTAGAGCTTTAATTAATAAGGGGATTGATAAGTATATTAACTATTTTCGACGAACAATATGGGCTGGACAACCGACAACAGTTACTTCTTTAGGAACGTCATTTAAGATCACAGCGCCAGCACCTGCAATAACGGTATGGCCTACGCTAATTTGATGAATAAGTGTTGAACCAATACCAATCCAACTGTACTCCCCTACTTTCACTTCGGCTGCAATGTTTACGCCTGGCGAAATATGAACGTAAGGTGCAATCGTACAACCGTGATCGATATTGGCGCCTGTGTTGATAATACAGCCATCGCCAATGACTGTACCGTAGTTAATACAAGCATTACCGACAATCATTACACCATCTGCAATCTCTGCGTAATTACTAATTGTCGCGTCTTTAGAAATTAATGTGGTGATATTAAAGCCAAGTTGCTTAAACTCTTTGAGTTTAATTTTTCGAATTTTGTTGTGACTGGTGGCTATGAATATTGCATTGTAGTTATGTCCGTGTTGCTTTAAGTCATCTTCAGTGCCCTTTACCGGCCATTTTCCACACTTGCTAACAGTTGGGTATTTGTCATCAAAAAAGTAAACGTCATAGCCGTTTTGTTCCGCAATATCAGCAGCAACGATGCCGTGATCGTCAGTGCCTAAAATGGCAATAGTATTTGGGTTGGTAAGCACAAGAACTCCAGTGTTAGTCGATTTGTTAGTTGTTAAGTTAGTGGTTAACTAATTATTCAGTTTAACTAGATATTTATATTGGCGCGTTGCGAATTAATTGGCAAGGATTTATTTGCTCAACAAGAAAATAGTAGGGTCAGATCAAGTTTAAAGTCTCGAGCTCGATTTACTGAACTTGTTTCAGTATCTGTTTAAATTCAATGTATTTCTCTAAGAGACCCTGAGACAAGCTCAGGGAATCGACATATTAGAGATTCAAAGAGTCAGGAATCAAAGTAGTGTTTGACACCACTATTTTTGTTTGTAGTAATTCAGTTTATTTAGGTGTGGTTTTATTAGTTCTCGATGAGCGGGATTCGAGCTGTTACTTAATGCTTGGCCAAGTTGTTGCCATATATTTTTCACTTCAACCCGGTTTTTTCCGAAAGTGAAAGCATTGTCTAAATATTGGATCATTTCCGCATCAAATTCTTGCATGTGCCATTTAATTAATGCCAGTGATGCCCAAGTGACCGGCCATGTCGGTCTTAGCTCTGTTGATTCAAGGTATAAAGCTTTCGCTTGCAATAAAGTCGCGCTTTTATTGTTAGTTAAGTTTAAGCGCACGGCGATTTCAAAGGTTTGCGCTTTTGCTTCGATGTACTGTGGGTTGCGATGTAGATTTAGCGCATCGTCTATGTAGCCGATGGCTTGGTTATATACTTCGAGGTTTATTTGGCTGTTATTTTTTTGGCTAATGCTTTCTAGGCTAGCGCTTTCTTGACCAGTGCTTTCTACTGTTTGCTGTTCTGTATTCGCTTTTTGGCCTTGAAGATATGTTAGTTGATGCTCTGCTTGTTTAAAGTAGTAATTCGCCATGCCGTGTTTACCAGCGAATGTTGCGCCGGTAATTAGTGCGATGATGATTATGGTTTTGAATAGGTTATCCATGCTTTATGCGCTTTGACATAGATTCCCACCTTCGTGGGAATGACGAATTGATGCGTGAAAGTGACCAATATAATCAAAGAAGTGACGAGCAGCACAAATAAGTAGGGTCAGATCACACTTTTCATTAAAGTGTGATCTGACCCTACTTATTTTTAGCTTACGAGTTATAGCCATATTGGTCATAGTATCCATGGAACTCTTCGTATTCTTGGGCTTTGGCGAGGTCGACGTGGTTAAGTACAACGCCGTCTATTTTAACCCCAGATTGGATCAAACGTTTGATGCCGGTCTTTACCAGTTTTTCTTTTGTATCTTCAGCTTTGACCACATACAGCAAGCTGTCGGCGTGACGAGCGACGATCATTCCATCACTTACGGCTTGTATTGGCGCGGTATCGATGACGATGCGTGTATAGCTTTGCTTTAAGTTTTTGATTAACTCTTTAAAGCGATTACTTGCTAATAGCTCTTGTGGGTTTGGCGGCAGTGTACCTGCACAAATCACATCTAGACCGGTTTCTTTATCAGTGTGGATGCATTCTTCTAACTTGTGGGTACCGGCAATAAGATTAGAAAGGCCAGGCGTATTCATTGATAACTCAAAGTTTTTAGCAACGGAAGGCCTGCGCATATCGGTATCAATCAATATTGTTTTATCAAGCTGACTTAACGCAAATGCCAAATTGGTTGAAACCATGGTTTTACCTTCACCTGGAATGGTAGAAGTAATACTGACCACTTGGTTGGTATCTTCAAAGTTCAGCAACAATAAGCTTGTTCGTAAGGTTCTAATTGATTCAGAAAAACTGTGATCTTCACCGTCAAAATAGTGTCTGATATTAAGCGGCTGCTTTTTGTTTTTTTGCTTACCAGGCAGCAATGTTTCGCCTTCACCACTTTGTTGCTTGGTCACCATAGGCACAATGCCGAGCAAGTTTTGATGCAATTTCATTTCAACGTCATCAAGTGTTCTCACTGTGCTATTAACGGCTTCAAGCAATAACGTCGCGCCAACGCCAACGGCAACAGCAAACATTACCGCGATAACAATGATCAGTTTCTTATTTGGCTTAAACGGCCCATAAGGTACTTCTGCTTTTTCGATAACACGGCCAGCCGATACTTCAAAGCCTTCGAGCTGGCTGGTTTCATTAAGTTTTGTGAAGAATGAATCGTAGAGGTTTTTATTGGTTTCTACTTCTTGTCTTAACTCGCGGCGGCGGTTATCAACTCGAGCAAGTTTTTGGTAATCGTCTTTTGCTTGTTCAATCGATTGATTGATTTGTGCCACTTGTTTTTGTGCTTTACGGTACTCATTACCTATGTTTGAGACTAAACGATTAATGTTTTTATTAACGTTGGCATTTTCTCGGCGCAAATCGGCCTTAGCGGCAATTATTTTAGGGTGCTTAACACCATAGGTTAAACCAAGCTCGTCGAGCGTTTCTTCGGCATCGCGTCTTTGCGCGTTAGCTTCTTTAACCGCAGGATGGCTTAAAATATCAGGCAGGTTTGCTAATTGCTCTACGTCTTTTTGATGCTCGTTGATAATGTTATATACAAGCTGAACATCTTTTAACTCGCTTTTAGCATTCACTAGTTCTTGGGCTAAGTTTTCAAGCTCAATGGCATTAAAGCTTTTAACGCCATTTACATCGACAATCGACTCTTGCTCTTGAAACGCTTGTAATCGCTCTTCCGATAGTTCAAGTTTTTCTTTTAAACCAGCTAACGATGAGTTTAACCAGGTTGCCGATTTTTCAATGCGCTGAAGGTTTACATCCATATGATTGTCGATATACGCTTGCGCTGCTGCGTTGGCGATCATAGCGGTTAATTCAGGATGAGGCGAAGTAAAAGAAATCGACGCCAATTGCGTATCTTTAATGCCACTTGCGCCAATACCACCATAGACATAACCAACGGCACGGTGAAATTCAATGGTACTAATTTGTTTTTGTAACTCTTCGTCTGAAAGCGAAATTAACTCCGGGTTCGCCATCAAATAATCTTTTTTATTAATGCTAAATATTGGGTGACGATCGAGTTTAAGTTTTTCAACTACGCGCTCAGCAATCGGCTTAGAGCGAATAATTTCAAGTTGTGTATAAAAATATTCCTGATGACCACCTCCATCATTATAAACATCATCAAGGCTTACCACTTTAGAGTTTTCAGTTTCAAGATATAGGGTTGCCGAAGTTGAATAAATTGGTGTTAATGAATACGCATAAATCGTCGCAATTAAGCCAGCGACAATCGCTAAAGCGATAATGGCCCAACGACGGCGAAAAACAACCTTAAACAGTTGACCAAAATCAATATCGTCATAATCTTGCATATCATCGGAATAGGCGAGTGATTTATTTGATGTTTGTTTATTGTTGGTATTAATAGCGTTTGTACTCATTTAAGTTTAATTAGTTTTGCTTGGCTTTTGCTTAGCGAATTTTTAACTGATATTAAAAGAAGCTCTGCTTCACCGTTATTATGTCCCCGGGAAACACTTCCGCATCGATAGCAACGTTGACCGACTTTTTGCTGGCATCCTTGGCACGAATAATAAATATTTTATCCCTCGATGCGCGCTCGGTAAAACCGCCAGCTAATACCACCGCTTTATCAACCGTAAGTCCCGGCTGATATGGGTAGGCGCCAGACGATTTAACCTGACCTTTAATGAAAAACGGGCGATATTGTTTGATCACCACTGATACATTCGGGTTGATAAAGTAGTCAGGTTTTAAGCCATCAACAATTTTAACTTCAAGCTCGCTTAAAGTAAGTCCTTTGACGCTAATTTCCCCTAAAAACGGAAAATTAATGCTGCCACGATTGTTGATGATAATTTCTTTTTGTAAATCTGGCTCGCCAAATACGCTAATGCTGATAGTATCACCAGAATCGAGTTGATAGGCTTGTGCAGCATTGGCTTGCTTAGCGATAAAAACAGTTGAAAAAAGCAGCGTCATAAATGACAGAGCAATGAACACTCTAGCCTTTGAAATTTGATGAAAAAAAGAATCTAGTCTAGTCATTTATAAACGATTACTCAGTTATGTATCGATAAGTTCTGTTGGTAACAATAGACGTTTTAACAGGTGTTCAAACAAGCGTCTAAAACGACAGCGTTAGACCTACTTCAAAACTGTTACCTTGGTATTCTAAAACACTTACATTACTTTGTCTTTCTGAATTAATTATTGACGCTGAAAATTCGACGTTGCGAAGCATTTTATAATAAGCCGTCGCAGAAATGATGGTGTTTTCATCTTCTCGAATACTGTCACCGTAGTCATCATCACTTTGGGTAAATGAAAGTTTTGTTGCAAGGCGATTTAACCATTGATGGTGCCATGCAAGATTGTAGTTGGTGTTTTCAATAAAACTGCCCTGGCCTTTGGTTTCCGATACTTCACGCGATGTCGAAAAGTCGAAATTTGAGTAAGTAAGTGGCGTCCATAGCACCCCAACTTGCCAGCGCAAACCGCTGGTATCTTCGCGATTACCGGCATCAAAGTCTTTGTTTGAGTACCCCATTTTAGCGTAACCAGTAGTTAACGCACTTCCTTGCCATTCAAAACCTGCAAACATAGAGAAACTGCTGCTATCTAATGTTGGCTCAGATGCCCGTTGATTTTGATATTCCACGTTGGTGTGCGCAATATTAAATGTCGCTTTAGTGAACGCGCCAAGGTTATAGTAAATATTACTGCCAATGGTGTGCGCATCATGTTCGCGATTAGCGGTGTAATCTAATCCCGGTGATTCAGGTAAAATACCAGGCTCAAGATCGTTATCATAAACACTACCCCAACGCATTTTTAGCCATTGGTATTTAAAGCCAATATTCATAATGGCTTGTTTAGAGCCGTAAACGTATTCGGAGTCTATTTTAGTTTGTTCAAACGTACTAGGTTCAGTCAGTAACGGACCAAAACCAATTGAAAAGCCTTTACCACGTTCTTCATGGCCATATGAATAGCCGACTTGCGTATTAAGGCGGTGGCGCGAGCCTAAATCAAACGCACCAATAAAATCTAGTTTATGGTCGAGATAGCTGTCATCGCTATCATCGTAAAAAGTGACATTAGAAAATTGGTAATTAAGTTGCAGTTTATTTAGCTCACTGCTGCGACTTAATGCAATGCTTGGGGTGATGCGGGTGATCCAAGTGTCTTGTTCACTGTTTTCAACATCTAAGTAGTTATCATCAAAAGTCTGAGTTGCTTTTAACATCGGGGTGGCATCGAACTCGGCAAACTTAAACGTATGCGGATCTAATGCGTTGGCATATTTTACAGGTGCGGCAAGGCACAGCAAAAAGCTTGCTGCTAAAACTAAGTTACTTGAACTTAAACTCGCTGGTTGTAAACTGGCTATACCGCGGCGATACTTCATTAACGCTCTAAACCCTGAAAAATATTATTATTAGCTTTTCGCACTTATTAGCAGGTGTTATTAGTGTTTGCTTTTAACATTACTATAAACGTAGCTTTTAACGTTTGCTTTTGGCGTGCGAATTTTAATTATTTTTATACTTGCCTAGCATAACCTAGCAAGCGTTTAAAAAACAGTCTCCAGATCATTTTTTTTACATTTAAACTATTGTACAAGTGTTTAAAAACAAAGGGTTTAACGAAACTTCACCCTATTCTCACAGGCTTTCTTTGACAATTTCAAAGGCGCTTTGTGTCGCTTTTAGGATAGGTCTTCAACGTAGTTTTTTGACTTAAGGCCAGAGTGGGAAATCCAAGCAAGGGCAATTATCATATGGAACAACATCGCATTCGCCGGTGCCTGCAAATTAAAATCTACACTCATGTGCATTAACATGCCTAATATTGCCATGGTCGATGCAAAGCCGACACCTTGCAATATTCGACTATTACGATGCTTCATTGCTCGTATTGCATGCACTAAGGTGATTAGCACCACAATAAGTAACCAGATAGAAGCGGGAATGCCATATTCAATGGCAAATTGCAGATAATCGTTATGTGCATGGTCAAAGAAGGCTTTAACGTCTTGTCCTTTGACCGTTTCAAAAATGCTGTAATAACTGCCACCGCCGGTGCCGGTTTCGGGAAACAACTGCACTAGTTCAACACTGTACTCGTTGACATCAACCCGCGCTTCATTAGCAATTGATGTATTTTCGATGCGCGTTTTCACCTTATCGATACCAAAGTAGGCACCCAAAATAATGGTGTCGACCACAAAGATGCTGAGCAGTAAAAACAGTAAGCTTCGGCTTTTATCGCGCATTAACCAAAGCGCCATCACACCAGCAATCGACAGCGCAACAAAAAAGGCGGTATTGCCCATTCTCGAGCGAGATATCACCAGTGCAATAACCATAATGGCTAAGGCAATACGCAACGCCGCTTTACCCGAAATCAACATTCTAAGGGCATTGGCAATATGATCACGACCTGAGCGCAATCTATCTTTGTTTAACGTCGCCACTAAATAACCCATACCAACAGACAGTGACATCATAATGTAATTGGCAAAATGGTTTTTATAAACGAAGCTGCCGTTTGCAGCAGAGCTATTGTTAAGGCCTAATACGAACGACTTTTCACTGCCGCTTAACGCCATTAAGCTGCCGTAAAATGCTTGCCAAGTGCCAATAACAATAATAGAGATAAGTAATAATTTTAAGCGGTTAAAATTGTTGACCAACACCAAACAAGACAACATTAATAAATAATAACTAAGGCCTTTTAGTGTGGCGATTTGTGATTGTACTTGATCTAAAGACAAACTCATCCACGCATCAGCTGACACATTGATGTACTGGCTTTTTAAATAGTAGATGTTCGAGCTTAGCAGTTTGATCATTGGCGCTGGTAATGGCGTTATTTGAATCAATTGAAACAGTACAAACACGCCCAAACCAATAACGATTGGCCAATAGAGTCCTAATGACTGTCGAATATACGATAATGAATAGCTCAAGATCGTCATTGCAAAAATTGCAAAGCTGGCAACTTCCATGATCGCCCATGCCCACGGTCGGTTTGAGCCTAACGGTATAGGTAACCAAAACAACAACAATAAAAAAGCACCAAAGGTGATAGTGCTTAATCTATTGTTTTGAATTTTTTTGCGGGAATGGTTGTGCTGCATTTGCTTAATTAGACGACGCCGTTTGTTGGCCCGCACCTGGTCCGCCATTGCCATTGCCACCACCTAATGTTCCTGGCGGGATCGGCGGCGCTAAGTCTAATGCTTTGCGTTGATTGGCAAGTTGCTGGTTTGCAGTTAACTCTACAGAGTCTATTTGTTGTTTTGGATTTAACGCTGGGTTGATGAGCGTTTCAGCTTCTTTTTCGCTAACCGCTGGTTGTTTGTTTTCAGCTAATTGTTGTTTGAGTTTTTCTTGCTTGCGTTTTTCTTTTTCTAATTGGTATTCAATTGAGTTTTTGTCGTCGATGACTATTTCGTCAACTGCGAGCTCATCAACAGCCAGTTCTTCAACAGCTGGCTCTTCAACGGCGAGTTCGTTCATGGCTAACTGGCCAGCAATTTCTTGCTCAGCTATTTCTGCTTCAACAACAGTTTCATTTTCTATGGCTATTTCATTTTCTATGACTGGAACTATTAAGTCTTGTTGAGAGTTAAGGTGAGAGTTTAAAGTGGTTTCAAACTGAGCGTCACTGCCTTTAAAGTTGTTAATGGCTGCACCTGAGCCAAACATCAGCAGTAAAATAATGATAGCTATGGTAATACGTTTCATTAATACTCTCAGGTTAAATAATCGTTATGCTCAAGGCTGTTTACTGCTCATGGCTGTTTACTGCTCAAGGCTGTTTACACTATATGCGCGAAACCTTTAATTTGACGATGCGGTAAATTGGCCAGCGCCGGGGCCGCCATTTCCATTACCACCACCAAGTGTTCCGGGTGGAATTGGCGGCGCTAGGTTTAACGCGCGGCGTTGGTTTTCTAATTGCTGTGCAGTGTTTAACATCGCTAACTCTTGATCAGCATTTTCTGGCTCTAAAGTGTCGATAACGTCAGCTTGCTTCAGTTCAGGTTGTTGTTCCGCCTGCACGACTTCAACTTGCGCTTTATCTTGTGCGGTTACCGGTCTGCCCTTTTCAGCTAACTGTTTTTCTAACGCTAATAACGCTTCTTCATTTAACTGTTTCGTTAGCTTTGCTTTGAGCTCAGCATCAAGCTCTCGTTTTTGCTGCTTGAGCTTACGTTTATCTTCTTTAGACTCATAAATTAGTACATCAGAATCAGTGGTATATTGCTCGCTGCTGGCGATTTCTTCGCTGTCAGTGTCATTTGCTGCCATATCAGCATCACTACTAATATCACTATCAGCAAGAAAATTACCGGAACCAGAAAACAGCGACGAATCATCTTTAAAAGACGAAACCGCCAATATTGATGATGCGAAGAATAAAGGTAATATAAGTGCTGCACTTTTACGTTTCATATTACTTTCCAGTTCTGTTCCGATTCGAATTAATTTTAACCATTAGTTGACGATAATAACCTTAATTTAACGATTTTTATAGTGTTAATTGCCTGAAGGCGTTTATTTACAATGTGTTAACTTATCAGGCAATATTTTAACGTTTACTATTTTCGCGACTATTTGGCACCGCCATCATTTTGCTCTTGATTATATTTGCTATAACCCCAGAGCATTTTTGCCACTTGCGTCGATAGCTCGAGCCATGGATTGGCTTGCTGCTCAGTAAAAAAGTCTAATTTAATGCCAATAAATAATAGCGTTTTAAATTTTGCCAAAGCAGCTTTGGCTTCAATTAGGTAAGGGTATCGCTCTCGATAAAAGTAAAACTCTTGTCCCGCGCCAATCTTTGCCGGAATTGCCAACAAGGCTAAACTGATTTGTTGTTTAAACATACAATCTTGTAATTGCATGATCACCGGGTAAATGGTCAAAGTTAAGTCGCAGCTCTTATTCCACAAATCGAGATTTTCATAAGCTAACTGTGGGTTGCTGTTAGCGGGGTTA
Organism: Thalassotalea crassostreae; assembly: GCF_001831495.1. Lineage (NCBI taxonomy): Bacteria > Pseudomonadati > Pseudomonadota > Gammaproteobacteria > Alteromonadales > Colwelliaceae > Thalassotalea > Thalassotalea crassostreae. The sequence continues at coordinate 2,586,636 of NZ_CP017689.1, forward strand.
ACGGTATGGCTATTTGATTGATTGTCTGCAGCGTGATTGGTTTGAGGTTCAGCTTGGTTGGAGTGATTATTTGAAGTATTCATATTAAAGTCCTTTTTAAAATGTACTTCTAAAGTTTAGCCGATAAATTTGGTTTTTCGAGATAAATAAATGGGCCGCAGCAGTATGTAGGGCTTATAAGTAGGGTCAGATCATAGTTTTCACAGACCGTTCAGTAATTAAAGTAATTAAAGTAATTAAAGTAATTAAAGTAATTAAAGTAATTAAAATTATAGGCAGGGGTTTATACAGGTCAATAATGACAAAACAGTGCTGCCAAAACGTGGGAGCAAAAAGTACGATCTGACCCTACTTATTTTGCTCGTTCTTTTTTGCCATTAACTTTGTGGAATGGTCGAATGATAAGTCGAACAATGAAGCGTTCAAATATTGCGGGTATTATCAGAGCTAATCACGACCAAAGTTTGGCGAGCCCAACCTTGGCCTGCTCACTGCTTTGATAGGTTAATTCGAATCGATGAATATCCAATAAGAAGTTGATCAATAAGTCTAATTTTTCTTTATCCATTTCAACACCAATTTGATAACCGCTTTCACTAAGCATGGCTAGGGTATCGATTATGGTCAATCGTTTTGCATCCGCGGCCTTATGAGTATCCGTTAACGTTTGGTTAGCTTGAACAAATTTAGGGTTGACTAAAAGTACCTTGTTGCTGGTGATAGGCTGTTTTATCGATTGATTAAAGGCGAACTTTTCCGGCCACACATATTTTAGTTTTCGACCATCAAGGCGTTTAAAGATACTGGCGCTTTCTAGCTCAGGATATTGATTTGCAAGATGTTGCCAACTGCCGCTTTTAATTGCCATCGGAAGGTTCAAACACAACAAGTTAAAGTGCTTATCAAGGGCGATGATTTCGTCAGAATATAACGGCGCTTTTGCGTTCGTCAGCTCTGCGCAAAGCGTAGACTTTCCTGCTCCTGACTTACCCGGTATAAGCAATGTGCCCTGCTCGGTTTGCACAGCAGCGCCATGGTAGCAAAAATAGTAGTCGGTACTTTGAAATGCCAATATCTGCATGCGATCGATTAGCTCGGGCATAATTTCGTCAAAGCGTAAGTCTTGGGCAATCAAATGGTCATTGGAGAAAACAAAGAATTCGTCGTCGTTAAGATCGACATCAAGTTCAAAGTCTATTTCAATGTCTTCTGAAAGAGTTTGCTTTGACGTTGGCTTTCCGTTTGACTGTTCTATTGGTTTTAAAAGCGCTTTTACTTCATTAATAAATTTTGTGCAATTGCTGCTAATGGCAAACTTAGTGTTGGCAACTTGGCAAACAAATGCGCCTGGTTTAGCGAAGCGACTGATTTCAGCTAAGGCATCTTCTAATAAATTAACGGCTGGCTTTTTGGTTTCTATAGTATCGCTTGGCTGTTCTGGTTCTTGCTCTTGTTTAAGCTCTTGTTTAAGCTCTTGTTTAAGCTCTTGTTTAAGTTCGGGATACCGTCCATCAAGATAACTTATCGATTCTTCATCGCTAACAAACAATTGTTTCACTTCGATATAAAAGCTTCGCAACTGAGTTTCGGTTAAATTGCTTTGTTGTTTAATGTCGCTTATCGCACGTTGTTCAGTAAGACCTTCATCAATAGCGAGAACGAATGCCACTGATATTGACGGTAACTGATATAAACTTTGTTTGCGGTGATGAAACACCATGCCCTTTTCATTCTCGATATAGAGAGAAAGAAAATCACAATTGAGGGGGATGTTAATTAAGGACATATATTACCGATTAGAGATTAGTCGGTTAAGAATAGATAAATTTAGGTGTTACTAGAACATTAGCGGTTAAAAACTGTTTTTAGATGCAGGTTCAGCCTTGCAGTGCTTATTGTTCTGCTGAGGTTTACATGATTTAGGTGCAGCCGAGGTTTTCGGGCTCATTAAAGCGGTTACAGCCAGCGGCGTAACAGCGGCAAGCTTACCGAATTTTTTCATAAAATTACGACGAGTTTCTTCATGTGACAACTCTTGATTATCATCATTATTTAATTCTACGTTATCTTTATTACTAGCCATTATGTCACCCAAAGTACTGCGAACTTCAATAAGAGTGTTTGATTTACTCTAATGCCGAACCTTTCGTTCAGCCTATTGACGAGATAATAACCTGTTAGTAGTTATGACACAAGAGAGTGGCAAGTTTAACCATTCGTTTCAATTAATTAGCGAATAAAAAAGACGACCTAGCGGTCGCCTTTGGGATTTTTATAATTTGGTGGTGGCTTTGATCCTGAGGAGATCCTGAAACGAGTTCAGGAAGTCGAAAGGATATAGATTGCCCTAACCTTCTTAAGATCCTGAAACAAGTTCAGGAAGTCGAAAGAATGCAGGTTGCCCTAACCTCTTTGAGATCCTGAAACGAGTTCAGGAAGTCGAAAGGATATAGATTGCCCTAACCTTCTTGAGATCCTGAAACGAGTTCAGGAAGTCGAAAGGATGTAGGTTGCTGTAACCTCTTTGAGATCCTGAAGCAAGTTCAGGAACTCGAAAGAATGCAGATTGCCCTAACCTTCTTGAGATCCTGAAACGAGTTCAGGAAGTCAAAAGAAGGTAATTAGTTTTGTATTACCAAATTTTTACACGTTTCTCAGGAGCAATGTACATCGCATCACCTGGTTTCACGTCGTATGCTTCGTAGAATTCATTCATGTTAGACAATGAACCTAGTGCACGGAAGTGACCTGGTGAATGAGGGTCAGTTGCTACACGCTCACGCATTGCTTTTTCTGTACGCTTGCCACGCCAGATTTGTGCGTACCCCATGAAGAAACGTTGGTCGCCAGTTAAACCGTCGATAATTGGCGCTTCTTCACCGTTAAGTGAGTTTTTGTAAGCGCGGTAAGCGATAGTTAAACCAGAAAGATCACCAATGTTCTCACCCAGCGTTAATTGACCTGATACGTTTAAGTCATCAAATACTTGGTAACCGTCGTACTGAACAACTAATTGTTGTGCACGAGCTTTAAACTCTTCTAAATCTTTCTCTGTCCACCAGTTCTTTAAGTTACCTTCGTGGTCATACTTAGAACCTTGGTCATCAAAACCGTGGCCCATTTCGTGACCGATAACCGCACCGATTCCACCGTAGTTTACAGCGTCATCAGCTTCCATGTTGAAAAATGGCGGTTGTAAGATAGCTGCTGGGAAAACAATTTCGTTTACTAGCGGGTTGTAGTAAGCGTTAACCGTTTGTGGGTTCATACCCCATTCCCATTTTGCAATAGGTGCACCAAGTTTTGCGATGTCTTGGTTGTGGCTGTACATATCAACACTGATTGAGTTTGCAACGATGTTGTCTTCAGTAATGTTGATCGCAGAAAGGTCATGCCATTGATCTGGGTAACCAATTTTTGGTGTGAATGCCGCTAATTTAACGCGTGATGCTTTCTTAGTTTCATCACTCATCCACTCTAGTGAATCAATTGACTCACCGTAAGCGCTGCGTAGGTTTTCAACTAAGGTTACCATGCGAGTTTTAGCTTCAGGCTTAAAGTGACGCTTAACGTAAACTTTAGCAACAACTTCACCTAAGTTTGCGTTGATCAGGCCAACAGCACGTTGCCAGCGAGGTTTTTGCTCTTGCTGACCGTTGATGTTTTTACCGTAAAACTCAAAGCTTTCCTGAGCGATGTCTTCTGACAATACTGAAGAGAAACCAGTGATAGTTTTCCACGTGTAGTAAGTCTTCCAATCCGCTAAGCTAGTTTCAGCAAAAATAGTACCGAATGCTTCAGCAAAGTTTGGTTGGTTTACGATAATATCAGGGTGATTTACAGCGCCAAGCTCTGTTAACCAAGCGTTCCAGTTGAACTTATCAGTAAGTGTGTTTAAGTCAGTAGTATTGAATTTATTGTAACGTTTCTCAGCGTTACGAGATTCAATACGAGTCCAGTGATGCTCTGCCATCTTAGTTTCGATAGCCATTACTGTTTGTGCTGCTTGTGCCGCGTTTTCTTGGCCAGCTAAAGTAAACATTTTCTCAACGTGTGCTACGTAATCCGCACGCATTTTTACGAAACGTTCTTCTTCTTTGAAGTAGTAATCACGATCTGGAAGGCTTAAGCCTGAATGCCAGATGTGGCTAGTGTAACGGCTTGAGTCTTTTGCATCGATGTATACATAGAAAGCTAATGGCGTAGATACACCCATTTTTTGTGCTTTACCCATGAATGTTGCTAACGCGTCTTTTGAGTCAACTGCTGCAATTTCAGCTAAGATAGGCTCAATTGGCTTAACACCTGCTTTATTTAACGCTTCAACGTTCATGTAAGATTTGAATAAATCAGCAACTTTTTGCTCGTCAGTGCCCATTTCTAGGTTTTCAGTAGCCGCTAACTCTTCGATGATAGCTTTAACGTCGGCGTCAGATTTGTCACGTAGGTCATAAAATGAACCGATAGCAGTTTTGTCAGAAGGCATAGGGTTAGAATCTAACCAACCACCATTAACGTATAAGTAAAAATCATCTTGAGGACGGATTTCTGTATTCATGTTTGAAGCATCGATACCCGATACTAACGTTGTTTTTTGAACTTCAACAGCAGTCGTCGCTGTTGATTCAGCTGAGTTATTACAACCAGCTAAAAGTAAAAGAGATGAGGCTACTGCGCCTGCAATAATTGTTTTCATTTTGTTATACCGTGTATTAATACGTAAATATTTTTGCGAGCCTGATATTATTCGTTATTGAGCTCAAGATCTAGTATTAACTGAAAGCTAAAATGAATTGTTACAAATTTTCAATCATTTTTGTAAAGATTTCTGCACTACCTGTCATAAATCAATAAGTAGGGTCAGATCACACTTTTCAAAAAATACTGGTGTCAGAATCCACTAAATTGTTTCTAAAACTTAGTGGATTCTGACACCAGTATTTAGGTTTTAGGTTGGTTGGATATAACCGTGTGCTTTTAAATGGTCAACAATTTGGCGAGCGCATTGTTCAATGCTTAAGTCGGCTGTTTTTACGTGTATCTCAGGGTTTGTTGGCACATCATAGGTAGAGTCGATACCAGTAAAGTCTTTAATTTCACCAGCACGGGCTTTTTTATACAAGCCTTTTGGGTCGCGTTGCTCACAAATTTCAATTGGCGTATCAATAAATACTTCAATAAATTCGCCCTGCTCTAGCATGTCTCTGGCCATGTCACGATCTGATTGAAATGGTGAAATAAACGCGGTGGTGACAATCAACCCTGAATCGACAAATAATTTGCCAACTTGGCTAATGCGGCGGATATTTTCGATGCGGTCTTCATCACTAAAACCTAAATCGCCATTTAAACCATGGCGCACATTGTCGCCATCAAGAAGATAAGTATGGCATTTTTCTTTAAACAACAAGTCATCTACAGCATTGGCGATGGTTGATTTTCCTGAGCCACTTAAGCCGGTATACCATAATAAACATGATTTTTGGTTTTTAAGCTCACTACGCTCTTGCTTAGTAACTTGATGCATGTGCCAAACAGTATTTTCAGTTTTCATTTTAATTTCACTATTGTTATCAGTCTAAAATGGGAATATCAGTGGGATCATGTAAAGCACTACAGCGCTATAGGTAATTGATACCGGTACACCTACTTTCACAAAATCCATTAATTTATAATTACCGGCGTTAAATACCATGACATTGGTTTGGTAACCATAAGGGCTAATAAAGCTGCCGCTCGCTCCAAATGCTACCGCCATAATAAATGGCAATGGATTAACGCCTAAGCCAATAGCAATATTATAGGCTATTGGGAAGATCAATGCCGCCGCTGCGTTGTTGGTAATGATTTCAGTTAATATCAGGGTAATAAAAAACACCATCACAAACGCAATCATCGCGCTCTTATCTTCTAAAAATCCATGCACGTAATCGGCAATAACAAAGGACACTCCGGTGTTTTCCAGTGCTGTTGCTAGCGTCAATGCGCTAACTACTATCAGCCATATCTCTAATGGGAATCGACGTTTAATTTCATTAATGGTCAAACAGTTAAAGGCAAATAGCGCAGCGATATAGAATAATAAACATTTGACCAATGGTATTTCGAAAAACACTGAGGTTGAAATGGTGGCTAAAAAGCCGACAAGGGTAAATTTATCGCGCCAGCCCGACAACATATCTTCGGTTTCAACACCGCTTAGAATAAAGAAGTTTTTGGTTAAGTTAGTACGAGTCGAGAAATCGTTACCGACCGCGAGTACTAAAAAGTCTCCGGATTGCAATATTAACTCGCCGAGTTTACCAGACAGGGTAGAGCCTTCACGACGTATGGCAACAACTGCGGCATCAAAACGAGCTCGAAAACCGGCTTGCTTTAACGTCATTCCGATTATTGCTGAGCCAGGTTTGATTAATACTTGCGTTAAGTTATCGCGCAGTAAACCATCTTGTTCAGCAAAAAGCTGTAAACCGTCAAATTGCTGCAATACAAATACTTTTGAAATGTCTCCGGTGAAAATAAGTTTATCGCCCGGCTGAATAAATTCCTCCGGAGTCACAGGAGAGATCAAATGGCCGTGACGAATAATTTCTACCAAGAACAATGAATCCATTGAGCGCAGACCATTTTCTTCAATCGTTCGACCAATTAATTTTGAATCTTCAGTGACCCGCGCTTCAACAAAATAATGCTTGTCATCTTTTGGGTTAGCAACGATTTTAGGTAAGGTACTAATGCGTAAAAATAATACGACCATACAGGCGCCCATGGCCGCTAAACCAATGAGGGTAAAATCGAAAAACTGTAGTCCAGGAATGCCGCGTTCAATCAACATCGAGTTAACGATTAAATTCGTTGACGTACCAACAAGTGTTAACGTACCACCTAAAATCGCCGCATAAGACAGCGGTAATAATAAGCGTCCGGGGTTAATAAACTTATTGTTTTTAATCGGTGAGATAAGCGTTGCTACTACCGCAGTGTTATTTAATATTGCCGAAGCAAATGCAGTAGTGAATAAGGTTTTAATGTATGACGCGCTCACTGATTTGGTGATCAATGAACTGGCAACAACCCGTAAAAAACTGGTACGTTCAAACGAAAAAGAACAGTTAATCAATAATATTAGGGTTAATAAGCCAGGGTTAATGGCGTTTTGAAAAATTTGTTCAGTGGTTACAAAAGATAAGGTTAGACACGCCATAGTTGCCGCAGCAAATACGCGTTCAGGACTGTTTTGATACTTCACTAATCCGGCAAACGTAAGCAAGAATATTGCTAACATCGCCCATTGATCAATGCTCAGCATGGAGAAACCTTTTTATTGTTATCATCATTTTGAGTTGTTTTTTTCATATTCACAGCACAAAGGTTGATGAAAACTGTTATTTTTTAATTATTTATAAACATATACCAAGAATATTTCTGCGGCAATGTTTAATGTATTTTCTAATTTATGGCGAACTGTTTAAACGCAATAAGACTCACGTGAATTTCGTTAGCGACAAATTCAGTAGCGGCAAAAAGAAAGGCGAGTTACCTCGCCTCTATTAAAATTCTATTTGTGCTCTAATTGTAATGCTAGCTCAAACATTCACGCACTTTATGCCTTTTACGCCCTTTGCGCCCTTTGCGCCCTTTATTATCGGGCGAGCGGTTAAACTGGCTTACAGCCCCACTCAGGGAAGTTCTTACGAATAAACGCGTTTAACTCCACTTCAGTCTTGCTGTATTGGCGAACCACTTCAGGTTCATTGCCGTCGCCTTCAATATAGGTTTTGCTGATCATACCGGCACCAACAGTGATGTTGGTTAAACGGTCAATGATCACAAATGAACCTGTACCTTCAACTTGCTCATATGCATCAATAACCACTGGGCCATTGGTTGAAATGTTACAAGAAGCGATTTCGTTTAGCTTCATCTCATCTTCTTGGATGTGATCAAGGCTATTTACGTCAATGCGGTAGTTGATGTTGTCAATGCGGCCATAGGTATTTTTAGAGCCGATTTTTAACTCGTATTCTTTACCTGGTTGTAATGCCGCTTCACTCATCCAAACAATCGTTGCTTCGAATTTGTCAGTGATAGTTGCCAGTTTATTAGAACGTACAATGACATCACCACGAGAAATATCAATTTCATCGTTTAATGTTAGCGTGATCGCTTGACCAACTTGTGCCGATTCTAATTCACCGTCCGCGGTAACAATCGCTTTAACCGACGACGTTTTGCCTGAAGGTTGTGCCGTAATTACATCGCCTACGTTTATTACACCACCGCTAATAGTGCCGCAAAAGCCGCGAAAATCTAAGTTAGGACGAGTAACGTATTGAACAGGAAGACGGAAGTCTTCAAGGTTTTTATCTTCGTCAATTTTAACCGTATCTAATAGGCCCATTAACGTAGCACCTGGATACCAGTCCATCGCTTCTGAACGATTAACAACGTTATCGCCTTTCAGCGCTGAGATTGGTACAAAACGGATATCTGGTACATTCAATGCACTTGCAAAATCACGGTATTCTTCTTTGATTCTACGGTAATCTTCTTGGCTATAATCAACCAAGTCCATTTTATTTACCGCAACAATTAAATGCTTAATGCCTAACAATGACGCGATATAGCTGTGACGTTTGGTTTGAGTTTGAACGCCGTAACGAGCATCGATCATCAAAATTGCTAAATCACAGTTTGACGCACCGGTTGCCATGTTACGTGTGTATTGCTCGTGACCAGGACAGTCAGCAATAATAAACTTACGCTTTTCAGTGGCGAAATAACGGTAAGCTACATCAATGGTAATGCCTTGCTCACGCTCTGATTGCAGACCATCAACTAGTAACGCTAAGTCGAATTCACCGTCTGTGGTGTTGAATTTTTTAGAATCTGATTTGATCGCATCCATATGATCTTCAAAAATTAATTTTGAGTCATGTAATAAACGACCAATTAAGGTAGATTTACCGTCATCAACATTACCACAGGTTAAAAAGCGCAGCATGTCTTTGTTTTCATGAACTTTTAAATATTCATCGATATCGTTTTCTAATAAAGCTTGTTCAATGCTCATTTTGTTTCCTTTCACAAGGTGATGTGTATTATCACCATTGCTTGAATTATTCTTTTTAAATCTTTCTAATTTTTGTCTATGTCACTTTCGATTTCATATCGCTGTGTAAGACTTATTTAGAAGTACCCTTCCATTTTCTTCTTCTCCATCGAGCCGGAAGAGTCATGGTCAATCATACGTCCTTGACGTTCTGATGTTTTGGTAAGCAACATTTCTTGAATAACTTCTGTCAGCGTTGTCGCTTCCGATTCAACGGCACCAGTTAAAGGATAATCACCAAGGGTTCTAAAGCGTACGCTTTTCATCATTGGTTTCTCGCCTTCTTTAAGAGGCATACGATCATCATCAACCATGATTAACGTGCCGTCACGTTCAACCACAGGACGAACCGCTGATAAGTATAAAGGTACGATTTCGATATTTTCTAAATGGATATACTGCCAAATATCTAACTCAGTCCAGTTTGATAGAGGGAAAACACGGATACTTTCACCCTTGTTTACCTTACCGTTGTAAACATTCCATAATTCTGGACGTTGGCTTTTTGGATCCCAACGATGGTTCTTATCGCGGAATGAATAAACACGTTCTTTGGCACGAGACTTCTCTTCGTCACGACGTGCACCACCAAAAGCTGCATCAAACTGATGTTTGTCTAGGGCTTGTTTTAAACCCTGAGTTTTCATCACGTCGGTAAATTTAGCACTACCGTGATCAAACGGATTCATACCAGCCGCACGACCTTCTTCATTCGTATGAACGATTAAGTCCATGCCATATTTCTTCGCTGCGATATCGCGAAACGCGATCATTTCTTTAAACTTCCACGTTGTATCTACGTGCATTAAAGGAAATGGTGGTTTAGCAGGGAAAAAGGCTTTCATTGTTAAGTGCAACATAACCGCAGAATCTTTACCTACTGAGTAAAGCATTACCGGGTTATCAAATTCAGCAGCAACCTCACGAATGATGTGAATAGATTCAGCTTCAAGCTGTTTTAAATGTGTTAAATTCATTGGCAACCAATTAGTTAGAATGAGTTAATGTTATTTTTAGAGGGTGATAATTATGCCACACCCAAATTCCTCTTTCTATAATAGTTTATAATTAAACAACCTGCTAAATTGTTATTACATATAAAGAAAGTTTTTAAATACTGGTGTCAAAATAAAGTAGGAATAAAGTAGGGTCAGATCACAATTTATTTTTATTCGGCCGTCCGATCTTCTTAGGCTCTAATTCACATCCGCATAGTTTTGATAATCTTTGTTTAAATTTATTACTTCCTAAAGTATTTCCCGACTTAACACATTGCCTAATGTTGTTTAATTCAAATTCAGTTAAAGGCTGCTCAAGAAATTGATTATAGGCCTTTAATCGAGACAATTTGGTTGTGCCTAAACTTAGGTAATACTCATGAAAACATACTAATGTGGACTCTTTACCTAAACCATTTATTTGATAGCTAGACCATGAATAGTCAGCAGCATTGGAAACCATTCCAGCTCTCACCGGATTATGCTCAATATATTTGTATAACTGCAATAAATAGCTTTCTGAGTCGACAAGACAGGAATTGAATCGTCCTTCCCAAAGAGTCCCTGTCCGATTGTATTTAAAATTAAAGTATTGTGCATAGTCACGACCAAGTCCTTGCATCATCTTACTAATTGCGTTTTCCGTTTGTGGAGTGGCCAACAAATGAAAATGATTTGTCATAAATACCCACGCATGCAGTTGAACATCAAATTGATTGGTATATTTTTTTAAAAATGCTGCAAATGCTTTGAAGTCGCTGGCATCTATAAAACAAATGGATTTGTTGTTGCCTCGATTGTATATATGCTGCGGATAATTTGTAGGTGCTATCCTTAATTTTCTGACCATAGTAATTCCTTTTACTGTAACTCACTTTATTTTAGATGTTATTTGAGAAAAAGGTTAATGAATATTTATGAATAAAAGTGTGATCTGACCCTGACGGATCCCCACGAATTTATAGTTAAACATTAAGCGGCTCCAACATAAATTTATTGAGCTGCTTAATTGCACTTTTCCACTCTTCTTTTTCAATACAAAACCTTAAGTTCCTTACGGCTCTTAGTGCGATGAATTGATATGATAATACGGCTCTGGATTTAACACTATTAGCCTGGTATTGACGGTTTTTCCCTTGTATAACTAAAGCCATACCAATGAGCATTAGAATATACTGCGCTATAAGTGCGATAACAAGCAGTACTAGTATTCGCAGCCTTTTTCGACTATTACATACATTCATATTAAGACCGGTTTTTACATCACGAAAGCTCTCTTCTATTTGCATTCTAGTGGTGTAGATTTTAACTACTTTTTTAGCAAAACCTAGCTGTTTTGAACACAGTGACGTTGTGAGTAACCAAGGCTCTCGCTCTCGTTTCGCATTGGCTTTTGATTTGCCACTTCGACGACGCCTATTACCTTTTGCAACAAGATCTTTTCGCCCTTTATTTCGAGATTTAAATATTACGAAGTTACATGTTATTGGATTGCAACGAGCCACATCAAAACGACCAAGCGATTTAGGGCGCGTCGTTGCAAGCTTGTATAACGCTTTAACTGGGAGCCAATCTTTATCTTGTTTACAGAATGTACGGTTTCTCATTCTGCCAACATAATCCCAATTCAGTGATTGAATCATATTAAACCAGGGCGTTCTGAATCCGGCATCTGTAACAATAATTGGCCGACAAGTTGAGGGCAGCATATTTTTCAAAACCATCATAAAGTCTTTATGAACCTTAGGTTTTTCTTTGCTTGATTGGGGATGAACTTCTTCATATAAAGTTAACGACCGACCGTTAACTGCTATCGCAGCGCGTATTAAGAAATTTTCTTGGCGCGCATCTAAATCTGACCAATCCACCAGGATGACAGGATGCTTTTGCGTCCCAACAAGTTTGCGAGTTAGTGTCTCGTATATGCTAGGAATTTCGGCATGTAAGTGAACATTACTACAAAGTCTATCACTTCGTTTGATTTGGTGTTTTTCAGATGTTTCGCTAAGTATGTTGCGCCCTAAATTCGTGACAGATAAATCAGCCCCTCGAATTAGACTAGTAATTAAACATTTAAGGCTATTTCGACGTACTTTGTGCATTTTCGGGGTGACAAAAGATAAGGTTTGATTCAATATATGGTCTACATTCATGGCTTGCTCTTGGGATTATTTTTGTTTGGCGATAGATCTGATCACCAAAAGCCATGAATGTTCCCCAGATTTTTTAATTCCTACGAAATTCTTGAATCACAAATTTCGTGGGGATACCTCAGGATCTGACCCTACTTATTTTGAGTGAAAAAAAAGGATGAGCTTAGCTCATCCTTTTCGGTATTGGTTTGTCACGTTTAATTAGTGACGGTTGCCGCGTGAACGGTCACCTCTGTTGCCACCGCGAGGACGGTCGTTACGAGGGCGGTCACTGCGAGGACGACGAGCTAATGCTTCAGCAGGCACATCCGATACTGAGATGTCTAGTTGCTGACGACGAACGCGTACTTGCTTTAATTGGGCGAACACATCTTTTGGCATGCCTTTTGGTAATTGTAAGATAGTGTGGTTATCTTCCAATTTGATTTGACCAATGTATGCACTGTCTAATGCGATTTCGTTAGCGATTGCGCCTACGATATCACCTGGGTTAGCACCATGCTCGCGTCCAACTTCGATGCGGTATGACTGCCAATCGATATCTGGACGTGCTGAGTTGTTGCGTTGCTTGCGCTCGCCACGGTCAGCACGCTCGCCACGACGACCACCATCTCTGTCGTTACGACCACGAGTTTCACGGTTGTCTCGATCCGCACGTTCACGACGTGGACGAGGATCTTCTTTTGGTTGGAACGGTTGCTTGATTTGTTTTTCAAACAATAACGCTGCCGCTAAGTCTTCAATTGATACTTCAGAATCTGCAGCCATCTTAACTAAGATTTCACGCATCGCGGTTAAATCTTTGTTTTCAGCTAGTTCAACTAATGCTTTACGAGCACGTTCGATACGGATGCCACCAAGTTCTTGAACTGATGGTAATTCAAAAGTATTGATTGTGCCTGATGTTAAACGCTCATAATGACGTAAGTTGTACATTTCACGAGGACGTACGAATGAAATCGACGTACCTTCACGACCAGCACGACCGGTACGACCGATACGGTGAACGTAAGACTCTGAATCACCTGGTAAGTCGTAGTTAAGTACTAAGTCAATACGTGGAATATCAAGACCACGAGCAACAACGTCAGTTGCAACCATGATAGAAATTTTACCTGACTTAAGTTGATCAACAGTGCGCTCACGTTGTGCTTGGTTCATGTCACCATTAAGTGCTGCACAAGGGTAACCTTGACGTTCTAACATTTCAGCAACGGTTAAAGTATCGTTACGAGTACGAACGAAGATTAGCATTGCATCGAAATCGAATGTTTCAACAATACGCTCAATCGCGGTGTTTTTGTTAATACCTGATACTTTCCAAGCTAACTGTGTGATGTTTGCTTTTGCTTGTTTCTTAGCAGCAATTTTTACGTGCTCTGCATCTGTTAAGAAGCGATCCGCAATTTTCTTGATTGCTGGTGGCATCGTTGCTGAGAACAAAGCCATTTGTGTTTCACCTGATAAGTGGTCAAGGATCCATTCGATGTCTTCTAAGAAACCCATGTTTAACATTTCATCAGCTTCATCTAGAGCACAGAACTTAATCGCATCTAGCTTTAACGTTTTACGACGTAGGTGATCCATTAGACGACCCGGTGTACCAACAACAACTTGTGCACCTTTCTCTAACATTGATAATTGTGGACCATAAGATTGACCACCGTAAAGTGTTGCAACTTTTAGGCCTTTCATGTTTTTAGCGAAAGATTCTAATGCTTCAGCAACCTGTATCGCTAATTCGCGCGTTGGTGCTAATACCATCATTTGTGGCTTGCGAAGTTTAACATCGATGTTTGCTAAAGCAGGTAAACCGAACGCGGCTGTTTTACCAGTACCCGTTTGCGCTTCACCTAAAACGTGACGACCGTTTAATAAAGGTTGAATAGTTTTTTCCTGAATAGGAGTCGGATGCTCAAAGCCCATAGCTTTAAGTGATGATAATAAAATTTCAGGTAAACCTAGTTGGTCAAAAGTAACCGATGTATTGTTTGATTCAGACATTAATTGTGTTCTCAAAAGGCAGAGCAATACAATGAGGCAAATCAATCCATTACAAATACTGCAATAGTATAGATATTGTCTTAAAGCACATAACTGCGAAAAATTTCAAAGTTATCCACCTCAAGACTTATAGCGAGATCTCAGTGATCTATGCTAAACGAATAGGAATCGTGTTTAGCTTGGCAAGTCAGCGGGCGAAAATAACCACTCTTAGTCTCCTGCTCACATTTGCGGGGCAATTCATAGAAGCTTAAGTATGCAAACGCATGTTTAAAGCTTAAGTTCTGTTGCCGTGCAGGAATTGAGCGCATCATACCGTTTTGTAAATTTAATGCAAGTAACAATATGTAATTAATGGTCATTTAGGCGTATAATGTACGATTTTATAAAGATTTTTAGCGAAACTACCGGCTTTTCGTTCATTTACACCAATTTAACACCTTATACTTATTACTTTATCAGCACTTACTCGCCCATCCCCTCAATCTCGCTGTCGAATATCGACTGTTAGTCTTTTGCTTGTTGTATTAACTTTATAACGCCAATCGTATTGGCATCGCTACCAAACCAAACTTCATCGCTTGCTTGGTGATAGTACATGTAACGAACACTGCCACCGCCACTTGGTACATCAGCCTCAGCTATTAATTGTTTAGTTTTTGAATCAAACACTCTAATTTTAACAGGCTTAGTGCCGGTGAGAGCCACATAGATTCGATTATTACTATCCATGGCCGAGCCGTACAATTTCGCTTTATTACCTTCTGGCATGGCGTATTTGGTGATTTGTTCGGTGTTGAGGTCAACTTCGCCAAGATAGCCTGTTTTATGATCAAGATAGTACAGTAAGTCGGTGCTGGTTATTTCCAGTCGTCGTGGACGCTCATTGGCGTCAGGTAAGTCGATGAGTGAAAAAGATAATTCATCAGCATTAATTTTAGCGACCTTGTTAGTGCCAAATAGCACCACATAAGGAATATTTTGCGCTGACATTTTGATGCCATATGGTCGCGCATGGGCAATCTTCATATCAATCAAATCAACTTTACCAGTGCTAGTGGTTAAGCGCCCTACTTGATTCCCCCATTGTGCGGTAAACCAGATATCGCCTTGCTTATTAAATATTAAGGTGTGAGGGTCTATTTCTATTTTGCCAGGCATCATTATTTTCTCGATGCTGCCATCAACAGGGTTGAGCTTACCAATATGATTATTGCGATTACCGGCATACCAAATCATATTGTTTTTATCGATGATCAAGTTATGAGGGTGAGTATTATCTGGCAGGGTAAACTGTTTGAATTCACCAGTTTTAGGATCTAAGCTGGCAATATAATTGCCGCCCTGACCGCAAAAATAGACGACTCCATTACTATCTACTGCTGGATCGCGAGGGCGAGTTTTCGGCCATGGCACTTGCCATTCTTTAATTTCAAGTAGCGCACTATTGGTCGCTGCTGGGGTTACTGTTGGGGTTGCCACTGAAGCTTTAGCTGAAACAACGAGAGAAGCTTTAGCTGAAACAGAAAGAGCTGTTATCGCCGATGCATAACTAGCGCTAAAAATACTGGCCATGAGACAAATAGCTGCCACAGCTTTACCCAGAGTTTTACTTTTACTTTTGGTTTTGGTTTTGGTTTTGGTTTTGGTTTTGGTTTTGGTTTTGTAGAAAGTCTTTAAAACAGTTTTCATTTTATTCCCGCCGATATCAAACCTTTATAAGTAACGTCTTAATATTAGCTTAATTTTATCGATATGAAATAAAGCAGATTTTAGTCTTACAGTTCACTTAGAATGGCAATAGGTTGTTTTAATTAACGTTAAAGTCGCTAGCGTTTCTTACAAAACTTCTTACAAAACTTATTACAAAACTTCTTACAAAAGCAGTACATCACCTCAGTTACCTCCTTTTGCGCCTCAAGCAAATTAAAAGTGCTTAAAAATAAAAAAACGCCCTACTTTCGTAGAGCGTGTTATTGGGAAAATATATTGTAAAAGCGAGTTTCTAGGTTAAGAATCTACGTCTACTTTGCCTTTAATTTCTTTGATGTTCACACCACCAGAGCCGCTTTCAGTTATTCTAAGACCGCCAGCATCTTTTACTTCAATGCTACCCGAGCCATCGTCAATAACGACGGTGCCACCGATGTGATGTAAAACCATTTCACCTGAGCCATCGTCAACATTGACACTGCCACTAATATCAGTCACAAACATTGAGCCCGAGCCATCTTCAATCTCAACATCACCACTTACATTGGCAACTTCTAGTGACCCCGAGCCATCATCGATGTTTAAATTACCTTGGATATTTTTTACATTTAATGAGCCTGAGCCATCTTTAATATCAACGTTGCTGTTAATGTTATTCACATCAATTGAACCTGAGCCATCATCAATATCTAGAGCAATGCTATCTGGTACTGAAACAGTGACATTGATTTTTGGAGAATCGCCCCACGAAATACGAACCGAACTATGTTTAGCTACAAGTACAGCTTTGTCGCCTTTTCTTGTTAGTGTTAACTCATAGTCTTTGTCATCAGTGGTATAGATATCAGCATCAACATCAATGTTGGTCGCTTGTTTGTTACCATTTACAATTAGAAAACCTGCTCCGGCGTCAATTTCAAGTGTTTTAATATCTGCGGAGTTCAATGTTAGTTTTTCTTCAATATTAACATCTGCACTGGTGCCGTTCGCGCCAACGTGGATCACACAACCAGGTAAAATAAGTAAACCGGTAATTAGTGCTGCAATTTTTGTCATTTTCATAGTAAATCCCTGATATTGATTTTTATTAAACTCGTATTCGATTTAGTTTGGTTTATTTAGGCTCAATGAAAAAAGTAATCAAATTATATCGGTTATTTTAAGTAACCTTTATAAATTGACCATTTTTACCAAATTAAAACCTAATATTTACATTAATCTTACAGGAAACATTACAAGTATAGTGCCAACTTTATAAGTAATTGTTTTATAAGGCTTATTAAGTTTACCCCCATAGTTCTGTTATAAATTTGTCATTTTTATTTAGTAACTTTAACCACTATTTAGCAGATTTGCCAAAATATGAACTAGCCGAATTTAACCAGAATTTGCAAAATTTAGCCAAAGCTAGCCAAACTTGGAAAGCGCAAAGATGCGAACCTCTTCAGAAATAATATCGGGGACGATGCCAAACAATAATAATGTAATACCTAAGGTCACCATTAAAATATGTGGTATCGCGTGTAACTTAAATATAGGCTTAGGACTATCTTTATCAGAGTCGATACTTGAGTCGCTAGAGCTGTTTGAGGTATTAGTGCTGTTTGAGGTGTTAGCGCTGTTAGACTCACTGACGCTAGATGCCGTGCTAGCATGCTTATCAAACATCACAAAAATGATGGTTAGATAGTAATAAAGGGCAATTGCACTACCCACAACCAAGGCACTAAGTAACACCCATGCGTCATTAACAACAGCGGTTGATAACAAGTAAAATTTACCGATAAAACCCGCTGTTAATGGGATACCGGCCAACGATAAAATTGCCACCATTAAACAACTTGCTTGCATAGGGTTTTGCCAAAAGAACCCGCGTAAACTGTCCAAATCATCGACATCACAGGCCTTGTTAGCATTAGATACTTGCCCTAAGAATGTAAACAATAACAAGGTCGAAAAGGTGTACGCCATTAAATAAAATAACGCCGACTCCCAGGCAAGTTGCAATGATTCAATAGCGCTGACTTTTAAGATAATCAATAGATAGCCCATATGAGCGATGGATGAATAGGCCAATAAACGTTTTAGGTTTCTTTGCTTTAACGCTAATAGATTACCGATCAACATAGATGCTATAGCGATAATGGTGATCACTGTGAGTAACTGCTGTTGCTTAAATTGTTCGGCGATAAACCAAAACTTAACCAATACCGCAAACATCGACAGCTTTGATACAGTCGCCAAAAACATGGTAACCGGTGCAGGAGCACCTTGATAAACATCTGGCGTCCAAAAATGAAATGGTGCCAAAGATAACTTAAAAGCAAAACCACAAAGTATCAGTACTGAGCCAACAAAAAACAATATTCTTGATTGCTCACTTGTAACCATATTTACTGCGGTATTGATATAATTAAAGGTTAGATCGCCACTATACGCATAGATAAATGCCATCCCCAATAACAACACACTCGACGCCGTTGCACTGAGTATTAAATATTTCATCGCCGCTTCTAGAGATTGACTGCGATCTCGTAAATAACACACCATGGCAACAAGTGAAATAGATAGTAATTCTAGGCCTAAAAACACGCTGGCAAAATGGTTAGCGATAACCAGTATGCTGGCACCAAGTGTTGCTAATAATAACAAGACGTAGAACTCATCGTGCACTTCAATGCCGGTACGTAAATAACGATTAGACACGATAGTAACAACTGCCGCACTGGCAAAAATAAGTACATTAATCCCCAGCGAAAAACCATCAAAATAAAACAAGATTGTAGCTTGTGTATTTAACGCGGGTAGAACTAAATATATACTCGTCGCAGCAATAATTATGCTGCCCAAAGTAAATAATTGGATCATGTTGATAGAGCGTTTAACAGCGATCATAAACAATTGCATCACGATAGCTGCAGACAAAATTATTTGCGGTGCAATGGCTAATAATTCAAGTTCACTCATCGCCTTTCTCCACATTGTTGCTGCTAATCACAGGGGCTGAAATCCGCGGCAGTGCGGTTTGCTTTAATAATGTTAGTTGTGAGTCGGCTTGGGTATTAGCATTTGTATTCGCACCTGTATTCACTTTTTCATTAGAATTAGCATTGGCAATTGGTTGAATCACCGTTAAATCACCTGCAGAAGTTACCAATAAATTATTAAGTAACAAATTCGGCTTCATACCAAACAATATAAGCGCGCCCAGTAAGGATATGCAGACCAATAACTCTCTCGCATTTAAGTCGATAATTTCGTGACTTACCTTGCCTTGAAAGCTTCGCTGAAATAAGTGCATGCCATAAATTGCGGAGCCAATTAACCCGAGAGCGGCAATAATCACCATTGTTGGATTACTGGCAAAACTGCCAACCAATGCCATAAATTCACCAACAAAATTAAGCATTCCTGGTAAGCCAAATGCTGCTGCAACAAAAGCTAATAACATGCCGCCCATGATTGGCGCACTGGCAAATAATCCGCCCATAATAACCAAATCACGACTGTGTAAACGTTGATATAAAAAGCCGGCCATTGAAAATAGTGCAGCACTGCTTAATCCGTGCGCGACCATAGTGACTAACGCGCCTTGATAGGCAATGGCATTAAAGCTAAATAACGCCAACATGATAAACCCCATATGCGATATCGAACTATAGGCGACAAGGCGTTTAAAGTCGGTTTGGGCAAAGGCTAACTTGGCGCCATAAATGATGCTGATCACACCTAACAACATTGCCGTATCAGCAAAAGCTTCGGTGGCATCTGGGAATAACGGCAAGACAAAACGAATCAAGCCATATGCACCAGTTTTTAGTAATACTCCGGCAAGTAAAACACTACCAGCAGTTGGTGCTTGCGTATGCGCATCTGGCAACCAACTGTGAACTGGAAAACTTGGGAGTTTCACCGCAAATGCAATAAAGAAACCAAGCATTAAATACCATTGTAATTCAATGTCGATAGTTAATTTTTGCAAGGCAAAGTAATCGAAACTTAACACCCCGGTTTGCTGCTTGTGGACAAACGCTAAGGCGATAATTGCGACCAACATTAACAGTGAAGAAAGCTGTGTAAAAATAAAAAATTTAATCGCTGCAAAGACTCGTTTTTCATGACCCCAAATAGCGATTAACGCGGTCATTGGCAATAACATCACTTCCCAAAAGAAGAAGAATAAAAATAAATCTGATGCGATAAATACGCCAATTATTCCAGCAATAGACGCCATTAAGTTAAAGTAGTAAAAGCCGACTCGATGTTTGATTTCTTTCCATGACACTAAGATACAGATCACGGCAAGAAATAAGGTAAGATAAATAAGGACGACGCTTAAGCTGTCCGCTGCTGTTGCGTAATAGATATTAAAGGATGAAATCCACGGAGTAAGGCTAAATGGCAGGTAGTCGATAAAGACACCAGGGTGTTGTCGGATAACATCGATAAAGCTTAATGACGCGATGATAATAGTAAATAAACTTACCCACTTAGCGGTACCGGGGCGATGGTTCTCCACAACCCAAGCAAAAATACCTCCGACGAAGATTAATAATAATAATTGCGTCAACATTATAAAATAACCCCCAACAATAGCGCTAAACCAATACCTATCATTGCGGCATACCAGCGTAATTGACCGTTTTGCGTAGCTGAGAATACTTCATGCCAACTCGTCACATTCCAGCTTATGCCGTTAACTATTTGATCAATTAGGTCGGATTTATTAATGCGTGCGAGAAACACAAACGGCGTGACCAACAATACTTGATACAAGCGGTCAAACCCTAAACCACCGGCAAAGAAGTTGGAAAGTGCAAAATTGCTTGTTCGAACCGTTGAGTTTGCTTTGGGAAAATACAATAGATAGGCAATGATGGCACCAACAAACGGGGTGGCAATGGCTACCGCATGTAACCAACTTGCATCAGCAGACTCCGGAGACATTTGTGCTGCATTATTGGTATCCGGCCCAGTTTCTGCGATTAATACAGCTGATAAATCGAGGCTAATTAAACCACCAGCAATTGACAGCGCAGCTAAGATAATTAACGGTACCAGTTGCAGTTTTTCTTTAACTGGATGAACTTCCTCGTCACCACGATAGTGGCCAAAAAAGGTAATAAATACCAATCTAAAACTATAAATACTGGTTATGAATGCACCTAATATCGCCATATACCAAAACACTGGGCCAGCCGTAGCTGAGCCATATAACTCAGCGATGATCGCTTCTTTTGAGACAAACCCTGATGTGCCAGGAAAGGCAATTAAAGCGGCAATACCAATAAAGAACAATATTGAAATTAACGGTAATTTTTTAAACAAGCCGCCCATTTTAAAGATATTCTGTTGATGATGAAGCGCTAAGATAATGCTGCCCGCAGTTAAAAATAGCAACGCTTTGAAAAATGCGTGGGTCATTAAATGCATTATGCCGGCAGAAAATGCGCCCGCACCTAATGCCAGCATCATATAGCCAATTTGACTCATGGTTGAATAGGCCAATACTCGTTTGATATCGCGCTGAGCTAAGGCCGCAAATCCCGCCAACAACAATGTTAACGCTCCAACCCAACACACTAATGTCATCACCTCTGGTGTTAACAAAAACAAACCTTGCATACGGGCAATTAAATAAACGCCTGCTGTTACCATGGTTGCTGCATGTATTAATGCGCTTACCGGCGTAGGGCCTGCCATTGCATCTGGTAGCCAAGTTTGCAGTGGCAATTGCGCCGACTTACCGACCGCACCACCTAGCAATAATAATGCTATCCAAAATGGCATGTCAGAATCTGATGATGTGGTATGCAAACTCGTTATGTTTTGACCATCAAATAAACTTGCAATCGTAAGTGTACCGGTTTCGCGAAATAGTAAAAATAAACCAATCGCTAAAAACGTATCGCCGATCCGAGTAACAATAAAAGCTTTTTTAGCGGCAAGCGCATTTTCAGGTTGCTGATACCAAAAGCCTATCAATAAGAAACTACACAGACCAACGCCTTCCCAACCTAGATAGAGCAATACAAGATTATCGGCAAGAACCAACAATAACATCGCGCAAATAAATAGGTTCATATAGGCCATAAAACGCGAGAAGTTCTCGTCACTGTGCATATACGATGCGGCGTAAGCATGAATTAACAAACCAACTCCGGAGACCACAAGAGTCATTACCATTGAAAGTGAATCGAGATGTAAGGCAACATTTATCGTCTCTTCACCAAGATTAAACCATTGCCACAGCACCGCGGTTAATTGCGAGTCGGGAGCGACCATTACCGACTGTAATAAATAAAAGCTACTTAACGCACTCAGTCCTACCGCGCCAACTGAAATAAACGAGGCTAGTTGCCAAGATAATCGCTTAGACAATGTGATTAACAATAAAAAGCTAATAAGCGGATAAAATGGTAACCATGACAGTACCTGCATCGCTAAGCTATTTACTATTGTGCTATCCATGCTCACCCCTTACCCTCGTTGAGTGTGTTCAGCTCGTTTAGTTCGTTCAGGCGATCAACATCAAGACACTGACGTCGTTTATTAATTTGGATCAGCAATGCTAAGCCTAACGCAACTTCTGCTGCGGCCAGGGTTAAAATTAAGATGAACATAATTTGCCCGTCCGCTTCTGCATAAGCACTTCCGGCGCTAATAAATGCAACCCCTACGGCATTTAACATTACCTCCAAGCTCATCAACATAAACAGGATGTTGCGTCTCGCAATGACGCCAACAAAGCCAATAATAAACAAGATCACCGCTAAGGCGATGCCATGAGTTAAAGGGATTTGGATCATAAGTGCCCCCCTAACTTATCTTGCTCGGTATCTTTAGCTAAATGGTAACCCCCGATCAAGCCCGACAATAATAAAAATGACGCAATCTCGACTGCCAATAAATACGGGCCATAGAGCAAAGTACCAACTTCTTTGGCATCAATTATGGTACTGGTTTGCAGTGGGTGTTCGCTGACAGCTAACACATAGATAAATTCTGCTAACAAAATAAACGCCAAAATACATGGACCAAACCAATGACCAAAACCTTGACCGGGCTTGCTACCCGAGCCTTTACTTAAGCTTTGACCAGCTTGCGGGTTAGAATATTGTCCGGAGAAGTGCACATCTGCGTCATCGCCTTGTAAATCAAACATCATTACAGCAAAAACAAATAAAACTAAAATAGCGCCAGCATAAACAATCACTTCCAGCCCAGCCGCAAATGGCGCGCCAAGAAAATAAAAACACACAGCCACCGCTAATAGCGATACCACTAAATACAGCAGCGCATGGATAGCATTGCTACCTAACACCACCTTAAGCGATGCGAAAATAGCGATTGCACCGGCGATATAAAATGGCAATTGCATCATCATAATTTCTCTCCGGAGACATTATGTTTTGCATCTAGTTCAATACTGTCTGTGCTTATCATTGGTTAGAACCTGTTTTCATAATTCTTTTCTTTATTTCGCTTTGTTGAATTGCTAATTCGCCAACTGTGGCAAGATCTACAACTATGGCATTAGATCTTTTACATTTACCGGTGGTTTTTCGTGTTCACCGCTACCTTTATCTTTTACCCCAGCAGCAACACCCGATTGACGATAAAAGTTATAATCTGGGTATTTTCCAGGACCACTAATTAACAAGTGTTCCTTTTCATAGACTAAGTTTTGTCGCTCGTATTCGGCCAATTCCACATCAGGCGTGAGTTGTATGGCATAAGTTGGACAGGCTTCTTCGCAGAATCCACATAAAATGCATCGTGAAAAGTTAATGCGGAAAAACTCCGCAGTCTTGCGCCCTTGTTCATCTATGGTTTGTTGCAAAGAAATACAATCAACCGGGCACGCAACCGCACATAAATTACAAGCGACGCAGCGCTCTTCACCATCGGGATCTCTGGTAAGAACTATTCGGCCTCGATAACGCGGTGCTAAATAAGGTTTCTGCTCCGGATATTCAACCGTATCGGCTTTGGTAAACGTATGTTTAAGCACTAAAGCCATGGTACGCAGTTGGCTATAAATCATTTTAACCATGCATGCCTCCGCCAATCACACCAGTAAGTTTCAACACTGCAGTAAGTAACAAATTAAATAACGCCAATGGCAGCATGACTTTCCAGCCAAATTCGAGCAGTTGATCGAATCTCGGCCTTGGCAATGAAGTGCGCAATAGGATGAAGAACATGATCAACAAAGCGACTTTTAAAACAAACCAAACAAGGCCAGGGACCGCCGCGCCGATGGCATCAGGTAAGATTCCTGGCGGTAAGTAGCCGCCAAAGAACAGAGTTACCGACATCGCTGAAATTAGTGTTACACCTAAATATTCACCAAGGAAGAACAAGGCAAACTTTAATCCTGAGTATTCTGTATGAAAACCAGCGGTAAGTTCGGTTTCAGCTTCAGGTAAATCAAACGGTAGTCGATGAGACTCAGCAATTCCTGCTACTAAGAACACAAAGAATCCAATAATTTGCGAGCTAATAAACCAACCGTCTTGTTGCGCCATAACGATATCTCTAAGATTAAAACTGCCGGTTAAAAGCACAACGCCCATTACCGAAAGTCCCATAAACACTTCGTAACTTATGGTTTGTGCTGCCGCGCGCATACTGCCGAGTAGAGCGTATTTGCTCTTTGATGCCCAACCGGCAAGTACGACGCCGTAGACAGCAAGGGATGTCATCGCTAAGAAAAATAATAGCCCTATGTTTAGGTTTGAAACGCCAATGGTGTCGGAAAATGGCACTACGACAAAACTCATCAATACCGTGACTGCGGCAATAATAGGGGCCGCCATAAATAATCCGCTGTCGGCAAATTTCGGGTTAAACTCGTCTTTTCCTAAGATTTTTAATAAGTCGGCAAGTGATTGTAAAATCCCGAAAGGCCCTACTCGGTTAGGCCCTAAACGGTCTTGCCATATACCAATTAAGCGACGTTCGACCCACACCAGCATTGCAGCAATAGGAATAAGTAGTGCAAGAATTAAAACAATTTCGACCAGCTTAATGATCATCTAAACCTCCTGCCATAAGACGGATAGGTATAAATTGATCGTTCTCTTTTAACCGTTTAAGTAATGCCTGTTTTTGTTGTTCAAGCTCGTTTACCGAGACCTTAAGTTTTAACTCAAAATCATCTGCTTCAGCTTTACTGGCGACGCTAATTTGATTGGCTTGCAACACGGACGATTGAGGTGCATTTGCACTGCTTCCTTGAGCGAACTCTATTTTACAGTGACTTTGCTGGGCAAGAAAAAGTAGCCCTGTATTTTGACTAATGTCGTCGGTGAGCTCTAATCGACACACATATTCATTCTTGTCGTTAACAATTTTGATATGGGAACAATCATTAAGCTCTAATCCTTTAGCCATTCGCGTTGAGATAATTAATTGCGGTACGGGTGACATCAATGCCAGTTCAATACCTTTTCGTCCTAGATAGTCATCAGCAAAAATATGATTACCAATGATGATATTAAACGGCGAATCTTGAACATTGCTGTCAACGACATCGACAGGAGATTTATCTTTCAGTGCAGACTCTTTTCCTAAACTTTTACTTTTTGGATCGTATATCTGTACTTCAGAATTTGGATTATTGAGTTTTCCAGAAACAACTTGTTGGTACTTACTTACCGCCTGATTGGAGTTCCAACCGGGTGCCCAAGTAAAAGGCATAGACGCAGATTTAGCCAAATCGTTGAGAATATTACGACCTTCCATTGAAAACTTATAAGGGCTATTTTCATCGATACAGGCTTTTGCTTCATGAACGCTTTGATTTGCCATCATCGCGGTGCGCCCTGAAGCTCGGTGAGTTTGTCGTGCGGTTTTATTTAAAAATTGTTCGGCAATAAATTGCTCTGTATTTGGAAACGCGGATTCTATGTGAGAAAGTATTTGCCATAATTCACTTAGGTTTTTGGCATCATTTAATTGACCTTTGCCTAGTACTTGGTCGATAACCGTTAAATAACGCCAGCTTGGCAATATCGGCAGTTTGGCGGCAAACGTTGCGTAAAAACACTGTGCTCTTCCTTGATAATTGACCACCAAGCCTTGCGATTCACTAAACGCTGCTGCCGGTAATACCACATCGGCATTTTGGCTCACAATAGACTCGTTATGATCAAGCGCAATAACAGCATTGGCAGCTGATAATAATTGTTGTTGCACAGAGGCTGTTAAATTCGATAATTCGTGTTCAGCGACAATTAGACCTGTAACAGCCTTGCTCTCAAGTTTTTCAATTAGTGCCTCAAGGGTTAGCGTATTTTCATCGGTTATGGCATGCAATCCAATGCTATTCACCTGCTCTGGCATAATCAATACATTGAGTTTTGTTGAGTGGTTTTGTTCTGTCAGATGTGCCAGCGCTTGCACACTTTCAATTAAAGCAATATTTTCGCGACTGTGTCCGGTGACGATTAATGGGCTGTTAGCGCCAACTAGTGCGGTTGCGGCATCGATAACAAACTGTTGTTGGCGTTTATTAAGCTTAAATGCAGCGAGCAAGCTAGCATCTAATGTACTCTTATCTAATCCATTTTTTTCTAATGCATTTGTATCCAATGCATTTGTATCCAATGCATTTGTATCCAATGCATTTTTATAAAAGGAGTGAAACAATACACTAATCGCCTGCACTAACATTACGGATTCTTTGCTTGAGCTAAACAGTCGATGAGTGGCGATATCATCTAACTTGGTGGCGGCAATATCGCTAATGAATAACGGTGTTTTTAGTTGCCCCGCTGCATTTTTTACCGCTTCATCCTGCCAAAACGGAATGCCCAAACTTGCTGCTTTTTCAATCCCTAATTTTCGGCTCGCTTGACGGATTGCCAGTGCAATTCGCGGCGATGTTTGAGTGATATCTTCATCGAGAACAATAATACAGTCACTTTGCTCAATTTGTTTTATGCTTAGCGATTCAATATTTGCTGCGGAGTCAATTTTTAATTGCTTAGCGGATAAAGATAAAAGTTGCTGTTGTTTGTTGGTTAAACCCGAACAAAAGTTTTCGCTGCCAAATAAGTGTTTTAAAACGGTATTCGTTTCTAAACTAGCCCGCGCAGAGCCAATGGCGGCGAACGATTCGCCTTTATATTTGGCTAACGCTATGCGTAAATCCTTACTCGATGGATTGGTCAAAGGAGCGTTTGTCTGCTGTTGATTAGCATCAACAACATTACCGCTATTTCTATTGGCTAAGCTGCTATTACTACTAAAAGACAGACCACGAACCTGAGTAATTCGATCATCGCTATTGACATAACCGAAGCCAAAACGGCCACGATCACAGAGAAAATAACCATTGATATCGTAATTATATCGGTTGACCACACGACGCACAGAGCCATATCGTTCGCCGACACTGATATTACAACCGACACTGCAACCTTGGCAGATCGATGGCGAAGACTGCAGATCCCATTTACGGGCATAGTGCGCTGAAAAAGGCTTGTCTGTAAATACTCCAGTTGGACATACTTCAACCAAGTTACCCGAAAACTCGCTTTCTAATACGCCATCTTGTTGACGACCAAAATATACTCGATTTTTTGATCCAAACACACCAAAATCATCGCCACCAGCATAGTCTTTGTAATAACGAACACAACGATAACAGGTAATACAGCGATTCATCTCATGACCAATTAATGGCCCTAAATTTTGATTACTAAAGGTACGTTTATCGCCTTTGTACTGTCTTACGGAATGCCCTGTCATCACAGTCATATCCTGTAAGTGACATTCACCACCTTCAGCGCAAACCGGACAATCGTGAGGATGATTAGTCATCATCGCCGAGATTATTTGCTCACGAAATGCCGATGAATAATTATCTCCTAACCCTATGTGCATGCCATCATTTACTGGCGTCATGCAGGCCATCGCTAACCGCCCTTGGGTTTGGCTGTCATCGTTATAAACCGTGACCGCACATTGACGGCAGGCCCCGATAGAGCCCATCGATGGATGCCAGCAAAAGTAAGGCAAGTTAAGCTTGCTAGATAATACCGCGGCAAGCAGGTTATCACTTTTTTCAACTTGATAAGCCGTACCATCAACGTAGATAGTGATCATGTTTTCAGTGCTAGCATCAAAATTAGTGCCGGTGTTAGCATTAGCCATGACTACCTCCTACGGAGACTTTTTGTTTTCCAAGCTTGTAGGTACAACAACCCTGCTCGATATGCTCAACATAATCATCTATAAAGTACTTCAGCGAGCTTCTAAGGGGCTCAACTGCGCCTGGTGCCAGTGCACAATGGGTTTTGCCTATCCACATAAAGTCACACAGTTTATGTAAGGCATCAATGTCATCCATTGTGCCCAAGCCATTCTCAATGCGTGTTAATATTTCAACGACCCATGGCGTACCGTCACGACAAGGTGTGCAAAATCCGCATGATTCTTGATGGAAAAATTGCAGTAAATTTAACACCATGCCCACCGGACAATTAAGGTGATCAAGGACAATCAAACCAGCAGTGCCTAATCGAGATCCCGCTTTAGCGATATTGTCATAATCCATTGGTACGTCTAAATGTTCCGCGACTAAAAAATCCGTTGACGCGCCGCCTGGCAACAAACCTTTGAAGTTCAAGCCATCAATCATGCCGCCAGCTTTATCATTTAACACATGGCCAATTGTCATGCCCATCGGCATTTCCCATAAACCGGGATTTTTCACTCTGCCACTTGCGCCATAAATCTTAGTACCAGCGTCACTGTTAGGTGATAAGGCTTTAAACCATTCACTGCCTTGTTTAAAAATGTGAGGTAAGTTTGACAGTGTTTCGACATTATTAACGATTGTTGGTTTGCCAAATAAACCACTCACCTGTGGAAATGGCGGTTTTGAACGAGGATTGGCGCGGCGCCCTTCAAGGGCATTGATAAGGGCGGTCTCTTCACCACAAATATAACGACCGGCACTGGTATGTAGGTATAAATCTAATTGGTATCCGCTACCTTTAATATCATTGCCTAACCAGTTATTTTGATAGGCTTGGTCAATGGCGCTTTGCAAACGTTTGGCGGCGACAAAATACTCGCCTCTTAAGAAAATATAGGCTTTATTGGCGCCTATGGTATAGGATGCGATGATCATCGCTTCAATCAACTGATGTGGAATGCCTTCGAGTAATAGGCGGTCTTTAAAGGTGCCTGGCTCCATTTCATCGCCATTACATATTAAGTATTTATTATCCGGCGCATTGGCTTTTGCATGAGGACCGTCATCATCGTCAAACATCGGCACAAAACTCCATTTCATACCGGTTGGAAAACCAGCACCGCCGCGGCCTTTTAAGTCGGATTCTTTTACCAATTCTAAACACTGTTTTTGACTCATCTGAAGCACAGCTTTTTCCGCGCCTTGATAACCACCTTGGGCAACATAGCCATCATAATCTAACGGTTTATTAGTATTCACTAATGCCGTTAGCGGTTTAGTGTTAAGGGAAAGCGTTGGTTCAGACATCTCGCTCTCCTTTCTTTTTCTGTTCGCTACCGTTCTCTTGTTCAATAGTGCTGTTCTGGTCTGCTAAATTATCTTGCGCAGCTATAGTTTCTGGCTCAGCTATATCTTCTGGCTCAGCTATATCTTCTGCCTCAGCTATATGTTCTGGCTCAGGCTGCTTCCCCTGCTTGAGCGAGTGAATAATATCGATAACTTTACCTGGCGTGAGTTGTTGGTAATGTACTCCGGAGACCATTATGGTTGGCGCTTTATCGCAGCCTCCAAGACACGCATTCGAAATTAAGGTGAACATGCCATCATCTGATGTTTGCCCATATTCAATATTTAGAGTGGTCTTTAACGTATCTAAAATTTCTTGGTAACTAGTTAAATAACAACTGATAGAGTCACAGACATGGATCACATGTTTGCCAACTTTTTGACGATAAATGAGATTATAAAACGTCGCCACCCCCTCTAATGTAGCAGCCGGTATCTGTAGCAAATCACTGATTGCATATAAACTTTCATCACTTATCCAGCCTCGATTATGTTGAACTATCTTCAACGCCTCGATGCCCGCCGCTTCGCGCGTTTCCAGTATCGTTGTTTCATGCTCAATATCGGTGATTTCTTGTTCTGTGAGATAACTACGATGGTCAACAAACTGACAATCAATACGCTGCTCGTCGACCATCGTTCGACTAGAGCTTTGTTTCGTTTGAATCAGCGTTGTTAAACTCATTAGTAATTTCTCTCACTGTTATTTTTTATGTGTCTTGTTTATTAACTTGGTTGCTACTTCTCTTAGCTATTACTTGTCTTATGTATTACTTGTTTTAGGTCTCGTGTGTTTTTCTATAGCTTCTTTAATTTCCGGTTTCTTGTATCTATTGTTTCGACTATTTGTGTCCTAAAAAGGCTCCACTAACGATCAACGTCGGCCATGACGTAATCAATACTGCCTAATGTTGCAATTAAATCAGCCACCATTTGCCCTCTTGATAACAGCGGGATCATTTGTAAATGGGCAAAAGATGGAGTGCGAATTCGGGTACGATAACTTGTCGTGCTGCCATCACTTACTAAGTGGTAGGCCATGATGCCTTTCGTTGCTTCAACGCTCATTGATACTTCACCTGCAGGAATGACCGGTCCCCAGGAAACATTGACAAAGTGCGGGATCAAACTATCGATGTCTAACATGGTATGGCGTTTATCTGGCGGCGTTGTTTGAGGGTGTTCAGCTTTGTACGGCCCTTCAGGCATATTATTTAAACATTGCTCGATAATGCGAATGCTTTGACGCATCTCTTCCACACGCACTCGACAACGATCATAGCTATCGCCTTTGTGTCCAAGTGGCACTTCAAAGTCGAATTGATCATAACCACCATATGGGCGCTGCTTACGTAAATCCCATGAGAACCCCGTTGCTCTAAGACCAGGCCCGGTTATGCCCCATTCAATTGCTTCTTCACTGGTATAAGCGCCAACATCTACAGTACGCGCTTTTAGTAATTCATTTTGCATCACCATCTTTTCGTATTCATCGAGGCGTTTAGGCAAGTAATTGACGTACTCACGAACCATAGTGTCCCACCCTTTTGGTAGGTCACTGGCAACACCACCAATGCGGAAGTAACTTGGATGCATGCGCGCGCCACTTATTGCTTCAACGATGCCAAATAACTTCTCGCGATCGATAAACATGTAAAATATCGGTGATAAGGCGCCAACATCTTGGGCAAAGGTGCCATAAAATAATAAGTGCGATAAAATCCGAAACATCTCCGCAGTCATAATTCGAATCACTTTCGCTCTATCAGGAACGGTAATACCGGCAAGTTTTTCGACCGCCATCACATAAGGGAAATTATTCATCACCCCACCGAGATAATCGATGCGGTCAGTATAAGGAATGTAACTATGCCAAGATTGACGTTCCCCCATTTTCTCAGCGCCGCGATGGTGATAGCCTATGTCAGGCACAGAGTCGACAATCTCTTCACCTTCCATTTGCAATACAATACGAAATGCACCATGGACACTAGGATGATTAGGGCCTAAGTTTAAAAAGCTAAAGTCACTGGTTTTGCTCGCTCGTTTCATGCCCCAATCTTGCGGTTTAAACTGTAACGCTTGTTGTTCAATATCTTGCTGAGCATCAGGCAAGGTAAACGGATCCATTTCCGTCGCACGAGCTGGATGGTCTTTTAATAACGGGTGACCTTGCCAGGTTTGTGGCATCAAGATCCGAGTTAAATGCGGGTGGCCGACAAATTCGATACCAAACATGTCCCACACTTCACGTTCATACCAGTTGGCGTTTGGCCAAATATTGGAAACCGTAGACAATGATTTATCATCTTGGCTAAGAGCGACTTTAATGCGAATATCTCGGTTACGTGCATAGGAGCGTAAATGATAAATGACGGTAAAATCTTGTACTTGCTCAGACAGTTTAAATTGTCTTTCACGTTCATCAATGGCGGTTAAATCAAAACAAAAATCAAAGCCATTATCTAATTGACGTCTTAACAAATGCATTAAACGAGGCAACTGTTGTTTATCAACCCAATAGCTTTCCACCGCATCGATTAGTACTTGCTCGGTGAGTTTAATATCGGCGTTTATCGCTATTATTTCGTCGCTGAGTGGGAACGGTTCATGCACCGAAAAATCCGTTGCCTGGCTGATATCGACTTGATGTACTTTAGAGTCAGTCATTACACGCTATCCGGCTCATCTAAATTTTTCACTTCAATGCGACTTTGCAGCTTTATATCTCGCAAACTTGGTTTGGCGATTTCACTCACGCCTTGTTCACCGACTACCCAACTAAGCGGTCTTGGTTGATGAGCAATTTTGCTTTGTAGTAATAACAGGCCTTCAAGCAAGGCCTCTGGACGCGGCGGACAACCAGGTACATAAACGTCTACGGGGATAAATTTATCTACGCCCTGTACCACTGAATATATATCGTACATACCACCGGAGTTTGCGCATGAGCCCATTGAGATTATCCATTTAGGCTCGAGTAATTGATCATAAAGATGGCGAATTACCGGTGCCATTTTTCTAAAACAGGTACCGGAGATCACCATCAAATCAGCTTGGCGTGGTGTTGCTCTGATCACTTCCGCACCAAACCGGGCAATATCATGACGAGAGGTGAAACTGGTTGCCATCTCAACATAACAACAACTTAAACCAAAGTTGAATGGCCAAACTGAGTTTTTACGTCCCCAATTGATCATGTCATCTAAGCGGGCAAACAACACATTTCGTTTGAGATCTTGCTCTACTTCGAGTTTTGATTCGCGCATCTGAGATTCTACGGCGGCTTTAGTAATTGACCAATCCATATTAGTTTTCTCTCTCGCTGGCCGATAGGAACACTTGACGCGGCGGACGGTGCTTGCGTTTAAGTTCTAATGCGCCGATTCGCCACACATAAACGAGTGCCGCCAATAAAATAAATATAAAGATGCTAGCTTCGATAAAACCAGCAAGCCCTACTTCATCAAAGGCAATAACCCATGCGAACAAGAAGATGGTTTCTAAATCAAAAATGACAAAGAAAATAGCATAAAGAAAAAAATGATTGGTAAAACGAGT
Source organism: Thalassotalea crassostreae (assembly GCF_001831495.1). Lineage (NCBI taxonomy): Bacteria > Pseudomonadati > Pseudomonadota > Gammaproteobacteria > Alteromonadales > Colwelliaceae > Thalassotalea > Thalassotalea crassostreae. The sequence continues at coordinate 2,619,735 of NZ_CP017689.1, forward strand.
TCTTGGTTTTTCGGTGGCAATGACACCAGATTCGTAAGGGGTATGGGTATGACGACGATTAGTTTTTGGGCCGAGCAACCACGACAGCAACAACATGCCTGCGAGCATAATAAGCAGCACAACAAAGTACACCGCAATTGGCCATAACTCAGACCAATTTGTCGTTACCTCTGCCGCTGCGACCTGTGCCACGGATTGATCAATAGCGCTCACGTTATCCCCCAACGTTAGTTGGTAGACATCAATGGCAATATCACGACTTAATATACTGTCATTCTTACCGTTCCGATCGCCTTTTAGTATTGTTTTTTAGCGAAGCTTTTAGCGAAATAAACACACGATCGTTAGAATTGAATTGTTGTTGATTAAATAATAGTCAACATTTTCAAAAATAGAAAAAAAATAAGCAAATAAGTGAGTTAACGAGGACGAAAGCTAATATAGTCTAGCGTGAATACAACGTTTAGCCGATTGCATAATTGAATAGGTTATTGCTTAACTTGGATAAGGAACTAAGGCAAATCATCGATTTGCCTTTTGTGATTAGTCGCCAACGCATTAACCGACTTACGTTTAAAGTAATAGCGTTTAGAGTATTAATGTTTAAAACAGCGTTTAAAGCAGCGCTTTAATCAGGGCAGCAAATAGCGCGACAAATACTAAAATCATAATGATCTTACTGTATTTTTGTTGATCTTTTTGCTCAAGTGGCTTACCAAATTTTTCACCTAGTATGACCATAAGAGCGACGCCAAGAAATACCACTCCTAGGATAAGAAATAATGTCATGTTGTTATTCTCAATGTTTGATTTGTCAAAAACTGGCTTTGGAAATATTTTGCAAACCAGACTTAGGCTGCCATATTTTCGAAACCGATAGTTATCGACAAAACCTAGCCGGTGCTAAAATAAATACCAGCAATGTTAATCGTCACTACCATTTATCATATCCGATAAATGCTTCAGTTTTGCTAATGCCATGCCATGAATCGATTTACGAGCATAGGAGCCGCCACGTTTTATTTTACCAGCTTCCAAACCTAATAAAATTTCTAACGCTTGGTCAACATTATCAACTGCATAAATGGTGAATTCGCCGCGCTCAACCGCGTCAATGACTTCTTTATTAAGCATTAAGTTTATCTTATTGGTTTTCGGGATGATAACTCCCTGTTCACCGGTTAGTCCTTTGTCACGGCAAAGGCGATAAAAACCTTCAATCTTTTCATTTACACCGCCAATGGATTGCACTTCACCATGCTGGTTCATTGACCCTGTAATAGCAATTTGCTGATTTACCGGTAACTCTGTAATTGACGAAATTAACGCACAAAGTTCTGCCATTGAGGCGCTATCTCCGTCAATATGACCGTAAGATTGTTCAATTGCGATATTAGCAGAAATCGATAATGGGAATTTCTTTCCGTATTTATGCCCTAAATAGCCAATAAGTAACAATACACCTTTAGAGTGAATTGATTTACCTAATTCCGCTTCACGCTCAATATCTGTTACTCCTTGCGCACCGGCATAAACGGTTGCAGATATTCGAGCCGGTGTACCAAACACACTATCGCCAATTTCCAGTACCGTTAAGCCGTTGACTTTACCTACCGCTTCACCGTCGGTGGAAATCAGCACCTGCTCTTCCTTAATCTCTTCCATCCAAGTTTCACTTAAACGACCACTGCGACGCGACTTAGAGGCTAATGCAGCTTCAACATGTTCAGAGTCAATAAGGTCACTATCGTCTTTTTGCCAAATAAACCACGCTTCATCGAGCAAGTCGTTAATATGAACAATATTGGCTGATAGCTTTTTCTGATGCTCTGCTTTGCGTAAACTGTAACGCACTAATAAACTTACCGCTTTATCGGTAACTTCAGGATACTCATTACGCTCTGCATGTTGTCTTATTAACGTTGCATAAGCACGTAAGTTTTCTTCGTTTTTAACCAAATGGCGATCAAAGTCAGCAAGAACGCGAAACAGTTCGGTAAATTCTTGATCGTATTCTTGCAACATGTAATACATTTCAGCATTACCAAGCAGAATGACTTTTACTTGCAGCGGAATGGATTCTGGTTGCAGACTGATACTGCCGCCCATAGACATCTCTGCATAAGGATGTTCAATTTGGATCTCACCTGTTTTTAAAGCGAGTTTTAAACGGGTCCAGATAAGTGGGTTTGCTAATAGCTTTTCCACTTCTAACAATAAGTAACCGCCATTTGCTCGATGCAATGCACCACCACGAATTAACCGATAGTTAGTGTATACGGCGCCTTGAAACGACGAATAATCGATGGTGCCAAATAGGTTTTGAAACGTTGGGTTTTGCTCGTAAACAACCGGCGCACCTTCATTTGGTTCGCGAGAAACCAAAAGATTTGGCATGAATCGGTCTACCATCATTTTACGGCAGGCTTTGTCATCTCGCGGATTTTCGCTATTTTCGTCGACTAAAATGTCGAGTACGATTTCAGTAATCGAACCTTTAATTTGACGCACATATTTAAGTACCCCTAAATTGGCACTAAATTCATGTTCAAGATCTTTAATTAGCGGTCGGATCGTTTGCTCTGCAGTATCAAATTTTAACTTACGAGTCGCGACACTTGATTCGCGCTTCCAAAGTGGCAACTCGAGTAATTTTTCGCTTAAGATGGTTTCAAGCTCGGCTAGTAAGCCATAAAAATCGGTACGCTCTTGCTCGCCTAAACTGGCAAACTCTTTATCAGTCAATGGTTTGCCATCAACCAATGGCGAAAAGCTGATGTCGCCTTTCTCTTCATACAATACCGCATTTTTGCTGAATGCATACTCCTCAACTTGCTCGATTGCCTCATCGTAACGGGCGTTAAACGCTCTATCGATTGCTGCTTTTTGGCGTTGATAACCAGGGTTATCAAAAATTTCTGGAAATAAATCCAACAAATCGTCAATTAGGGTATTAATTTTCGCTTGTAATTGTTTACCTTCGCCGGCGTTTAAATACAGCTTGTGCGGTGCTTGTGAATCATCAAAGTTATTGATGTAACACCATTCATTAGCAGTATCTTGCTCGCTAGCAAATTCAGCCAGCATTTGTTTGATCAGTGTTTGCCTACCAGTACCGGGCTCACCCTTTGCAAAAACATTGAAACCCTTTGATGTCATCGACAAGCCAAATTCCAATGCTTCTTTTGACCTTTCATGGCCGATAAACTTTTGTTTGATTTTTTTGTCGACTACCGACTTTGAAAATAAGCTTTGCGGTAATTCGGCACATAATTCTGATACTGGCACTTTCAGTGCATCAATGCGTTCTGTCATCGAAACTGATTATCCTTTTGGCGAGAGTTAGCAATGTAGCTAACGTTTTGTAATTGTTTTTATTGTAAAATATGCAACTTAAACATTCATTTTAAGCATGTATCTGTTTTCTTATCTTAACGATAACCGATGCGATAACCGATGCGATAACCATTCCAATAATCGATGCGATAAAGTGGTAAAAAACAGTACAATAATTAACTTGCTATAACTCCAGTGTATACCTGTGATGGGATAAAAAGCAAAGGCCAAAAGTGTGTATCTGAACAAGCGTTCATTTTTTAATCAAAGCACTTGCCTATCGTGTTAATTTCTCAGCAAATATTTATTTGCATTTAAAGCCAATTTCATAGAGGCCATTGCTTAGAAGCTGTGACGAGAAAATTCGCTACCACCACAATGTGGGCAGTCACTTAGATTGGTTGCATGAGTTATATCAAAGCTATGCGAACAAGCATGACATTGGATTTGACCAAAACCAATTAAGTCGCCGGTTCGATATATCCCATCGTGATCGAAATCATCAACGAGCTCAGTCCACTCAATTTGTGTTTGGTCAGTTATTTTTGCCAAGTGCTGCCACATGCCCTCACCAAGCGAGGTTAAGTATAATGAGTCCTTCGCATCGTTTTTATTGTGTCGATAAAACCCCAGCAAATCTTGCTTGAAACTTTTAATGCTTAATTGATATTCATTAACCGACAACTCTTCTGCGGCATCGAGCACCTGCTCTGCCTTATTTACCCATTGATTTACCGATTTAACTTCTGAATCTTTTGCCGCTTTTAACCAGAGGTAGACTTTATCGAAAAGTGATTGATATTGTTGGTTTTTGTTATCATTTTGATGGTCGTTCTGATTATGCTTTTGATTCGTCATGGAAGCCACTCTTAACAATGAAAAAACGAGGAATAATTCAAGTATAGTAAATTATCGAAAAAGTGATGGTAGATTCATCGATGCTAATTGCCTTTGCCCTCTTCATTAGTGCCTTTAAATACGCTATGATTCGAGCAATATTTTAAATTCACAAAAGCGCTTAAACTTTAACCAGTTTAAAGCGGTAACGAGACATCGATTAATGGAATCCATTTACAATCCTCAAAGCATTGAACAGCGTATCCAAAAACATTGGACTGATAACAAAACATTCGTTGCAACCGAGCAACCTGGAAAAGACAAATTCTACTGTTTATCAATGTTCCCATACCCAAGTGGCCGTTTACATATGGGTCACGTACGTAACTACACATTAGGCGATGTGATCAGCCGTTACCAACGTTTACAGGGTAAAAATGTAATGCAACCTATGGGTTGGGATGCGTTTGGTTTACCAGCAGAAAATGCAGCGATTAAAAATAAAGCAGCACCTGCCTCATGGACATACGAAAACATCGATTACATGCGTGGTCAGTTGCAATCGTTAGGTTTTGCTTACGATTGGAATCGCGAATTAGCAACGTGTAAGCCAGATTACTACCGCTGGGAACAATGGTTTTTCACCAAGCTTTTTGAAAAAGGTTTAGTTTATAAGAAAAACGCCACTGTAAACTGGGATCCTGTTGACCAAACTGTTCTTGCTAACGAGCAAGTTATTGACGGTCGCGGCTGGCGTTCAGGCGCCGTTGTTGAGCGCAAAGAAATTCCACAATGGTTTATTAAGATTACCGATTACGCGGAAGAGTTATTAAACGATTTAGACCAATTAGAAGGTTGGCCTGAGCAAGTTAAAACCATGCAACGTAACTGGATTGGCCGCTCTGAAGGTGTTGAAATGACCTTTGAAGTTGCTAATTCAACGGACAGTTTCGATATTTACACAACGCGCCCTGACACATTAATGGGTGTTACCTATGTTGCCCTTGCAGCGCAGCACCCGTTAGCGTTAGAAGCGGCTAAATCAAACCCTGAGTTAGCGGAATTTATTAAAAGCTGTAAAGGTAATAAAGCTACTGAGGCTGATATGGCAACCATGGAAAAACTTGGTGTCGATACGGGCTTAAAAGCGATTCACCCAATTAGCGGTGAATTAGTACCTGTATGGGCAGCGAACTTTGTATTAATGGATTACGGCTCAGGCGCAGTAATGTCTGTACCTGGACACGACCAACGCGACTACGAATTTGCAACCAAATATGGTTTGCCGATTTGCCAAGTAATTAACAGCGACGAAGGCAACGATATTGCCAAATGTGCAATTACGGAAAAAGGCACATTGATCAATTCTGGTCAGTTTGATGGTTTAACCTCAGAGCAAGCATTTAAAGCTATTGCAGAGGTATTAGCCGAGCAAGGTAAAGGCAAGATCACGGTCAATTACCGCTTACGTGACTGGGGCGTTTCACGTCAACGTTACTGGGGTACACCTATCCCAATGCTTACCTTAGAAAATGGCGAATCAGTACCTGTTCCTGAAGATCAATTACCAGTGCGTTTACCTGAAGATGTGGTAATGGATGGCGTAACTTCGCCAATTAAAGCCGATGCTGAGTGGGCAAAAACTACTTACAACGGTCAACCTGCGTTACATGAAACAGATACTTTCGATACCTTTATGGAATCATCTTGGTACTACGCTCGTTACTGTAGTCCGCAAACTGATGACGCGATGCTTGACCCAGAAAAAGCGAATTACTGGTTACCCGTTGATCAATACGTAGGTGGTATTGAGCATGCAATCTTACATTTACTTTATTCTCGTTTTTTCCATAAGTTATTGCGTGATGTTGGTTTAGTTGATTCAGACGAACCATTCAAAAGCTTACTATGTCAAGGCATGGTATTAGCAGATACTTATTACCGTGAAGAAGCAAATGGTGCGCAAACTTGGATTGCGCCAACGGATGTTGACGTTGAACGTGACGAAAAAGGTGCCGTTGTTAGCGCTGTGTCAAAGGTCGATGGCTTACCGGTTATTTCAGCTGGCATGAGCAAAATGAGTAAATCGAAAAACAATGGTATTGACCCGCAAGAGGTTATTAATCAGTTTGGTGCTGATACTGTGCGTTTATTCATTATGTTTACCTCGCCACCAGAGCAAACATTAGAATGGTCTGATTCTGGTGTTGAAGGTGCTCACCGTTTCTTAAAACGTGTATGGAAACTTGCCTATGACGTTGTTCAAGCAACCGGTGACGATACGTTTGCGTTAAACAGCGTGAAGTTAGAGTCTGCGCACAAAAACTTGCGTCGTGAAGTACACAAAACTATCGCCAAAGTAAGTGATGACATTGGTCGTCGTAACACCTTCAATACTGCGATTGCAGCAATAATGGAATTAATGAACAATTTAGCAAAAGCTAAATTGGAGTCGGATGCTGATAAAGCGGTTATGCAAGAAGCAGTGCGTGCTATTGTTATTATGCTTACGCCTATCACGCCTCATTTAGGCCATGAATTATGGAATATTGTTGGCGATGGTAGCACTGTTGAACAAGCTTCTTGGCCAGAAGTTGATCAATCGGCCTTGGTAGAAGACGAAAAATTAGTTATTGTACAAGTGAATGGTAAATTACGTTCGAAAGTGACAGTAAGTGCTGATGCAACTCAAGCTGATGTTGAAGCGCTAGCTATGCAAGAAGAAAACGTTGTGAAATTTACCGAAGGAAAGACCGTACGCAAGGTAATTTACGTACCAGGAAAACTTCTAAATATTGTGGCTAATTAATGACAAAAAACACCGTTTCGATTAAACAAAAATCAACAAAAATGAACGCCATCGTTAGCCTAGTGCTAGCGCTGGCGATGCTTTCTGGTTGTGGTTTTAAAATGCGTGGCGACTACTTATTGCCTGCCGAAATGGAGTCTGTTTATGTGAGCTCTGCCGATCCCCATGGCGAGCTCACGCGTTTATTTAAGCAGCACTTAACAATAAACAACGTTAATATCGAAAAAACGCATACCGCCACTAGCCCTGAAATACGAATTCTTAAAGATTCATTGAATCGTCGCACATTATCATTATTTGACAATGGTCAAGTAGCTGAGTACGAGCTTACCTACACTGTTCGTTATGACGTCATGTTTAAGGATGAAGAAGCTCAACGTTTCTCGTTTGATATTACTCGAAACTATCAAGACGATCCCGACAGAGCATTGGCAAAATCGAGAGAATTAACCTTGCTACGCAAAGAAATGCGCGTAGAAGCGGCAGATAGAATTTTACGTAATCTTGCCAGTATTTCTCACTAATTAATGAGTCTACTTCTAACCATTCAACAGATACCTAAAGTTAATAGAGGCGTTCGTTAATGCGAATTTATCACAGTAAACTTAATCAACAATTGGCGCAAAAACTGCTGCCGGTTTGGTTAATTTTTGGTGATGAACCTTGGCAAAAAAACGATGCTTTAGATCGTATAAAGCAAACCGCAAAAAGCCAAGGCTTTGACGAACTTATCCGCTTTTCTAAAGACGACAAATTCGATTTTCAACAAATTCAAGATGAATACCAAAGCTTAAGTCTGTTTTCCAGTCTACGGATCATCGAAGTTGATTTAGGCAACGGTAAACTTGATGAAGCGTCAGGCAAGGTACTTATTGGCCTTAGTGAACAAATTGCTGCCCAAGGGCAATCGGATGTTTTATTAATTCTTCACGGCGGTAAACTTGATGCTGCCACCTCTAAAAAGAAATGGTTTAAATCACTTGAAAAAATTGGCTGTTATATTCCACTCTATGAATTAGAAGGCAAAGGCTTAAACATTTGGTTATCGCAACAATGTCAGCGTTTAAATTTGCGCATGGACAATCAAGCTCAGCAACTATTGATTGATTTTTTTAGTGGTAATATCCCTGCGTTTTATCAAGAATTAGAAAAACTAGCGTTGTTATTTGATCGCCAATTTATTAGCGCTGATGATTTGCAAAAGCTATTGATAAAACAGGCAAAATTCACCCCATTTCAACTTACTGATGCGCTGCTACTTGGCGACTTGAACAAATGCATGAGCATTTTAACTCAGCTCAAGCAAGAAGGCGTGGCGTTGGCGCAATTGGTATGGGTAGTACAAAAAGAATTACGTTTGCTGATTGAGATGAAAACTCGCCTTGCTCAAGGTGAATCAACGGACTCGTTGTTTAAAGAATTTCGAATTTGGGACAAACGCAAGCCCATATACAACAGTGCCTTAAACCAAGTAAGTTTGAATAATTGCAAACTGGCATTATCGCGATTGGGTAAGGTTGATTTATTAAGTAAAACAACAAGCGATTTTGACGACTACATTTTACTTTCCGATGTATGCGTGAGCTTGTACCATGCAGATATTACTAACAATTTAGCCTTAGATTATGAGACCTTTGCCTAAATCTTCAGACGCCAATTCGATAGTCGAAAATGCAATCGGTATATTTGGCGGAACCTTCGATCCGATTCATTTAGGTCACATTAACCCTGCCGTTGAAATTGCCAAACAGTTAAATCTACAAAAAATTGTGCTAATGCCAGCCAATATTCCACCGCATAAAAGCGAAGCTCATGCCAATAGTGAACAACGATTGCAAATGCTTAAAGATGTTTGCACTGCTCACCCTGAGTTTCAATTAGACACCAGAGAGCTAGTAAGGCAAGGTAAATCCTTTACCTTTTTATCGATGCAAGAATTTAGAGCTGAACACAAAGATGCTAAATTGTTCTTTTTTATCGGCGCAGACTCATTACTCACCCTACCCACTTGGTTCAATATAAATGAGCTACTGAAGCTTTGTCATTTTGTCGTTAGTAAACGCCCAGGCTATGACGTCGAAGCGCTTGATGGTAGCTTTTATCAAGGACGCCTTTGCACCAATGTGAACGATATTGGTGCTGCCTTAAGTGGTAAAATCTTATTGCTCAATAGCGCCCAGATTGACATTTCATCAACTCAAATTAGACAGCGTTTGCAGACCAATGTTGATTGCCAACAATACTTGCTTCCACAAACCTTAGACTATATTAAAAAGCAGCAATTATACCGCTAAATATTTCAACCGATTAAAGGTTGAAATAGATAGTGGCATAGGGGATGAAAACTTACTCAGAACGCGTTAGAATGCGTATATCACTATGAATATTGCGGTAATGAGTGCGCAGTTTGCCACTCGATGATTATACCAATGCCCTTAATCATCCATATTACTGCTTTCAAAACAAAAGGATGCAGATTTGCACACAGAACAGCTTCATGAGTTTGTACTTACTCAACTCGAAGATATAAAAGCACGAGACATTGTTTCAATTCACGTAACAGAAAGAGCAAGCTTTACCGATTACATGGTTATTTGCTCAGGTAATTCATCAAGGCATGTACGCTCAATTGCTGAGCACATCAACACTCAAGTTAAAGCCGAAGGCATGACGCCAATTGGTATTGAAGGCCAAGATGTTGGTGAATGGGCACTTATCGATTTAGGTGATGTCATTGTTCATGTGATGACCGATGATGTTCGCGACCTTTATCAATTAGAAAAACTTTGGGCTGAAGAATAATTAATGCGTATTACCTTGATTGCCGTTGGCAACAAAATGCCGTCATGGATCGCACAAGGATTTAGTGAATACAGCCGCCGTTTCCCTCGTGATATGTCATTTGATTTAATTGAAATCACTCCAGGTAAACGTGGCAAAAACGCCGACATTGCTCGAATTCTTGAAAAAGAAGGCGAGCAAACAATGGCAGCAATCCCAAAAGGTAGTCGCATCGTTACATTAGAAGTTGAAGGTAAACCTTGGACTACACCACAGCTTGCTGTACAACTAGAAAAGTGGCAAATGGATGGACGCGATGTAGCCTTACTCGTTGGCGGTCCTGAAGGCTTAGCACCTGCTTGTATCAAAGCGTCGGAACAAAAGTGGTCTTTATCGACTCTAACCTTACCGCACCCTATGGTCAGGATCATGGTTGCCGAAAGTTTATATCGTGCGTGGAGCATTAATAATAATCATCCATACCACCGTGAGTAGCATAAGATTCCTAATTGAATTAGGTTTAAATAGCACTAGGCTTAAGTTGTATTAAATGAGTAAACGCGTTTCCATCAGAAATCATAGCGCCGAGGCCAATTTATTTGCCCGTCGAACGTTTATCACCTTTGTCGGTGTAATTGTTATGCTGTTGATTTTAATAAACAATGCGTACGAACTCGAAGTTACTTCTTACGAAAAATATACCACTCGCTCTAATGAAAACCGCATCAAATTATTGCCGGTAGCACCAAACCGCGGCCTTATATACGATCGCAACGGTGTTTTACTTGCTGAAAACAAACCTGTCTACTCTTTATCTATTATCCCCGAAGAAGTGTCTGACATGGATGAAACGCTTGCCAACTTAAGAGCGCTCATTTCAATCAGCGATGAACAAATTAGCCGTTTCAAAAAAGCTTTACGCGGTAAACGTCGTTTCAAAAAAGTGGAATTAATTTCTCGCTTGACCGAAGAACAGGTAGCTAAAATATCGGTTACTAGCCACTTACACCCAGGCGCAGTAATTGACGCACGACTAAAACGCTATTATCCCTTTGGCGATCTCACAACTCATTCATTAGGCTATGTCGCTAAAATCAATCGCCGAGACCTTACTTTGCTTGAAGAACAAGGCAAAACCGATGACTACAAAGCGACACGTGATATCGGTAAGTTAGGTTTAGAGAAATACTACGAAGACAAGCTTCATGGCGTTATGGGTCACCAAGAAGTTGAAGTGAATAATCAAGGTCGAATTTTAAGAACTCTGAGTTTCACACCACCGATTTCAGGCAGTGATATTCGTTTAAGTTTAGATATCGAACTGCAAATGATTGCCAAACGGGCCTTGTCCGGAAAACGTGGTGCGGTAGTCGCTATTGATCCTAGAGATGGCGGTGTATTGGCGTTTTATTCAAATCCAAGTTATGACGGCAATTTATTTGTTCACGGTATATCCTCTAAAAATTATAAGAAGCTACAGAACAAAGATAGACCTTTGATTAACCGTGCAACCAAAGGTACTTACCCTCCAGCAAGTACCATAAAACCATTTTTAGGCTTGGCCGGATTAGACAATAATGTCATCACCCCGGAGTCAAAGATTTGGGATCCAGGTTGGTTTATGCTGAAAAAAGGTAAGCGTAAATATCGAGATCACTTAAAGTGGGGCCACGGTTGGGTTTCTTTAGAAGAAGCTGTCATGCGCTCATGTAACACCTTTTTCTACGACTTAGCGTATAAACTCGGTATCGATAAAATATCTGACACAATGGCACAATTTGGATTTGGCGAATCAACAGGCATTGATATCTATGAAGAAAGTGAAGCCATTTTACCAAGTCGCGGCTGGAAACGTGCGCGTTATAACCAACCCTGGTATCACGGCGATACGGTTAATATCGGTATCGGCCAAGGATATTGGACAGTAACGCCGTTGCAATTAGCACAAGCAACGTCAATATTAGTCAACAAAGGTCAGGTTATCGAACCACACTTTCTTGCGGGCATTCGCGAGCCTGCAGCACTTACCGCGCAATTAAATGATGAGCTAGATATCAATCAGCAGACTAGCGAAGAAGTGGTATTATTGAATGACTTAGACCAAGGTTTTACGCCATTTGAGCTTAATGAGAAACCGCCTTTTGTATTAGAAAATAACGAAAATTGGCAGCTTATTCTTGAGTCTATGCATAAAACGGTTAGTAAGCCTTCAGGCACAGGCTATCGAGCATTTTTAGGTACAGATTACGATGCTGCCGGTAAGTCAGGAACAGGTGAAGTTGTTGGCCGTGCACAAGATGTTGAATACGATGCAACTAAAATTAGTGAAAGCAATCGTGATAATGCAATGTTTATCGCCTTTGCCCCTTTTAACAAACCTGAAATCGTAGTGGCCATCGCCATCGAAAACGTAGCCGTTGGTGGTGGTGGTTCAAATGCCGGTCCTGTAGCAAGACAAATCATGGATCAATATTTTGCCAATAGAGAACTGGTGTCGAAGAAGTAGATAATGAGATACAGCGGTAAAGACGAAGCTAAGCGCAAAACATTTCTTGAAAAGCTGCACATTGATGTACCGCTTTTATTGGCATTATTACTATTAATGTCCGTAGGCCTTGCTGTTATTTATAGCGCTGGAGGTCAAGATCCCGATTTAGTTATTAGGCAGATTATTCGCTTAGGCATTGGTTTAGGCGTGATGTTTGTTGTTGCTCAAATACCCCCTTCTGTTTATCAACGCTGGGCAGTCATCGTGTTTATTCTCGGGCTGCTAATGTTAGTTGCGGTATTACTTTTTGGTCACGTCGGTAAAGGCGCACAGCGCTGGCTCGACCTCGGCTTTATTAAGTTCCAGCCGTCTGAGATTATGAAACTCGTGGTGCCGATGACAATTGCTTGGTTTATTGCTCAGCATGATTTACCGGCAAAAACTAAAAATATTATAATCGCCTTTGTATTAGTGATGTTGCCAACGCTATTAATTGCTAAGCAACCTGATTTAGGTACTAGTCTTTTAATTGCTAGCTCGGGCATTTTCGTACTATTTCTTGCTGGTGCAAGCTGGAAATTAATTGGTGTTTGCGCAGGGTTACTCTCTGCGTTTATGCCAATCTTGTGGATGTTTTTAATGAAAGGTTACCAAAAGCAACGGGTACTTACTTTCTTAGATCCGGAACAAGATCCACTCGGCTCAGGCTATCATATCATCCAATCGAAAATTGCCATTGGCTCGGGTGGTTGGTCAGGTAAAGGCTGGTTGCAAGGTACGCAATCACAATTAGAATTTTTACCTGAAAGACACACCGATTTCATTTTCGCTGTATTTAGCGAAGAATTTGGCCTTATCGGCATTCTTGGTTTACTGCTGATTTATTTGCTCATTGTTATGCGCGGTCTGTGGATTGCTGTAAACGCTCAAGAAGCATTCACTAAATTACTAGCAGGCAGTTTAACGTTAACGTTTTTCGTTTATGTCTTTGTAAACATTGGCATGGTATCGGGTTTGTTGCCAGTCGTTGGTGTGCCTTTGCCGCTGGTCAGTTATGGTGGCACATCTATGGTGACTTTGATGGCAGGATTTGGCGTGCTAATGGCGATCAGTACTCACCGTCGATTGATCTCATAGACTTAATCATTGTTATTGGTTTGGAAATTAACGAAAACACCACAAAAACCGTTGAGTCTTGTCGTTAAAATATCTACACTGAAGTTAATCAGTTTTGCGGCTGTTTGCGCTGTTAAAGTATGGTGCATAGCTAATACCGTAAAACTAAACTGTTACTATAAAAACAATTAGTATAAAAACCATTAATTTTAAAATCATAACTATCAAAAGAATAATGTAGATATCGTGAAAGCAGTCAATACTACCCTTATAATACTCTCGACCATAATACTTGTTGCCTGTGAGACAAACTCTCGATACTCACAAAAACATGACAGTATCCCTACACGATTACCGACCGCAGAAGAGCAAATCGAGCCGGTTCCACAATTGCTACAAAAATCACGCGGTGGCAACAAAAAGAGCTACACGGTATTGGGAAAAAGCTATTCAGTTATGGATAGTGCTGAAGGCTATAACAAAACAGGCATTGCTTCTTGGTATGGTAACAAATTTCACGGTCACTTAACGTCAAATGGCGAGATTTATGATATGTATGCTTTTAGTGCTGCACATAAGTCATTGCCAATACCTAGTTATGTACAGGTCACTAACGTAGAAAATAACAAGTCAGTGATTGTACGAGTCAATGATCGCGGTCCTTTTCATCAAGACCGATTAATTGATTTATCTTACTCTGCAGCTTATAAATTAGGGATGCTTGCTAAGGGTACTGCAAACGTTAAAATTGTTGCTATCGATAAAAACAACATAGCTCAGTTTACTCAAAAAGATACTGCTGTTGCCATAGCTAAAGCGGCGCCAAATATGACTACCAGTCAGTTTGAAGACATAAAGCCAAACGACAATATAGACGTCAAAGAAATTAAAAACACACCAATAGTCACAGCTAAACCAGTGCCGGTTGCCGCTGTGAGTACTCAACCTCAGCTAAAACCTAAGACAAAACCTGCACCTGCTAAACCAGCTTATTTTGATCCTTATATTCACGTTTTAGTTACCCGAGATAAATTATTAGCGAGTAATACCGCAAAAGGGTTGCGATTCTTAATGCCTGTACCAGTAAAATTATCGGAAAAAAATGAACTTTTTAGAGTTCAATTAGGACCAATAGAAGATGCAACACAGGCAAAAGATTTGCTAACACGAATACAAAACCAAGGTTATCCAGGTGCATATTCAATAAAATCGCTAAAATAACACAATTAGCAACAATTATTCGCTGTTAATTGATGATTTCGCACTTAAAATATCAATGAATACTGATATACTAAACGGCAATTTTGTGTTCTATTTAAGGTTTGCTATAGAGCTTGTATCATAATATTGAAACCTTACTTATGCGCGAAACAAAAGATAAGCGTAAAACAAAATATCTTTTATTAAATAGTTTTTAGAAAAGCTAAACAAGAATTTAAGGGAGTTGTAATTACAGCTCTTTGAACAAAATAGACGACGATAAATTCGAATCACTCGAACAAAAATAAGTACAACTGAGTTCGATTTTATTTTAAATATCGGCAATGAATAAATTAAACAGGTAAACGATGAGCAATTCAGCGCGCAAGTTAGTAACTTTTTTCAGTGGACTAATATTAGCTACGTCTGCTTCGGCAGCAAACATTCTTCCCGACGCACCGCAGATTAATGCTAAAGGTTATATTCTTTTAGATCATGCTACAGGGCGTGTCATTGCCGAAGGTAATGCCGATCTGCAATTAGAGCCGGCGAGCTTAACGAAAATGATGACCAGCTACATCATAGGTAAAGAAATCCAGGCTGGTAATATTTCTAATGACTCTAAGGTGCCAATTAGTGAAAACGCTTGGGCAAAAAACTTCCCTGATTCATCAAAGATGTTCATTGAAGTAGGCACTGAAGTACCGGTTAGTTTATTAAACCAAGGTATTATCGTTGCCTCGGGTAACGATGCCTGTGTTGCTATGGCAGAATATATCGCCGGCAGTGAAAGTGCGTTTGCAGATATGATGAATGCGTATTCTCAACAACTAGGTATGGATGGCACTAACTTCGAAAACTCACATGGATTAAGCGGTGCAAATCACTTTAGTACACCTCGAGATATGGCAACACTAGCTAGCGCGTTAATTCGAGATGTACCTGAAGAATACAAAATTTATAAACAAAAAAAGTTTACTTATAACAACATTCCTCAATATAACCGCAATAGTTTATTGTGGGATAAGAGCATGAACGTTGACGGTCTTAAAACAGGTCATCACAGTGCAGCAGGATATAACTTAGTTACCAGCGCAACAAAAGGTAATATGCGTTTAGTAACTGTTGTTATGGGTGCAACAAGTGAACAAGCTCGTAAGATTGAGAGTAAAAAGTTACTTAGCTATGGTTTCCGCTTCTTTGAGACAATCACTCCTTATCAAGCGGGTGAAGTTTTTGATAGCGCCCGCATTTGGATGGGTGACGTTGAAAACGTTGATTTAGGTATTTTATCGGACGCAGCAATTACCATTCCACGTGGTCAGCGTAAAAACCTTGAAGCTGAATTCAAACTTGATCAACAACTAGAAGCGCCATTAGCTAAAGGCTCTGTCGTTGGTACCGTATTCTTAAAACTTGATGGTGAAACCATTGCGGATTACCCGTTAGTAACACTACAAGAAGTAAACGAAGGTGGCTGGTTTAGTCGTTTAATCGATTGGATCAAACTTCAGTTTCAATAAAAACGTTTAAATTTTAATACTCAACATCGGATCGGTTACTCCTATCCGCCGAGTGGTTTAGTGGTTTAGTGGTTTAGTGGCTAAGTAATGACAAATATTGTTTATTTAAATGGTGATCTACTCGCTAAAGAAGATGCAAAGGTTTCGGTTCTCGACCGAGGCTTTTTGTTTGCAGATGGTATTTACGAAGTTATTCCTGTTTACAACGACAAACCTTTCCGTTTAGAGCAACACCTTGCTCGACTACAATATTGCCTAGAGCAAGTCGACATTGATAACCCTCATTCAAACATTGAATGGAAAAACATCATAAACACCTTAATTAAGCGTAATGGTGGTGGTCACTTAAGTATCTATTTGCAGATCACTCGTGGTGTAAGCGAAACTCGAAATCACGATAAACCAAGCGATATTAACCCTACAGTGTTTTTAATGGCGAGCGAGTTAATCGTTGATGAAACTAACATTTCAACAGCCAGTGCAGCGTTACTTGAAGATATTCGCTGGCAATTTTGTGACATCAAGTCAATTTCACTACTTGGCAATATGCTACTGAAAAATCAGGCAAAAGCAAAAGGTCATAGTGAAGCAATATTGCATAGAAACGGCCAAGTAACCGAGGGCTCTACTTCCAATGTCTTCATAGTAAAGCACCGCGAAGTATTTACGCCACCACAAAATAATCTGATCTTAGGCGGCATTACACGGGATGTGATTATTGAGCTTGCTGAAGCTGCTGGTTTAAAAGTTCATCAACAAAAAATAACGGTAGATGAGTTACTCGCAGCTGATGAAGTTTGGATCACGTCATCGTCACGAGAAATATCACCTGTGACAAATATCGACGAAAACATTATCAATAATGGTAATATAGGCCCTGTAGCTAAGGTCTTACATCAAGAATTCCAAGACTTTAAGAAATCTTTAATACTTTAAAACTCTTTCTAAGTTCAAGATCTTAAAGCACTAATTAATTAAATTATATTTAAGTAGAGATAATTATGAAAAAATTACTATGTTTTGCATTAGTAATCATTGCGTCAATTTCCACAACTTTTGCATCAGAAGAAGACGATTTAGTAAAAAAAATTAAACAATTTGAGCACGGTAAATTTGCATACGCGAGCATTAACGTGATCCGAAAAGCACCATTAAAGGGTTTAGAAGATTATTACGAAGTCGAAATCAATGGACAAACACTTATCATTCACAAAGACGGCCAAAATGCGATCGTAGGTTTTGCATTCGACTTAGAATCTATGACTAACCTTAGTCAAACATACAAACTCTCTAAGATAGGTAAAGTTGCTAAAGTTGAGATAGAGAAACTTAAAGAAGATAACTTTGTCACCTTCACACCAAGTGTGAAAAAAGTAGCCACTATGTATGTATTTACTGATACCACCTGTGGTTTCTGTAAAAAATTGCACAATGAGATAGATACTTATTTGGCCAATGGCGTAGAGGTTAAGTATATTCCTTACCCTAGAAATGGTATGCGCGAAGGTGATAAAGGCTATGAAGAAGCGAAACAAATTATGTGCGCAGCCGACAGAAATAAAGCAATGCAAGAAATTAAAGACGGTATCAGTTACGGTAAATATATCAAAGCAAATTACGGTGAACGATGCACACAAACAGTAGTTAATGGCAGGACAGCAGGCAGTAATATAGGTTTTAGCGGCACACCATTTATCTATTTATCTACAGGTGATTCGATACCGGGATATAAAAGTGCAGATGCTATATTAAGACTATTAGATTAAGTACGATTGTTGCTACTGATAAAGTTAAAGAAATAAATTTAGGTAATTATTGCTATTATAATAATCAGTATTGAAATATAAGCTCGCCGTACCCACATAGAGACTTAAGCACAAAGGCGGCAATTGAGGCGGCGTTTTAAGCAGATAGCTAGATTGGCGAGCAAATAAATTATTAAGAGAGAAATATGAAAACCAAATTTAACGAATTACTTGAATTTCCATGTGTATTAAATTTTAAAGTAATGGGTTTGGCTGTTGAAAATTTACCTGACTTGGTTATTGAGGTGTTACAGCAAGATACACCAGGCGATTATGTCCCTAAAATAAAGCCTAGTAGTAAAGGCAACTACCATTCTATTTCTATTGCCGTTCGAGTCACTAGTCAACAGCATATTGAAAAGTTATATAAAGAATTATCTGCGATTGAAGAGGTCCGCTACGTTCTTTAAAAACAGAACTTTGTTTAACGACAAAAATTATATAAAGTTCTAAATTAAGTAAACGTCTAAATAGAACTTCGATACAAACGGTTATAAATACGTAAGTCCATTGTTAGTATTGCTGCAATTCCGAGCAACTAGCAGTGGATTTTTTACATTAAAAAGGTATAATCGCGGTCTATTTTTTATGGTGAGAATTTAGCTTGAAACACCCATTAGTTATTCGTCAATTAGGTACTATGGACTACGAAAAAGTTTGGCATGCAATGCAAGACTTTACCGATAGTCGAGATGATAGCGTTGATGATGAGTTATGGCTCGTAGAGCATCCCCCTGTTTTTACTCAAGGACAAGCAGGAAAAGAAGAACACCTTTTAATGCCTGGTGATATTCCAGTGGTTAAAGTTGACCGTGGTGGACAAGTGACTTATCACGGACCAGGTCAACAAGTGATTTATTTTATGATCAACTTGCGTCGTCGTAAGATGGGGGTACGTGATTTGGTCACATTAATCGAAAACAGCATAGTGAATATGCTTGCCAAACATAATATTGAAGCCAACGCCAAGCCCGATGCTCCGGGTGTCTATGTCGATGGCAAAAAGATTGCTTCCTTAGGGCTTCGAGTGCGTAAAGGTTGCTCGTTTCACGGTTTAGCAATCAATGTGAACATGGATATGTCACCGTTTTTACGCATTAACCCATGTGGTTATGCTGGATTAGAAATGGTTCAGAGCAAAGAACTTAATGGCCCAAGTACTGTTGAACAAGCAGGAAACGATTTAGTTGTTGAACTAAAAGAATTATTACAAGCTGAGAACGTCAGCTTCGCTACAGGTTTATAAACGTCATGACAGATACTACTGAAACTAAAAAGTCGACTCGCGTAGAACCGGGTACAAAAATGCGCGATGCCGAGAAAATGGCTCACATCCCAATTCAGGTAATTCCAAGTGAACGCGAAAATATGTTGCGTAAACCTGATTGGTTAAAGATCCGTTTACCACGCACCAGCGAAAACATTGATAAAGTAAAACAAGGTCTTCGTAAAGGTGGATTGCATTCAGTTTGTGAAGAAGCGTCATGCCCTAACCTTGCGGAATGTTTTAACCACGGTACGGCAACATTTATGATCTTAGGTGACATTTGTACTCGTCGTTGTCCATTTTGTGACGTTGGCCACGGTCGCCCATTAGCGGCAGATCAAGAAGAACCGAAAAAACTGGCATTAACGCTTAAAGACATGGCGTTAAAGTATGTAGTTATCACTTCCGTTGACCGCGATGATTTACGTGACGGTGGGGCACAACAGTTTGCTGACTGTATTACTGAAATCGCAGAGCACGCTCCGCATACTAAAGTTGAAATCCTAGTACCGGATTTCCGTGGTCGTATGGACCGAGCATTAGATATTTTAAATGCAGCGCCGCCACACGTTTTTAACCATAACTTAGAAACAGCGCCACGCCTATACAAAATGGCGCGTCCAGGTGCTAACTATCAATGGTCTCTGGATTTATTGAAGAAGTTTGGTGAAGCCAATCCAACCGTACCGACAAAATCAGGTTTGATGGTAGGTTTAGGCGAAACTAACGAAGAAATTTTAGAAGTGATGCGCGACTTACGAGCTCACGGTGTAACTATGCTAACGATTGGTCAATACTTGCAACCAAGTAAACACCATTTACCAGTTGAACGTTATGTTCACCCTGATGACTTTGCCATGTTTAAACGTGAAGCAGATAAAATGGGCTTTGAACATGCAGCCTGTGGTCCGCTAGTTCGTAGTTCTTATCATGCTGACAAACAAGCTGCTGGTGAAGAAGTAAAATAACCCTGTAGACAATTTAAACTAAGAAGGCGCATTAGCGCCTTTTTTGTTGCCTCAAAAACGCCCTTCCTCCATAAAGTATCGCTATTTGAGCCCTTAAAGTAACTTTTCTTATACTTTTTTCGTTTTGGTATAACACCGCTAATTTCGCTGATAACATTGATTTTGTTGAACTTACGAAGTGAAAGGTTTATGCACGTTAATCATTGAAATTTTCAGTTGTATTCAAGTTAGATAACGTTAAATCGTATTAAATAAGGAACAAGACAATGAGAGTTTTTATTATTATTTCAATGATGTTATTAAGCGGTTGTACAGCGACTCAATACGTTTGGGAAGATGATTATGAAACTGAACGCTTTACTGGCTATCACGTAAATGAACAAACTAAACAATTAACGGTTCAGTCGGACATTAATGAATATCAGTTTCAAATTTCAGAGCCTCTTGTTGAGAGTTTAAAATTGGCTCAGAACAGCCAGCACATTGTTGAATCAATTAATATTAAAGGTGATAAGAGTTTTGTTTGGGGGACTGTATTTCTTAATTCAGAAGGCAAGTATTATAGCGACGAAGATATTGCCATATTAAGTGAACTAGAAAATAGGCCCGTCGCCTATCACCCAAGCCGCTTTAATGAAACCATTCAAGGATATAAATTAAAGGAAAAATCTAACTTAGTGTTTACGCCGTTTGAACGAGAACGAAAAAGAGAGGTGCTTGACCCTGACTCCCCCATTGAAATTGCAGGCCAAGTAATTGCGACCCCCTTTGCAATGGCCTTTGATACTGTGGTTATTGTTGGCGCAACGATATTTTTTCTACCACTGATGATTTTAGGCCATTAAAAGCAAAAACTGTTAAAAAGTGTTTCATCTAGTATCAATTTGTGGTTAAATCCGTGTCGACCAAGGGGTGCACCGTATCGTTGCGACAACGTACGAGGCTGAGATGTTCAAATGAAGAACAAACCCTTAAACCTGATCCGGATAATGCCGGCGTAGGGATGGTGAAATACAAAACCTCTATCCGTATTTCTTTCCTAAGCTTGATCCGGATCTTTTTAATTGTTTAACAATAAAGAGATCCTTAATGAAAAATGCAATTACCACGATTTTACTCGCTTCATTCTCAATGGCGACAGTGGCAGCCGAAACTGAAAACCAAACTGAAACTACAACTGACACAGAAAGTGTTGAGCGTATTGTTGTTACCGCTGATTTTCGCGAAAGCGACTTGTCAGAGACAGCAGGTTCAATAAGTGTATATTCTGCACAACGCGCCGAAGAAAGAGGCGCACAACATCTACAAGATATTCTAAGCGCAATACCAAATGTAAACTTCGCATCAGGCGCATCTCGCAGCCGATTTTTGCAGGTTCGCGGCATTGGTGACCTAGAGCAATATGCTGAGCCTAAATACTACCCTTCTGTTGGTATCATGCTAGATGATATTGAACTTGGTGATGCAGCTAATGCGGGTATGTTATTTGATACCCAGCAAGTAGAAGTATTACGTGGCCCTCAAGGCACTCGTTTCGGCTCTAGTGCGTTTGCCGGTATGGTGAAAGTTAAATCAAACCCAGCAAGTGAAGAGTTTGAAGGCAAGGTTTCGACCGGCTTTGGTAATTATGGCAGTTATAACGGCGGATTAGTGCTAAGCAGTGGATTAACAGAGTCTTTACGTGCAAGAGTTGCGGTGCAAAGCAACCAGAGCGACGGTTTTTATGAGAATAAACACCTAGATAAAGATGACACTGCAAATATCGATGAAACCACAGCTCGTTTAAAGCTCGAATGGGACGCTAGCGAAAACCTACAAATTGATTTTAACCTTTTATCTTTTGTTGCTGAAAATGGTATCGATTATTGGTCATTAGATAATGATCGCAATACATATTCAGACAATCCAGGTATGGATGATCAAGATACCATAGCAATATCGGTTAAAGCGGATTGGCAAATAAATGATGAAAATCAATTGATTGCTATCGTTAACAGCGTCAACTCTGATCTAGATTATAGCTATGACGCCGATTGGATAAGCGCAGAATACTGTACTGAATTATATGTCTGTGATGGACCGTGGAGTGGCACTGAAGCTTTCTTAAGAGAGCGTGAAAAGTCATCTATTGATTTACGCTTGGTAAACAGTAAGGCTACATTTGGCAAAGGCGATGGTCAGTTTGTATTCGGAATTTATGCCAGTGCACAAGAAGAAGACTTAAACTACCAATACGACTTTGGCTACATCGGTGAGTCTTTAAGTACTTATGAAACAGATCGTGTTGCCATTTACGGTGAATATGAATACGGTTTCACTGATAAGTTAAGTGCATCTGTAGGTGTGCGCCTAGAAAAGTTCGAAGACGATTTCGAAGACTCATATGGCTTCACTACCGATCATAGTGATGATTTAGTTAACGGCGAAATTGCCATGGAATACAAGCAAAGTGACGATACCTTGCTATACGGCGTAATTGCTTTTGCCGAAAAGCCAAGTGGAGTTAACGTTTCAGCCATTGCACAAGTTGCAATGGTAGCTCCGGAATTTCAGGAGTTAATGAGCGGCAGATTAACTTTTGATGTTGAGTCGTTAACAAGCACAGAGTTAGGCATTAAAGGCGATTATTTTGACAATCGTTTATCTACAAACTTTGCTCTTTTCCATTCGACTCGAGAAAATGCTCAATTAGAGAACTGGATGTATGATCCAAGCACTTACATTTGGATCGGGTATCTTGATTCATCATCTGATGTAACAAGCTACGGCGCAGAATTAGATCTTACTTTTTCGGCAACAGAGGATTTCATCTTAACCGCTTCTTTAGGATTACTCGAAACAGAAGTTGAAAGTATAGAAACATTTGACCAAGATCTTTACCAAATCATTGTAAAAACTGACCGAGAACAAGCGAAGTCACCAAACTATCAATACAGTATTGGCGCACTTTGGTATATCGCGGACAG
Organism: Thalassotalea crassostreae; assembly: GCF_001831495.1. Lineage (NCBI taxonomy): Bacteria > Pseudomonadati > Pseudomonadota > Gammaproteobacteria > Alteromonadales > Colwelliaceae > Thalassotalea > Thalassotalea crassostreae. Next base: position 2,642,831 of record NZ_CP017689.1, read on the forward strand.
TTTAAATGCTAGCGTATCTGTTGACGGCAAAGGTGACAGCTACTTTGGATATTATCACGATGGCAAACTAGACAGTACTCTGTCAGTAAACGCCAGCGTAGAATGGTCAACAGACAACTTAAGCATACGTTTATGGGGTCGTAATCTAACTGATGAAGATAATCAGGTGCATGGATTATACAGCGCGTCTGATCCACGTGTAGATTATGCCTACTGGAGCAATCAAACTTATGTCCAGCTAGGTGAGCCTAGAACCTACGGCATTAACGCTAGCTACGCATTTTAGTTGGCTAGTATTTACCAATGAGGCCAGTCTTTGGGAGCGAGTATAGTCCCAAAGACTAGTCCCATATACTTAAGTATTGCTGAAAATATTGTTCACTAGTGATAACCTCGCGACTATTTGATTCATTGGCAAAACGACTGATTTGAGTCTTTGGAAACGGCAAGGAAAACAGCGCAAACGAAGTACGTGCTAGGTTTCTATTTGAACTTAGTTGCACACGGTGATTTAAAGCCTTGTATTCTCCTTTGGTGAACCACTCGGTTAAATGCCCTAAAAAAGCAACACACTTGTTCGTTGCCGGCAATGAATGCCAATCACCATTAAGATCTTGATATTGAAAGTCCTTATCAAAACCAAATGGAAAAACGGTGATTAACGATACATCAGGATGTTCTGATAGCCGGGTATTATCTTCACCATATTGTTTAAGGTCATTAATCGCAGGATAAAAGTTTGCTGACATCATATGCCCAAAACTTTGTTGGTATTGAGTTAATACATCAGTTAGTTTAAGTTGCGTTAAAATTGCGTGTTCAAATGCTTTAACTTGTTGCTTCATTAGCGGCCATTGAAGCTTTATAATCGATTGAAACTCATCAGGGTATCGTTCGATGTCATAAAAATCAGAAAATACGAATGAGTGCAACATGTCACTCGAGGCTTGATTTGAGCTGTTCTCTTGACCGTAATAAGAGTAACCATCAAATGCAAAGCCAAAATATTTTTGCAAGAATTGTTTTCGATAGCTAAACGGCTTTTCGACAAAATTTTGTAGTTGAGCAGCTAATTCAGAACTATCCATAATCGGCTGTTCAGAATAAAAAATTGGGCTACTCGCTGTATTAATAATATTAAGTTTCATTTGAATTAACGTTACTCTAAGTTTGAGTGTTAGTTTTAAAAAGAGTTGAAAATAGGATTAACCATGTCGATATCGACCATTTTAGAGATTTGCGCAACACTATCAAGTCTGATCTATATCATTTTATTAATCAAAGAAAACCGATTATGCTGGCCCTTTGGCATAGTAGGCTCAGCGCTAAGTATCTATTTGATGCTCAGTGTAAAGCTTTATTCAGAAGCAATATTATACAGCTACTATGTTGTCGTTGGCTTTTGGGGTTGGATGCGTTGGCATCAACTGGAAAGTCTACGCAATAATAAACAAGATAACCCTATAATCCATTGGACAATAGGAAAACATCTAAAAGCTATCTTTGTTTGTAGTCTAATGGCTATTGGCTTGGGCATGTTTTTTCAAACAACAACCGACGCCGAGCGCCCGATTATCGACGCCTTTACGACAATATTTTCTTTTTTAGCAACATATATGGAAGTGACAAAGGTATTGGCGACTTGGGTTTACTGGATTGTGCTCAACCTTGCAGCAATTTGGTTATACAAGGATCGTGAATTAGACATTTACGCCGCGCTTACCGGCGTATACGCGATACTATCAATATGGGGTTATATCCGCTGGAATAAGGCCTACCAATTACAGCAAGCCACCGTTTAAAGCTTACTTCCTAAAGCAGCTTCTGCACAAACTTAAAACTGTTTAGGGTTAAGTCGAATCGGTCACTATTTATTCGTTTTCAAATCAATAAGTAGGGTCAGATCATACTTATTTATCCAAAAAGTGTGATCTGACCCTACTTTTTTTTATTCGATGATTGGAGTTTTGCAGTGTGCGTCTTGGTTTTGTGCACTGTGACGCAGATAGTGGTCCATTAATGTAATTGCTAACATTGCTTCGGCAATTGGTACAGCACGGATACCAACACATGGATCGTGGCGACCACGAGTTATGATGTCTGTTGGTTCGCCATTTTCATCAATGGTTTTACCGCTGATGCCAATACTTGAGGTTGGCTTTAATGCGATATTAGCAACGATGTCTTGTCCTGATGAAATACCACCGAGAACACCACCTGCTGAATTAGAAAGGAAACCATCTGGCGTCATTTCGTCACGGTGTTCACTACCGCGTTGTCGGACAGACTCAAAACCATCTCCTATCTCAATACCTTTTACGGCATTAATACTCATTAAACTATGTGCTATTTCCGCATCTAAACGATCAAATATAGGCTCCCCTAAACCGACAGGAACGTTACTGGCAACGACTTTAACGGCAGCGCCTATTGAGTCTTTTTGACGTAATATGCCACGCAATAGTTCATCTAGTGAGTCTAGTTTAGATACATCTGGGAAAAAGAACGGGTTATTGCCAACTTCATCCCAGTCATAGTGCTCCGCCATTACATCACCAATTTGGCTGACACAGGCTTTGATTTCCATGCCAAATTTTTGCTTTAAAAATTTCTTCGCAATTGAACCTGCGGCAACGCGCATTGCGGTTTCACGTGCAGATGAACGACCGCCACCTCGATAGTCTCTAAAGCCATATTTTTGAGTGTAGGTGTAATCGGCATGACCTGGACGAAATGATTGAGCGATATTTCCGTAATCTTTAGAGCGTTGATCTTTGTTTTCGATGATCAAACCAATCGGTGTTCCGGTAGTTTTACCTTCAAACACGCCTGACATTATTTTTACGATGTCGTCTTCGCGACGTGCCGTGGTAAATCGAGAAGTCCCTGGTTTGCGTCGGTCTAAATCAATTTGTAGATCTTCTTCACAAATTTCAATACCTGGAGGGCAACCGTCAACAATCGCTCCTAATGCCAATCCGTGACTTTCGCCAAAAGTTGTAACTGTAAATAATTTTCCAATTGAATTGCCGGACATAGTACTACTTCACTCTTTCGTTAAATATTTTCTGATATGTATCTAATTCTGTTTTTGTAATATGGAAGACGCCAAATCCACCACGTTCAAAGTCAAGCCAGTTAAATTCTACTTCTGGATAAAGCGCATCGACGTGTATCATCGAATTGCCTACTTCACAGATCAATACACCATTTTCATTAAGGTGTTCACTGGCTTGCGCTAATATTTTTCTAACAATATCTAAGCCATCACTACCACAACCAAGCCCCATTTCTGGTTCATGGTGAAACTCCTCTGGCATATCGTCAATATCTTCACTATCAACATACGGAGGGTTAGTCACGATAAGATCATATTTTTGTTCAGTTAATCCTGAAAAAACGTCTGACTTGATTGGCATTACTCTATCATTTAATTCGTGATTATATATATTCAAATTCGCTACATCTAATGCATCTTCTGATAAATCTGCAGCATCTACTTCTGCATTTGGAAATTGGTAGCTACAAGCAATAGCAATACAACCACTACCCGTACATAAATCGAGAATGCGATTTGGTTCTTGTTCAATTAAGCCATGAAAACGATTATCAATTAATTCGCCAATTGGTGAACGAGGCACTAACACACGCTCATCGACGTAAAATGGTAAACCTTTAAAATATGCCAGGTTTGTTAAGTAAGCAGCTGGAATACGTTCGTCTATGCGACGTAAATAAATATCAATAAGTGCTTGTTTTTCGCTTTGTGTTAAACGTGTTTGCATGATTGAATCATCAAGATTACCAGGCAAATGCAGGGTAAATAAGGTTAAGCTAACCGCTTCATCCCAAGCGTTAGTTGTTCCGTGTCCGTAAAAAATATCCGCTTCGTTAAAGCGACTCATACCCCAACGCAGAAAATCAGCAATGGTTTTTAAATCGTTTGTCACTTCTTTAACATTTATTTCAAGCAAGTTTTTCTCCTTCACGGCTTTAAATTCTGTTTTATTTTAATCATTCGTACTTTAAACTTACAGAATGAAATTTAAAGATCTTCTTAACGACAACGAAAAAGACTTGTTTAAACAGGCGATAGGTAAAGTTAAACCTATTAAGCAAGACACAATACACCCGCAATCCCTTGCCAGCAAGCACAAAGTCAAACAACAAAAAGAAAAGAAAGAATTTGAAAAACAACAATTTTTCTTTTCTGATGAGTTTGAGCCCAATCTTGAAACAAACGGGCCGATGAAATACGTCCGTGAAGATGTGGATAGTTTCGAAGCTAAGCTGTTACGTCGCGGCGAATATGTGCCTGAACTTATTTTAGACTTACATGGTTTAAAACAACAAGAGTCAAAACAAGAAATTGCAGCACTAATTGCCGCCTGCCCTAAACAACACGTAAATTGTGTTTGTATTATTCATGGCATTGGCAATCGAATATTAAAAAATAAAGTACCACACTGGCTAGTCCAACACCCAGACGTAATGGCTTTCCATCAAGCACCGTTGGAACACGGTGGCGAAGGTGCATTACTTGTACTCATTGACTTAAAAGACGACTTTTTCTGTAAATAACTAACAAAAATCATCAGGGCTTACATGATGAGTGATATGCCCTGCCATCTTCTTGGTATCATAATCAATTTCTGCTATTGCTGCAGTTGAGAATAATGATGAGCTCTTTTCTACACTTAACTCTGCCAGCAGATAGCTTACTAATGGCATATGTGACACCAGCAAAATATTTTGATAGTGCTCAATCGCAATAATGGCATCAATGTAATCATGAACACGACTCGCATCGCCACTTGGCGTTAACAAATCTAGCTGTTGAAGAACCGGTTCAAAAGTCAGTTCCTCAATTACAGCTTTAGCCGTTTGCTCAGCTCGGACAAATGGGCTTGCAATCACAGCATCAATTTTAACATCTTTCGTATTAAGCCATTTCGCCATAACTTTGGCTTCTAAATAACCGAGTTCGCTGAGACAGCGTTTTGCATCTGTTGAATGCTCAATTGTGGCATCACCATGACGCATTATAAAAATTTTCATCTTTGTTTTATCTACCAAAGAGTTGTTACATTACGAATATTTTCTTAGTCAACTTAATCACTAAGCTTAAACCATAAATTTAAGCCTTCAATTAATACTTTCAAATTAGAGTAATGTAATTATTGCTCACGTTATATATATCTTAATGCATTTAAGCGTGTTATATAAACAATAGTTTAGAAAAAAGATGTTATCCTTTATATTATTGTTTATATAGAAAAAAATAATTGTGTAATTATCAAAATTACGGCGCCCAAATTGCAACTGTGGAGCAATGTTTGAAACAAAGTCCTAACGATTTAAAAGTATATCAACCGTTAACCTTAAATAATGGTTTGCGTGTATTACTTGTGGAAAATCAGGAATCAAATCGTTCAGCGGCTTCGCTTGCTGTTAATGCGGGGCATTTTGATGATCCGAAAGATCGCCAAGGATTAGCTCATTTTTTAGAACACATGCTTTTTTTAGGTACAAAAAAGTACCCTGAAAGTGGTGAATACCAGCAGTTTTTATCAAAACACAGTGGCTCAAATAATGCCTGGACAGGCACCGAACATACCTGTTTCTTTTTTGATATCAATCGAGAGCACTTTGAAACAGCACTAGATAGATTTAGCCAGTTCTTTATTGCTCCTTTGTTGTCTCAGGAATTTATCGAAAAAGAGCGTCAAAATATCGACGCCGAATTTAAGATGAAACTTAAAGATGACATGCGCCGAATTTATGACGTTCATAAAGAAAGCGTAAATCCTGATCATCCATTTAGTAAATTCTCAGTAGGTTCAATTGATACTCTTGCCGATCGCGATGACGCTTGTTTAAAAGATGAAGTCGAAAACTTCTTTGATAAGTTCTACCGAGCAGAATTAATGACCCTTGTTTTGGAAGGGCCACAAAGCATCGAAGAGTTAACAGCGTTGGCGACGTCTAAATTCTCTGAGATTAAGTCATTAACTCAGCCAAAACAAAAAATTAGTGAACCGCTCTATCTGAGTGACAATTTAGCAAAACGTATTCATATCAAACCAGAAAAGAATGATCGTAAATTAATCATTAGTTTTCCTATGCCAGGTATTGATGAAACCTACCCGTATAAACCGATTAGCTATTTAGGTTATTTGCTTGGTCATGAAGGAACCGGCAGTGTCCTAGCCTATTTAAAAAATAAACAATGGGCTTTATCTCTGACTGCTGGCGGCGGTATCAATGGCTCTAATTTTAAAGACTTTAATATCAGTATTCGTTTAACCGAAGATGGCGAGCATCACATCGAGGACATAGTTTCTTTAGTCTTTGCTTATATCGGCATGATTAAAAAGGCTGGTGTAAATGAAACATACTTTGAAGAAAAGAAAGCCATTTCAGAGTTCTCTTTTCAATATCAAGAAAAATTAAAACCAATAGACTCGGTGAATCAGCTAGTAATCAACATGCAGCACTATCCAGAGCAGGATTATATGTTTGGTGATTACGTGATGGAGTCTCTTAATGAAGACTTAATTCATCAATTTCTTAATTATTTAAATGCCGATAATATTCGCCTTGTTTGTATTAATCAAAACCTCGAAACCGATAAGGTCAGTCACTGGTACAAAGTACCTTATAAGATTGAGCCTATTAGTGAAGAGTTAATTAAACACTGGCATAGTGATATTACCTATGATGAGCTATCGCTTCCTGAGGCAAACCCTTACATAGTTGCTAAACCGACATTGGTGCCGCCAAAGAAAGAAAAAACAACACCCAAGCTAATAAAACAAAAGCCAGGCTTAAAAATATGGTTTAAACAGGACAGCTCTTTCTTCGTTCCCAAAGGTCAAATATTTATTGGGATCGATTCAACTGTTTCGGTTCAAAGCAAAGCAAATATCGCCATGACCAGGTTGTTTGTCGAGCTTTTTAGCGACTCCGTATTAGAACAAAACTACCATGCAGAACTCGCCGGCATTCATTATCATTTATATCCGCATCAAGGTGGCATGACGTTACAATTATCTGGAATTAATGAAAAACAACCACTGTTACTTGAAAGCCTGTTGCAGAGCATTAAAGATCATTCATTAGCACCAGAGCGCTTTTCATTATTTAAAAAGCAGCTCATCACGACTTGGACTAACGCTGAAAAAAGTAAGTCTATCTCACAATTGTTCGCTAAGCTCAGCGCGTTAATGAAACCATTTAGCCCAAGTGGCAAAGATCTAGCGAATGCATTACAAGATGTCAGTTATGAAATGTTCAGTGAATTTTGTAATGCTTACTTTGATAAGCTGTGTATTGAAGTATTTATATATGGCAATTGGTTAGAGCCGCAAGCAGATTCAATTGCAGATCTGATTGATACACAAATGAGCGGTCATTTAGATGAAAATGCAGGGGTTACTTGTGAGGTGGTGGATTATCAAAATCAAGGTTCAAGTTTATTACCGCAAATACTAGAAGAACATGACTACGCCAGTGTCATATACTTCCCAATGGCTAAAAATGATGAAAAAACAATGGCTCTCACCATGATAACTAGCCATTTAATGTCACCGTTATTCTTTCAGGATATGCGCACAGAACGTCAATTTGGCTACTTAGTTGGTGTTGGTTATGTGCCAATGAATCGCTTTCCTGGTATTGCATTTTACATTCAGTCGCCACAAACTTCTGCCGACACATTATTTGCAGCGATGGAACAATTTATTGAAGATTTTGATAGCTCTATTGGCGCCGAACAATGGCAGCATTTACAGCAAGGGCTTATTGGACAACTACAAGAAAAAGACACTAGTCCAAGGGTGAAAAGCCAACGCTATTGGATGAATATCTGTAATAAAGATTATGGGTTTAATCAAAAAGAAAAACTTATTGCAGCTGTACAGTCTGTTACTTTGGCAGATATCGATGATTTTATTAAACAAAACTTAGCAAACAGTAATACTCCAGATAAGATTTGTTTAGCGTCAGTCAAACATGGTGATGAGTTAAGTTACTTAAGTGAAAACCACACTATAATCAACGATATTGATCGTTTTCATCAAGAACTTCCACACAAATCATAGCACTTCAATAACGACACTAATATTAACCTTATATTCACCTTTCATAATCCACACATTTGCATTAATATGAATGTATATTGATAATAAAAAAACCGCTAGTTACGCGGTATACGAAAAGTAAAATGCCCACACTGGGCTAAAACAAGGCCGTTAAAGCTCAAAGTGTTTAACCTAATCAACAAAAAGACCGGGGAATACCCGAGTAAATTCATGGTGTACCTCAGCGCTATGTTGCTTTTTGTCGTTTCTTTTTCGTCATTGGCATCAATTGATAACTTCGCAGCACTTAAATTTAAACAATATACGATCAAAGAAGGTTTATCTCAAAGTTCGGTTTATTCAATAACACAAGATCAAAACGGTTACATTTGGTTGGCGACGGCAGACGGGTTAAATAGATTTGATGGCTACAAAATAAAGCAATATCGAAACGTTAATTCTAATAAAAACTCCCTACAAAATAACGTAATAAGAGTTGTCTACGTAGATAGTATGAATAATTTATGGGTAGGCACTCAAAAAGGTCTAAGTTTATATAATCGTGAGCAAGATAGTTTTACAAATATTTTTGAAAAATTACAAAACAAGGCTATCTGGACTGTTTATGAAGACAAAAATAGAAATGTATTCATATCAACAACAGATGAGCTATACAAATACGACCTTAAGACAGAGCAATTAGCGAAAATTAACTTAAGAGTGCATTCCGACTCGATCAAAGAAATCAAAACTATATTTCAAGATGAAAAGGACAATTATTGGTTAGGAACTTTTGATTCCGGCCTTTATATTTTGAGTAAGAATCTTGATTATGTTTACCAGATAGACGGTAAAAACAAATGGCATTTAGATATAGACGCCCAAGGCATTTATGAAATCAAAGTTGTTGATAATGAATATTGGGTTGCTTCGAGTAATGGTGTTTATATAATTGACAAAAATTATCAATATAGAAATCAGCTCCTCCCTATAGATATAGATACTCACCCTGATGCAAAATATGTTCGTTCAATATCCAAAATCAGTCCTTACGAAATTATCGCAGGTACAGAAAGTGGTCTATATACTATTGATTTGAGAACTAATCAATTTAAAAGGAAAGACTTAGTAAAAATTGATTCATCTCCTTTAAAAATAGAATATGTTTATACAACGTTTCAAGATAATTCGGGAACTACTTGGGTAGGTTCAAAGTTAAATGGAGCTAATAAATACAACCCTAACTATTCACTTTTTCCACATTATTTGGCCAGTTTAGGTTTATCCAAAAGAACTGTAGCTTCCTTTGCTGAGACTAGTAATGGAACGATCTGGATTTATACGGAATTTTATGGCCTTTACTACATTGAGCAAGACTCAGATGAAATCGTTGCGTTTGATTTAGACAAGCAACGTGACATTTTAACTATTCACCCCGACGGCAATAATAACTTATGGCTAGTTACCAAAGACAATGAAGTATTATTTTTAGACATTAATACGAAAAAAGTTGAGCTTCAAGAGGCTGTATCTAAGTTTAAACGAGGTTCATACGAAAAATTTGATTATGTATTTTTAAATAATGAAATTTGGTTTGGGTCACAAAGCTCTAAATTATATCGATACTCTCCAGCTACTAAAGAAGTAAAATATTACCAAATATCTGATGGGTTACTGAAAAGAAATTTATTCGCACTTTCAATTTCTGAAAGTAATCAAATATGGGTCCAAAGCAATTTAGGTGAGTTATATTTATTTAACCCTGATTATGAGGAGTTCATTCAATATCATCTACCAAAAAATGACTTAATTAAGAGTTTTTCAATTATAGATATTGAAGAGTACCAAGATTATTTATGGATAGCATTCTCAACAAAAGGCATATTACTTTACGATAGTAAATATGTACAATTTAGCACGTTCGATAGCACAAATGGTCTACCAAACGAATCTATCACACGTATGTTAGTTGATAATGAAGGAAACGCTTGGGCTAGTTCAAATAATGGTATAAGTAAAATATCTCCCTCGTCAAAGCAGATAGTAAACTTCAGTAGCAGGCATGGGTTACAGTCCAATGAGTTTTGGGCTCTTTCGGGGTTAAAAGCTAAAGATGGAAAAATGTTTTTCGGTGGACTAAACGGATTTAATAGTTTTTATCCCGAAGATATTAAATTTAATGAAATCGAAATATCAAAGCCGATAAATCAAAAGCTTCTTATTGCAAATAAAGAAATAGAAATATCAAATAAAAAGGACTCTATTCTTAATTCTCATATTTCACAGATTTCGGAAGTCACTTTAAAGCATAATCAATTTCCTTTTACTATAGAATTCGTTTCACCGAATTCAAGTATCCCCGAGGAAATAACATATCGATACAAATTAGAGGGAATAGACCAAGATTGGATTGAATCAAATCACTTAAATAAAAGAGCTACATATACAAATATTCCTGCAGGTTCATATAAATTTATTGTAGAAGCTTATAACTCTAGTAACAATTCTAGAAAAGTTTCGGCCAAACCATTTTTCATAAATATATTGCCTCCTTGGTGGTTAACCAAAACGGCTTGGTTTGTATACTTTTTGATAGCTTGTGGAATAGTCCGCTACTTTATACTGCAAGCAAAAGTAAAAGAACGTTCTAATGAAAAAGTTAAAGAATCAGAAGAAAGATTGAAGTTAGCGCTTTGGGGTTCAGGCGATGAAATGTGGGATTGGAATTTAAAAACCAATAAAATGTTTCGCTCAAACATATGGGGCATTTTAAACTTTCCGAATCCAGGCGATGAAAATAGTGATACCACCAATATTCATCCTCAAGACAAACAACGCGTAAGAGACTTACTAGAAGAACATAAAGCAGGACATTCTGAGCACTATGAAGCGGCCTATCGAGTAAGAGATTACGACGAAAAATGGATATGGGTTTTAGATCGCGGTAAAGTCGTAGAAAGAGATTCAGATGACAGTCCTGTTCGTATGACAGGTACATTAAAAGACATTAGCCAAATTAAACAAACTGAAGAAAACCTTAAACTTTTTGCCAAGTGTATCGAAAACATTTCTGATGCGGTTGTTGTATATGATAGTTCTTTTAATGTCGTTGATTGCAATCTTTCGTTTGAAAGAATTACTGGCAATAGTAAAAACGATTCTTTAGGTAAGCCTTTAGAATTTAAGTCCTATCCAGAAAGCTTTTTACAAAATGTAAAGAAAACGCTTGAGAACATGGGAACGTGGCAAGGTGAAATTGAAAGTAAAAGAAATGATGGTGAATCTTACCTTATTGATATCACAATAGATATTATTCGCGATGAAAACGACAAGATCTCACATTTTGTTGGTGTATTTTCAGATATTACACAAAAGAAAAAGACCGAAGCGGAATTACAAAAGCTTGCAAACTCAGATACATTAACAGGGTTACCAAACCGATCATTTTTCCAATCTGATCATACCGAATACGTAAAATTAGAAAACGAACATGCTTTATTAGTGTTTGACCTAGATAACTTTAAGAAGATCAATGATTCACTTGGCCATCAAGTTGGCGATGTATTGTTATGTAAGATCAGTGAGCGCATTGCAACCATTGGTGACATAAAAGACACTTGCTATAGACTAGGTGGCGACGAATTTGCCCTAGTTGTTGAAGGTAATAACGATATCCACCGCATCACTTCTGTGGCGGATGATATACTTTCGACCATTATTGAACCTTACCAAATTCAAAACCAAGATATCTCCCTTTCTTGTAGTATAGGTATCGCCCTTTACCCTGGTGACGGAGTTAATTCCCATGAGTTATTAAAGAATGCAGATACTGCTATGTATCATGCAAAAGGTTATGGCGGTAATAACTACCAATTCTTTAATGATTCAATGAACAAAGAAGTAGTTAAGCGTTTACAAATAGAAAACTTAATTAGGCATGGGTTAAAAGAAGATTTATTTACAGTTTTTTATCAACCTAAAATAGATGTAGCAACAGGCACTGTTTCAGGAATGGAAGCATTGGTTCGATTTGAAGCCGGTAACAAAGGTATTATTCGTCCAGATATATTCATACCGGTTGCCGAAGAAACAGGCCAAATAGTTGAAATAGGTGAAGTCGTACTTCGTAAAGCCTGTTTAGCAACCAAAGCTTGGATTGATAACGGCATGTTTAATGGTCGAGTTGCCGTTAATTTATCAGCAGTGCAATTTAGTCAATATAACCTGGTAAGAATGATAAGCAATGTTCTTGATGATACAGGCTTGAAAGCTGAGCACCTTGAATTAGAAATAACTGAAGGTACGGTTATGAATTCTCCAAAAGAAGCTATTGCAACAATGCAGCAAATTCGAAATTTGGGTATTCACTTAGCGTTAGATGATTTTGGTACAGGTTATTCTTCATTAGCTTATTTAAAACAATTCCCTTTGAATACGTTAAAAGTGGATAAAGCATTTGTTGATGACATTGAAACGTCAGAGCAAGGTCGAAACATGGTAGCGACTATTGTTACGATCGCACATAATTTAAACATGGGTGTAGTCGCTGAAGGTGTTGAAACTGAATCACAATTGCAGTACTTAAAAGATATTGATTGTGAACAAATGCAGGGTTATTTGTACTCTAAACCATTATCAGAGCCTGATTTTGGTCGTTATTTGTTATCGCATATCATTACTAAAAAATCGACTCACTATAATAAGGATGATTAAAACTGTAAATTAAAACCACGATGTTGCAACATAAAGACTCCACCTGTTTAAAAACTTTTCATTTAAAAACCAGCACAAAAAAACATAAAACACACATTTATTTAACTTTATTTTAAACTTGGCACGATTATCGCAAGTATATTCCTGAATTATTAATATTTAATAAAAATAAAGGAAGTACAATGCTTAGTTCACTAATTTTTTCTGCCATTATGGCAACAACGACACCAGTCGAAAATAATACAGATATCACTTTAACAGGTGACAACCGTATCCGCATTCAGCCTGCTGGTGACAACCGTATCCGCATTCAGCCTGCTGGTGACAACCGTATCCGCATTCAGCCTGCTGGTGACAACCGTATCCGCATTCAGCCTGCTGGTGACAACCGTATCCGCATTCAGCCTGCTGGTGACAACCGTATCCGCATTCAGCCTGCTGGTGACAACCGTATTCGCATTCAGCCTGCTGGTGACAACCGTATTCGCATTCAGCCTGCTGGTGACAACCGTATTCGCATTCAGCCTGCTGGTGACAACCGTATTCGCATTCAGCCTGCTGGTGACAACCGTATTCGCATTCAACCTATTACTAAGTAGGAGATTATTATGTTAGCTATTATCAAAACAATGTTCACACCAAAAATGACTGCTAAACAAGTTGCAGACAGCGTAGAAATTTGTGAAATGTCAGCAAACAGCTGGTGGTCTTAAGCCTTTATAATAAAGGTCTAGAGGTGATTTATGATTAAAGTAATCAAAGCAATTTTTGTTGGTAAAACAACCACAAAAGTAAATGCAAAAGTAGAAATATGTGAAATGTCCGCCAGCAGTTGGTGGAGCTAATACCTTAAGTATTATTGGAACTAAGCAATCCTAAAAAAGCCTAGCTCATTGAGCTAGGCATTTAGCATGCTGTAGCCACGTCCAAAGCGCTTAAAGGTTTTCATACGCTTTTCCATACGAAACATAGGCCATACCAATGGTCCTAGCAAGAAACCAGCTGTAGCCCAACGTTTACGTCCCATGCCTGATTGAAAGGCCTGACAGTAAAAGAACACAGCGAATACAATAGAAATAAGGGCAATATACAACATAACCGTCTCATTGGATTTTAAAGACGCGCAGTATAGCAAATAGAATAAATACACTAAAGTGTTTTTCGACTATTTTTTGAACATTTTTGTTTTCCCTAACAAAAATAAAAAAGAGGCAACGAATTGCCCCTTTGTCATTGAAAGCGGCAATAACATTCCGCTTATTGTACATCCATTCAATTAATAACAAGTCTCATTATTTTCAGCCATTTTACAAAGTGCATCACATGGCGCGAAATGCTCTCCGTATTGCTGTTGATAGCCAGTTAGCCTATCAACAACAGTTTGCGCACCTAATGAATCTAAGTATCTAAATGGACCTCCTAAGAATGGCGGAAAGCCAATTCCGAAGATAGCGCCAATATCACCATCACGTGGATTACGAATAATCCCCTCGTCTAAACAGCGAACTGCTTCATTTACCATTAACAACACCGTGCGCTGAGCGATGTCTTCAGAACTTAAACGACCATTCGCTTGAATGTTTAATAATTGGTATACAGATTCATCGACAGCTTTGCCGTTAGCGCCCTTGCCTTTGTATAAGTAAAACCCTTTGTTGGTCTTCTTACCTTTACGGTTGTCCGCAATCAGTTTATTAAACGCCTCAGGGGCTTTGAATCGTTCGCCTAATTCAGCTTCAAGGATTGGGCTAATCTTAGCGCCGATATCAATCCCTACTTCATCAAGCAACTTAATTGGACCTACAGGGAATCCGAACTTAACCATACAGCTATCTATTTTATCAATTGGCTCACCGCTTAATAAAATGTTGGCCGCTTCATTAACATAGGGTGCCAATATGCGGTTTACATAAAAGCCCGCTTTGTCTTTAACAACAATAGGTGTTTTACCTTGACGCTTGGCAAACGCAACGGTAGTTGCAATAGTTTGATCCGATGTTTTGTCATGAGCGATAATTTCAGCCAGCGGCATTTTATCTACCGGCGAAAAGTAATGTAAACCAATCACGTTTTCAGGATGTTTTGCATTGGCTGCAATTTGATTAATTGGCAATGAAGACGTATTCGAGGCGAAAATCACACCTTGCTTACAGTTCTCCTCAATATCATTAACCATGCTTTGCTTTAACGAAAGATCTTCAAAAACAGCTTCAATCACCATATCAACGTCTGAAAAACCACTGTAGTCGAGAGTGCCTGTCACCATGTTCATTTGCTTTTGCATCTGTGTTTTCAGCATAAAGCGACGCTTAACTTTTTTGTTAAGCAAGTCAAAGCTGTATTTCAACGCATTTGATATACCTGTGTGATTAATATCTTTAATACGCACCGGTACTTTGGCGTTGTTTGATGATACATAAGCAATACCACCGCCCATTAGGCCACCACCTAGCACACCAATTCGGTCGACAGGTTCAGCATTTACGCCCTCAACACCAGACTCTTTTTTCATCTCAGTCGTTGCAAAGAAGATATTTCTTAATTGTGCTGATTCATTGGTTTGTACTAAATCACCAAAGTGTTTAGCTTCAACGGCCAAGCCTTTTGCAGTACCTTTTTCAAAGCCAGCACGAATACTGTCGATGATTTTTAATGGCGCAGGATAATTGCCTTTGGTTTTTCCCTTTACCGTCTTAGTGGCTTGATCAAATACCAGCTTTCTACCCCAAGGGTTAGATTGCAATGCTTTTTCAATGAAAGGCAATTTGGTTTTACGTTTTTTCTTACCTGAGAGAGCAAGCTTAGTTGCTGCTTCCAATAAAATTGACCGCGGTACTACATCATCAACTAAACCCGACTTTAATGCTTGTTTTGGTCTTAATTGTTTACCGGTTAACATCATGTCTAAAGATTTTTGTAAGCCAACAAGTTTCGGTAAACGCTGTGTGCCACCGCTACCAGGCAACAAGCCCAATTGAACTTCAGGTAAGCCTAACACTGTATTACCAGCATCGGATGCAACGCGCATATGACATGCCATGGCAAGCTCTAAACCGCCGCCTAAACAAGGTCCGTTGATTGCCGCTACAACCGGTATTTTAAGTTGTTCGATTTGATTAAAAATCATTTGTCCAGAACTTGCTATCTCAGCCGCCTGCTCCGCCGTTTCACATTTATCAAGCATGGTGATATCTGCACCGGCGACAAATGAATTACTTTTTCCGCTATAAACAACCAAACCTTTGATAGTGCTATCGGATTTGATCTCGTTTAATACGTTTGAGATCTCGTCAAGAAATTCCGCTTTAAGCACATTCATAGTTTCGCTAACCACATCAATTTTTAATTGTGCAATGCCACTATCTTGACGCTCTAGTGTAAAAGAAGATAATTGTTCCATATTTTCCATCATTAATACTCCGCTATTCCGTTTCTAGGATCATGGCAGCACCTAAACCACCAGCAGCACAGGCAGTCGTCAATCCGACACCGCCGCCGCGACGTTTAAGCTCATTTAGTGTTTGTGTGATCAATCGTGTTCCGGTAGCAGCAAATGGATGACCATAAGCAAGTGAACCACCCATGACATTAAATTTGTCCATATCGATATCACCGATCGCTTTATCTTGCCCTAGTTTTTCTTGAGCAAATTTAGTCGAACCGAACATTTTAACGTTGGCTAAGGTTTGCGCGGCAAATGCCTCATGCATTTCAACCAAATCTAGATCGGCCAAATTCATGCCAGCACGTTGCAATGCTAATGGTGTTGCATATGATGGCCCCATTAACATATCTTCCCACACGTCAATGGCAGTAAAAGCGTAAGAACGAATATAACCAAGAATGTTATAACCAAGCTCTTTTGCCCGCCCTTCTCGCATCATCAGTACTGCGGATGCGCCATCAGTTAGTGCTGTTGAGTTTGCTGCGGTCACTGTTCCATGTTTTCTATCAAACACAGGCCTTAAACGAGCATACCCACCGAGTTCAGAGTTAGTGCGAATACAGTTATCTTTGTCTACGATAGATTTATAAGGTTCACCGTGAGCGACCATTACTTCATCAGCTAACTTACCATCGGCCCAAGATTGGGTTGCTAAAGTATGAGATCGATGAGCCAACTCATCTTGAGCTTGGCGGGTAATGCCATGTGTTTTAGCCATCTGCTCAGCAGTTTGTCCCATTGACAGACCAGTAGAATATTCAGCAACGGCTGGAGGCTCAGGTAATAAGTCTTTAAATTTAAGTGCCGAGATTAATTTGGCCTTTTGGCCAAAGCTTCTGGCTTTCGATAAATCAAGTAAAGTTCGAGCAAGATTACGGCTCACACCAATTGGTGGTACAGACATTGAATCTGCGCCACCGGCAATGCCTACATCTATATTGCCTAACATAATTGATTCAGCAACATTTACGGTAGATTGAAAACTTGTCGCACAAGCTCTTGATACACTGTAAGCATCAGTACCTACATTCATTTGTGTACCAAGTACTATTTCGCGAGCGATATTTGGTGCTTTTGGCATTTGTACAACCTGTCCAAAAACTAATTGTTCGATGATCTTAGGGTCAACATCGTGTTTGGCGATCAGTTCATTTACCACCATCTTGCCTAAATCAAGCGCAGGGATACCATGAAAGTCTGTTGCCTGTTTAACAAAAGGGGTGCGAAGACCAGCGACAATAGCGATACGTTCGTTATTTCTTGTAGTGAGTTTTTGCATTGCTGCCATTTAAATTTCCTTTTATTTTTAAGCATTTAATTGCTTATTGGTATGCGGATATCACATACACCATTAGGGTAATATTTTTGTTAACATAACACAACTGGTAAGACCTGTTCAATTATTACTGAATATTTATATTTAAGCTGTTTAAAAGTCTTGAATTCGCATAACATGTTCCTTATATATTCTTTAATCCGTCTTTAATAAAAAGATAAGCATTAAATATTTATTGGGAAAATAATAATTATTATGGCAATCGAACAATTTTCTAAATTACAAGAACACCTAAGTGAACAAATCGTAGGTCAACATGCCTTAGTTGAAAATTTACTCATCGCATTATTAGCTGATGGTCATTTGATTGTAGAAGGTCCTCCGGGACTTGCAAAAACAAGAGCGGTAAATGCACTTGCTGATGGCATCGAAAGTGACTTCCATCGCATTCAATTTACTCCTGATTTATTACCTGCCGATTTAACCGGTACTGATATTTACCGACCAGAAGATGGAACCTTCGTTTTCCAACCGGGGCCGTTATTTCAAAACCTAGTATTAGCAGATGAAATAAACCGAGCGCCAGCGAAAGTGCAATCGGCTTTATTAGAAGCGATGGCTGAAGGTCAAGTAACGGTCGGTAAAACAACGTATCAGTTACCTGAATTGTTTTTAGTTATGGCGACGCAAAACCCGCTAGAGCAAGAAGGTACCTACCCGCTTCCTGAAGCTCAACTCGATCGCTTTTTAATGCATTTAGAAATTGATTATCCAGGTGCCGCTGCCGAATTAGACATTTTGCGCTTAAACCGCGGTGAAGCGTTAGGCGAGAAAAAACAGCCTTTAGCGAAAATATCTCAAGAAGACATTTTTACCGCGCGTAAAGAAGTACTAGAAATTTATCTTGCTCCGGTATTAGAACAGTACATCGTCGATTTAATTATGGCGACGCGTAATGGCGAAAAATACGATGAGCAATTAGGTCAATGGTTAGCTTATGGCGCCAGCCCTCGTGCAACGATTGCTCTTGATCGATGTGCTCGAGCAAGAGCTTGGTTAAATGGCCGAGATTTTGTCAGTCCAGAAGATATTCAAGCGGTATTCCATAACGTTTTACGTCATCGTTTATTATTGACCTATCAAGCAGAAGCTGAAGGTATTACCACTAATCAATTACTCGATCATTTATTATCATTAGTTGCTGTTGGTTAAATTTAAATGAGTATGTGGTGGAATAAACACCTTAACGTTGATACTAACGAAGGTGTACTTCAACAATTACAGTTGCTCCATAGCGATGGCATTAATCTGTCTATTGATGAGCTTTTGCATTATCAAAGCAAAGCGTCGCTACTAAATTTAGCACCTAAAAAAGCAGTTCAAGGCCATCTTTCTGGAAACTATCTGGCTAGAAGTAAAGGTCGTGGTATGGAGTTTGATGAAGTTCGTCACTATCAAACTGGCGATGATATCCGAGCCATAGATTGGCGCGTTACCGCTCGTACCGGAACAACTCATACTAAGTTATTTAAAGAAGAAGTTGAACGCCCAGTGCTGATTGCCACTGATTTAGGCCAATCAATGTTCTTCGGCTCTAAGTTGTTGTTTAAGTCGGTACAAGCCTGTCACATTGCTTCTCTTGTTGCCTGGCATGCAAAGAAGCGTGGCGATCGTATTGGTGGTTTAGTGTTTAATGAAATTGAACACCAAGAACTTAAACCGCGCTCACGTTTACATGGCGTATTACATTACTTACATGCATTGGAAGAATTGCACACCCAAGGTTTAGCTGACTGGCAACAAAACCAGCAAAGTGACGGTAGTTACTTTATCGAGAACTGTAATCGATTGCGCCAATTAGTGCGCCCTGGCTCTTTAGTTTATTTAATTACCGATGGTAATCATTTTACCGAAGAAGCATTATTACCGTTAACGCAATTATCAAGTCATTGTGAATTAGTTATTTGTCAGGTTTGGGACCCACTTGAAGTGGAATTGCCTGAAAGCCGTCATAAAACATCGGTGGCGATAACCGACGGTACAATGAAGCAACAACTGACTCTTGGTGATAAAAAAACAGCAGAGCGCTACCAACAAAAAGCGCAAATCATGAATCAATTTAAACAACAAATGTATCAAAAGGCTGGTGCTCGCTATATTAACTTTTCATCAGGTAGCAGCATCGAGCAGCAATTAAAATCGGGAGTTGAATCTTGGATCCGTTAGCGAATTTACAAGATATCCACTTGCCTGCAGAAGTCCATAGTTGGCCAATTGCGCCCGGTTGGTGGTTATTAGCTGCGATATTGATCGGCACGATCGTATTTGTGACGATCAAAATTAGAAAAAAAACGCGTCAGCTGTTAATTAAAAAACAAGCATTAAAACATTTAAGTGCTAATGAGCAATTAACAACGGAGCAATCTATAGAAATACTCAAGTGGACTTGCATGCACTACTTCAAACGTAATGAAGTGGCAAAGTTGCATGGCCATCACCTTATTGATTATTTAGCCAAAAAATTGCCTGAAGAGTTTCAATCACAATTCCACAGTTTAAGTGAAAATGCGATGTTGCAGCAATATCGTAAGTCGACACATCAGCTATACGCTGGTGAGTTTCAGCAGGCTGCGCAGTTGTGGGTAGAAAACGCAATGTTCTGGCCAAAAGAATCTAAGGCAGGTGAAAATGTTTAGTTTCGCATGGCCATGGCTATTTCTATTACTTCCATTACCGATAATGGTTTATTACTTTTCGCCGAAGAAAACCTCAGGTTCAGCAGCGTTAAAAGTACCGGTATTACTACCCGGTGTCTCCGGCAAAGCACTTGTTGCCAGTGAGCAAAAGCTTCCAGTGTGGTTTGCTGCCCTTGTTTGGGTATTGTTAGTTGTCGCCGTTTGTCGACCACAGTGGCTAGGCGAACCAATATCAATTCCGACAGAAGGTCGAGAAATGATGATTGCGGTCGATTTATCTGGCTCTATGCAAATGGAAGACATGTTATTAAATGGCAAACAGGTTGATCGACTGACCATGTTGAAGGAATTATTGGGTGATTTTATTGAGCGTCGTCAAGGCGACAGATTAGGCCTGATATTATTTGGTGACGATGCTTACATGCAAACGCCAATGACATACGATAGAAATACAGTGCAACAAATGCTCGATGAGTCGGTGATTGGCTTAGTCGGCCAAAAAACGGCTATTGGTGATGCGATGGCACTGGCGGTTAAACGCTTTGTCAGCAAAGAAGACTCAAACCGAGTATTAGTGCTATTAACTGACGGTCAAAATACATCCGGTAGAATTACCCCTGATCAGGCGTTAGAATTAGCCGTCGCCAAAGACGTCACCATTTATACCATAGGTATTGGCGCTGAAGTGATGATGGAACGGTCGTTATTTGGTAATCGTAAAGTAAACCCATCTCGAGATCTTGATGAACAAACATTAAGTAAAATTGCCAAACAAACAGGTGGTAATTACTTTAGAGCGAAAGATGGCGTGACCATGACGCGTATCTACCAAATGTTGGATCAATTGGAACCCGTTGAGCAAGACCAGCAACAAATGCGCCCTTTATCTGCGCTATTTTATTATCCTTTAGCTTTAGTTTTAATATTGATTTTCGGACAAATGATATACATGCAAATAGCCAGCAGCTTTATCGGCTCAAGTAGTAAGCAACCTGCCTCGCTAAAAGGCAAAGCTTCGAGTACTTCACGTTCAGCGTCAAAGCTTAATGTCAAAGGAGCCAATAATGGATGATTTTCATTTTATTCGCCCGCTTTGGTTAGTGGCAATTATTGGCCTAGTTTGGGCATTGTGGCAGCTACGTAAGTTAAGAATATCAAGCAGTGCTTGGCATCAAGTGATCCCAAAACATTTATCAACATTATTATTAAGCAGTGATGAAGATAAAAAGCCGGTGTCATTGATACCCGCCGCATTAATTGGCTTGCTAATGATCGTTGCTCTAGCGGGGCCGACATGGCAAAAAATTCCGCAGCCGGTATTTGATGTTGAACGAGGTTCAGTGTTGGTGATGGATATGTCGTTATCAATGTTAGCAACAGATATAAAGCCCGATCGTTTAACCATGGCGCGATACAAGGCGATGGATCTGGTCGAACGCATTGACGAAGGTGAAGTGGGTCTTGTCGCTTATGCGGGTGATGCGTTTACTATCAGTCCATTAACATCAGACATCAATAATATAAAGTTATTGCTACCGTCTTTATCGCCAATGATCATGCCAGAGTTAGGCTCTAATCCATATCCTGCTCTGATACTAGCGAATCAAATGCTGAATAATGCAGGTCATATTGAGGGCGATATCTATTGGATAACCGATGGTATTAGCCAAGATGAAATTAGCGATATCAATAACTTTGCTAGTGAACATAATCATCGTATCAACATTTTAGCGGTTGGTACTGCCGATGGCGCACCTATTACCTTATCAAACGGTGAATTGATGAAGGACAGAGGCGGCAACATCGTTATTCCTAAACTTGTTTCTGGTCGACTTGCGGGTATTAGCAGAACTTCTTCAGGCATTTTTAGTCTTATCAGTGCCGATGATAGCGACTTAGTCAATTTAAGTCAGTTACCGCAAGCAAAGGCTGCAGAAAAGCAAAGTATGGAAGAGAATATGGGCGATAGTTGGCACGAAGCTGGCCCATATCTATTGTTACTTGCCCTGCCGTTTTTACTAACTTATTTCCGTAGAGGTGTTTTATTTACTCCAGTATTGCTCGCCGGCATTTTGGCATTTTCGATGCAGGTACCAAATGCTCAAGCAAACATTATTGATGATTTATTTAAAACCCAAGATCAACAAGCTCAGCAAAAATTTAATGACGGCAATTACCAACAAGCTGCAGAACAATTTAAAAATCCGACTTGGCAGGCAAGTAGCTTGTATAAATCCGGTGATTATGAAGCGGCACTTGAGGCATATCAAAAACTTGAACTAAGTGAGCAAAACGTTGGCGTTGACGCGACCTATAATAAGGCGAATACATTAGCAAAGCTTCAGCAATTTGAACAAGCCATTAACGCTTATGAGCAAGTGTTAGAACAACAACCTCAGCACAACGATGCGCTAGCCAATAAAGCGATTGTCGAACAGTTGCTTGAACAACAGCAGCAACAAGAGCAACAGGATCAGGAACAAAACGATCAGCAGCAGGACGAACAAGACCAGCAAGATGATCAACAAGAACAGCAACAAGGTGATCAAGACCAATCGGAGCAGCAAGGTGATCAGCAAGATCAACAGAACTCTGATCAGCAAAGTGATTCCAATCAGCAAGATGAAAATAGTGAAAGCCAAGAAAATTCAGAAGCTGATCAGAATCCTGACGAGCAAGAGTCTGAACAACAAAGTAGAGACAATGAACAACAAAATGCTGAACAGGACGATTCCGAGCAGCAGCAAGACGCTGGTGCTCAGCAAGACAACTCTCAGCAAACCGATGAGCAAAGTGCT
Source organism: Thalassotalea crassostreae (assembly GCF_001831495.1). Lineage (NCBI taxonomy): Bacteria > Pseudomonadati > Pseudomonadota > Gammaproteobacteria > Alteromonadales > Colwelliaceae > Thalassotalea > Thalassotalea crassostreae. Next base: position 2,665,840 of record NZ_CP017689.1, read on the forward strand.
CAGCAACAACAATTAGGCATGACGGAAGAAGAAAAAGCGGCACAGGCAGAAGAAGAGCAAAAGTATCAGCAATTACTTCGCCAAGTAACCGATGACCCTCACTTATTATTAAAAAATAAAATGCTATTAGAGCAACGAAATCGCCGTCGTAATCGCAGCAGTATTGGAGTAAAAGAAAAATGGTAAAAAGCATGCAACTGAGCTTTTTAATTTTTTGTATATTAGCAAGTTTCTACGCAAGTGCATTAGAAACAGTAACGGCTACGGTCGACAGAAACCCAGCGGTTATCAATCAATCACTAGTATTGACTGTAGTAGCCGACGATTCAGTGTCAGCTGATGCGTTGGACTTAAGCAGCTTAGAAAAAGACTTTATTGTTGGTAACACCCAAGTCAGTAGCCAAACCAGTATGGTTAACTTTAACACCACAAGAATAACTAAGTGGACCACTGTGCTTATTCCTAAGCGCGTTGAACAACTGATTATTCCGGCATTGACAATTCAAGGCGTGAAAAGTCAGCCGATAGCAATGCAAATATTGGCGGAAAACGATAGTCGGGCAAAACAACAAACCCAGCTTATTAGCTTAGATGCAGAAGTTTCTGCCGATGAGGTCTATGTTCAACAACAATTCACCTTGAAAGTTAAATTGTTTATTTTGGCCGAATTACGTCGCGCTAATTTATCTGATCCAAAAATGACCGGCGCTGATATTCAAAAAATTGGTCAAGATGAAGAAAGCATTGAAGTGATCAATGGCAAACGCGTGCGTGTTATAGAGCGAAACTATAAAGTAAAACCGGAAACAAGCGGTAAGTTCACCTTGCATTCTCCGCACTTTAACGGCGAAGTGAGCCAAAGTAGTGGACGTCGCTCTTTGTTTTCAAGCATGGAACAAGGTAAGCCTATTACCGTTCGCGGTAAAGAAATAGCAATTAACGTAAAGCCTATTCCAGAAGGATTTACTGGAGAATGGTTGCCGAGTGAATTACTTACTGTTAACGAGCAAATGCCAGAAGGCGAAGAGTTTGAACTTGGTGAACCTATCACCAGAAAAATCATAATTACGGCTGCTGGACTAACTGCTGAGCAATTGCCAGAATTAGACTTTAATGCCCCTGATGGTCTTAAGATTTATCCTGATCAAGCCGAAGATGCTTCTACCATTAGAAACGGGACACTGTTTGGCCAAAAGAATCAAGACTTTGCCATTGTACCGATTAAGCCAGGCACTTATACATTACCTGAAGTGATTATTCCGTGGTGGAATACAAAGTTTGACCGCCTAGAACAAGCGGTAATTCCTGCCAAAACCATCACTATCACAGGTATCGCTGCGCAAACTCCGATTGTTAGCCAGCAATTACCAAGTGAACCTGTTATCGTGACTGAATATAATACGACATTACAATGGCTGTTTTTGACATTATGGTTACTAACATCTGCAAGCTGGTTTTATGTAGCCAAATTAAAAGGTCGAATTCATTTATCTAAAGACAGCTTTGTAAGCGAAGATAAACAAAGTTACTTAAAATTAATGGCTGCCTGTAAACAAAATGATGGTGAGCAAGTTATTGCCCTACTGCCTAAATGGGCCAATGATTTATTCGACAGTGAACACTTTGCTAATTTAGATCAACTACGAACTAAATTTAATGATGCTGAATTTAATTCTGCATTAGCCAAACTTCAAAAAAGCTATTACGCAAACGAGAAAAATCAGTGGCATGGTGACGATATGCTGAAGATAATTTCACGTATGCAAACAAGAGTGGTTCAACAGCAGCAAGTGGAAATAGCCTTAAATCCATAGCGACTAAGTTTGAACTATAATCTAAAATAACAGAATGCCCGTATAATTTATTAGTAAGAATTATACGGGCATTTTTCTGTGAACAGATTAATTTGAAAAAAATGAAAATATTTCGAAATAAAAATGACACCTCTAAGGTCTTTATATCTGTCGATATAAAAATGTGGGCAATTGAGAGTTTATATACAGATAGAGAGCGAAAAAAATTTTGAATAGATAGTTATTCATATCTTTTTAAAATTTTCTGAAGCTATCTAGCTTTATATAAGCTCCCGAAGGGTAGCAACTGATCTAGCGACTAAATTTTATCATCTTCGGTGCATTGGCTACTCAGTGCTCAGATATTTATTTCGACAGATATTTAGTAACACACTGAAAGAGACATTATGGCTAGCAAACAAACGCGTTATGAAGCACTAGTTAAAGCCTTGCACGGTGACTTATACCGATATGCATTTTGGTTGGTGCACGACAAACATATTGCCGAAGATTTAGTTCAAGAAACATTTCTTAGAGCGTGGAAAGCACTTGATTCATTGAAAGATGAAAAGGCTGCAAAGTCTTGGTTGATCACAATTTTGCGCCGCGAAAACGCTCGTCGTTTTGAACGTAAACAATTTGATATGAGTGAATATGACGAGCCGACTATTATCGACAATATTTCGTCAACAACAGAGCAAGAAATAGAAAACCAATGGTTAAGAGAAAAGATTTCTAAATTGGACGTCGACTATCGTGAACCGCTGATATTGCAAGTTGTTGCCGGCTTTAGCGGTGAAGAGATCGCCAGTTTATTAGGGTTAAATAAGAATACAGTAATGACAAGATTATTTAGAGCACGCAATCAACTACGCGATGCATTGACTAGAGAAGAGCGAATTAACAAGGGGCTAGCTAATGGATGATTTAGAATTTAGAAAGCGATTGTTTGCTGATCCGAACAACCTTGATGATGATATGCAAGAAAGCGTAGCAAGCGATAAGCAGCGCCAACAATTGCATAAAGATCTACTATCTCTAGATAGCGATATTCACAATGCGATGAATGTTGAAGTACCAGAAGGTCTAGCCGATAAATTAATTTTAGGACAAAGTCTGCGTGCACATCAAGTTAAGAAAAAGAAAACACGCATTCAGTTTGCATTAGCAGCCTCGGTAGCATTGATGGTAGGTATCGCCAGCAATATGATGTTGTTTAGCCCTGCCTACTCAAACGTAAGCGATTACTCGCTTGCACACTATCATCACGAAGAAGGTAAGTTCTCAAACGTTGGTAATGCTAATTATTCATTAGCAAGTGTTAATGAAGAAATGTCTGATTTGAATGTTTCATTCGCTAAGAAGCTAGGCAAGCTGATATCAGTTGACGGTTGTTTCTTCGATAGTATGAATAGCATTCACATGGTATTTGAAGGCAAGTATGACAATGTGACAGTTTTCATCGTACCAAAATCTGAACACTTACAGTTTACTGAACAGTTTAGCGATGCCGATATAAAAGGCGTTACACGTCAATATGAGCAAGGCGATGTCATCATCATGGGTGACAAACGTGAATCCTTAGACGTATGGCAGCAACAGCTTGATAGTAATATTGAGTGGAGTATCTAATTCAGCAGAAATTAATAGCTCATGAAAATTCACACTAAGTATGATTCCAGTCATACACCTTTATGCCCGCGCAAGCGGGCTTTTTTTTGGTTCATCGCATATTAGCGGGAAATAAAAAATAGTTGAAAAAAAAAACGGTGTAAGTTGTAAAGTTTTAATCGCCAAACCAAAACTAATAACAAACACCGTTTCTATGACCGATTTTACTTTCTTATCTCAATTCTGGGAAGGGTTTAATGTAACCCAAACTCAAAAAACTGATTCACTTGTCACTTTTACCCTTGAACCAAGCTCGGACGGACGTTGTCATTGCGGGCTTAAATGTAATTCCGTTCATGATTCAACCTGGCGAACGATTAATGATGCCAGCTTTCTTAATCATCGAGTGAGACTTAACGTACTTACTCGTCTCATAAATTGTCCTCAATGTGGCGTTATCACTGAAGCAATTCAATGGCTAGAGCCTCATTCTCGGATGACCGCCAGACTAAGAAATTATGTAGAAGGCTTGCTTAGAGTATTACCAATCAAGCATATCTCTCAGCACACAGGCCTACATTGGCATACGATAAAAGAAATCGATAAACGACGATTAGCTAGAGAGGTTAAGGGGCCTGACTGGTCATCCATCACGAAGCTGGTCATGGATGAGTTCGCAGTTTTCAAAGGTCATCGCTACGCAACCGTTATTGTGGACGCTGACACATATCAAGTGTTGTGGATTGGTGAAGGGCGTAGCCGCAAACAAATTAGGCCCTTTTTTGAAATGCTTGGCGAGCATTGCAAAAACATTGAAGCAGTCGCGATGGATATGAATACAGCCTTTGATTTGGAGGTTCAACAGCACTGTCCCAACGCTACGATAGTCTATGACCTATTTCATGTTGTGGCGAAGTATGGCCGAGAAGTCATCGACAGGGTTCGTATTGACCAAGCCAATAAGCTCAAGCATGACAAGAAAGCGAGAAAATGGGTAAAACGCTCTCGCTGGGTATTACTTAAAAACAGAGAGAATCTAACGGCTGGACAAGAAAACCATCTAGATACCTTATTAGCTATGAACAAAGACCTGATGACAACGTACATTCTTGGTGAACAACTCAAAGAGCTATGGTATTGCGAATCAATTGAACAGTCACAAAGCCTATGGGAATTATGGTGGCAGCAAGTTCAGGATAGCAAGCTCAAACCACTGTTAGACTTTGCTCGCAAACTAAAGCCATACATTCATGGCATTGTTTCATCTGCTAAATATCGACTAAACACCTGCACACTTGAAGGTATGAATAATAAAATCAAACTAATAAAAAGGATGGCCTATGGATATCGAGATTCAGAATACTTTTTCTTAAAGATAAAAGCTGCATTTCCCGGTAAGGCGCGATGAACCTTTTTTTTGCCTTACAGGACGTAAGGTATTTCGAAAATACATGGACGTTCAATTTTCGACGCCTTACAGGACAGGGTCGTTGCTGTCCATCCTGCACCCACGACACTTGTATATCCCTTTACATTGTATGACGAAACACCATGGGTGGTGTAGTTTCGGTAGTCACCTGTCTCAAACAACAAGAAGAAAAAACGAGGGTCAGATCACACTTTATTATAAAAAAATAATAAAAGTATGATCTGACCCTACTTATGCAATATCAATTGTTCAGGGCCGAGTTGCCCCGACCTAATAATTTTATTTTCTTTACGAGTGAACAGACTCTACTTGTTTGAACATCTCTTGTATTTCTGGCTCTGGTTGCTCTGTCATTCTACTTACCACGATAATAGCAATCGCAGAGAAAATAAAGCCAGGAACAATTTCATAGATCCATGCACTTAAGCTTTGACCATTAATAGTAATCGGCGCATATATCCAGAACAATACAGTCAATGCACCGACTAGCATGCCTGCTAATGCCCCTTGTTTATTCATTCGTTTCCAATACAAGCTGAAGATAACAAGTGGTCCAAATGCCGCTCCGAAACCAGCCCATGCATTACCGACTAAACTAAGAATAGAGCTTTCTCTATCGTAGGCTAAAAACACAGCAACTAATGCCACAATCAATACTGAAATTCGACCAACAGAAACCAATTGTTTTTCGCTCGCGTCTTTGTTTAAAAACGTTCGATAGATGTCACCGGTCAATGAACTTGAGGTAACTAGTAATTGTGATGAAATGGTACTCATAATTGCCGCAAGTATTGCTGCAAGTAAGAAACCAGCAATTATTGGGTGGAATAAAACTTGTGATAAAAGAATGAATATTGTTTCTGGATCTGCCAATTCCATACCGGTTTTAGCAATGTAAGCAATACCAACAAAACCCGTGGCTACAGCCCCCAATAGAGACACTATCATCCAACTCATGCCGATACGGCGTGCCGTTGGTAAATCTTCTACAGAGCGAATAGCCATAAAACGTACGATGATATGAGGCTGGCCAAAATAACCTAACCCCCATGCCATTGCTGAAACTATTGCAACTATGCTGACACCACTGAACATATTGAATAAATCAGGGTTAATAATGTCAATACTTTGCTGTGCTTCAGCCAAACCACCAACATTAAAGATCACCACAACAGGGACCAGTATTAAGGCGATAAACATAATACAACCTTGGACAAAGTCGGTTAAACTCACCGCTAAAAATCCGCCAAACATGGTGTAACAAACAACTACGCCAGCAGTAACATACAAGCCGATTTCATAATTTAAACCAAAAGAACTTTCGAACAACTTGCCACCAGCAACGATGCCCGATGATGTATATAAAGTAAAAAAGATGATGATAACGATTGAAGATACAATACGTAGTAAACGCTTATTATCATTGAAACGGTTTTCAAAAAAATCTGGCAAGGTTATAGAGTCATTGGCCACTTCAGTATAAGTTCGCAAACGTGGAGCGACGATACGATAGTTTGCATAGGCACCAATGATCAGGCCAATCGCGATCCAAGTACTGCTTAATCCCGATATGTACATTGCTCCTGGTACACCCATCAAGATCCAACCACTCATATCAGATGCGCCTGCCGATAAAGCTGTAACTGAGGGACTCAAACTACGCCCTCCTAGCATATAACCAGAAACATCATCTGTCGATTTTTTATAGGCGTATAAGCCAATAGCGATCATCGCGATAAAATAAACTGCTAAAGAAAAAATAGTGCCAATAGCCAAATTAGACTCCAAATATTTGTCGGTATTGCTGTAAGTATATACTACGGTTAAATTTCGCTGCGCCTATGCCTTTCTAGATATCTAAAATAAGCATAAATGCAGTGAAATTTTAGGTTTAAATACTTAAGAAATTAAAATTTAAGATTGCTATATGATAAATCTATTTGATGCAAGATAGCTATATATTTACTTGTTATTTTCTATTAACGATTTGTTTTAATTAGATTAATATATTTTACTTTCAGAAAGGTCGATGCTCAGCAAGATTCCCAGAGGGTCTATACATTTTTCCATTATTTTATCAGTAAAAATATGCTATTCTAGCCATTCATAAGCGTTTGGAATTAAGCATCTTTAATTCGATTTCTTACCATTTTTTCATTTAAACGCTGATAGGTATTTTATTAAATGCAATCAATTGAATCGTTGTTAATAGACAGCCTTACAATGAATAACAATCTAGAGAACAATAACCTAGAAAATGATATTCATAAAACCAAACTTAATGAGCTGCATGGCTTTGCTGCACGGCAATCTATCGTCGACAAAGACAATAACATATGTGCATATGAGTTATTTTTTCGTGATAGTTTAGTCAATACTTTTCCCAACATTGATGCCGATACTGCGACAATCAAACTGATTGAGTCGACACTAGAATCAAAAGTCAGTAAATCTTTTACCAAACAAAAGCCTGCTTTTGTGAATTTTACTTTGGCGACATTAAAAAAAGGTTACCCCCTGCAGTTGCCGAAAGAGCATATTATTGTAGAGATTTTAGAAACTGAAGAGCCAACTTCTGAACTATTCGATATTTGCAAGAACTTGCATAGTAAAGGTTATCAAATTGCTTTGGATGATTTCATTCATCATCAACTTTGGCATAATTTCTTTCCGTATATCGATATTATCAAAGTGGATTTTAGGCAAACGGATTTAAGTGAAATCGTTGAGCTGATTGAACATCTTACTGAGTATCCTCATATTCGATTACTCGCAGAAAAAATTGAAAGTATTGAAGAATTTGAACAGGCAATAAATTTAGGGTTTGAATTTTTTCAAGGATATTTTTTTGACAAACCTGAAGTTGTAAAACCTGCCGCCGTGAAAACATCAAATTTAGACCTAGCATTTATCTAGGTCTAATACACAAGAATTAGCGTTGCCAATTTAACTTTGCCAATTTAACTTTGCCAATTTAACTTTGCCAATTTAACTTTGCCAATTTAACTTTGCTAATTTAACTTTTTTTGGCCAAAAACTTGTCGATTAATCCTTGGGTTGAGGCAGACAAGTTGTCGTTACTTTCGCCGCCCATCACCGCCAATATAGATTGCCCTAGCTCTTTTCCTAACTCAACACCCCATTGATCAAATGAGTTTAATTGCCACATTATCCCTTGAACGAAAATTTTATGTTCATAAAGTGCCAGCAGTGCTCCTAATGCTTTAGGTGTTAGGTTATCCACAACTAATGTATTGCTCGGTGAGTCACCTGGCATTACTTTGTGTGGCGCAAGCCTTTCGACATCTTCATCCGATAACCCTTTCGATTTAAGCTCTGCTCTTGCATCCTCAAGAGACTTGCCTTTCATTAATGCTTCACTTTGTGCAAAACAATTGGCGACAAGCATGGTGTGATGATAGTGATAATCACTGTTAGAATTAAGCGATACTATAAAATCGGCTGGCACAACTTCATTGCTTTGATGCATTAATTGCATAAACGCATGCTGACCATTAGTTCCCTCTTGACCAAATACGATAGGCGCAGTTTTCATCGTGACTATTTCGCCATCGTGATTTACTTGCTTGCCATTACTTTCCATATCGAGTTGTTGCAGATAACCAGGTAAAGCTCGAAGTGAATGATCATAAGGTAAGGTGGTTAATGAGTTATAACCGAGAAAGTTTATGTTCCAAATTCCAAGTAAGGCCATCAATACTGGCATGTTATGACGAAAATCAGCGTTTTGAAAGTGTTTATCCATACTTCTCGCGCCAGCGCGTAGCTGCTCAAAATTTCCATAACCAATAGAAATCGCTAATGGTAATCCAACCGCCGACCATAATGAAAATCGACCTCCTACCCAATCCCACATTGGCAGAACATTTTCACTACTGACACCAAACTCTACTGCTTTCTCTACATTTGAACTGACAGCAATAAAATGATCAGATAAATCATAATCAGGTAAACGTGTTTGCAACCAACTTCGACAACTTGTGGCATTGAGCAAAGTTTCTTGAGTGGTAAACGTTTTCGATATAATTAGGATCACAGTAGTTTCAGGATTTAACGGTGCGAGCTTTTCAGCAATAGCGCTGCCGTCGATGTTGGCAAGGTAATGGACTTTTACTTTATCTTGCTGATACGGCTTAAGCGCCTCCTGAGCAACTTTACCGCCATAATATGAGCCACCGATACCAACAGCAATAACATCAGAGATTGGCTTACCAGTTGCCCCTAGATAATCGCCTGTATGTAAACTAGAACAAAGCTCTTGCATCTTGCTATTAGCAAGTTCGATTTCAGCGCACTCCTCAGGACTTAAAACCATGGCCTGCTGGTCTTTTTTGGCTCGCAAAATAGTATGCAGCACTGCCCTATTTTCAGTATGGTTGATTTTTTCACCACTAAACATCGCATTAATAGCAGTAGACAAATCGCTTTCATTTGCCCAAGCTATAAGCGAATTAAGAGCTTCTTCATTAATGTTTTGTTTTGAATAATCCAAAAACCAAGACGATGCATTTATCGAGAATTGTTCGAATCGCTTTGAGTTTTCATTAAACAGGTCGGTAATAGCGTTTGATTTAAAAATGCTAGCTTGCTGTTCAAGTGCTGAGATAGCTATGGTTTGAGGTGATGATGCTTGAACCAAGGTAAATCCTTTTTATTTTTGCTATTCTGTTCATTTATTAGATAATTGGTGGAGAGTAAATATAATTGAAAAATAACTCCGCTTCGCTAATTTCCAATTATATTAAATTAGGTCATTTTGGATACTATAATTTGTAATTATTCTACAGTTACTGACTTCGCAAGGTTTCTAGGTTGGTCAACATCCGTCCCTTTAATAATCGCCACGTAATAGGATAGCAACTGCAATGGTATCGTATAAATCATTGGTGCTATACCTATTTCACAATGTGGGATATCAATCACTTTCATAGTTTCATCACTGACAAAGTTTGAATCAACGTCTGCAAACACAAACATTAAACCGCCACGAGCTCTGACTTCTTCAACATTAGATTTTAACTTTTCAATAAGTTCATTATTAGGGGCAACGACAATTACTGGCATATCGTCATCAATCAAAGCTAATGGCCCGTGCTTTAATTCGCCGGCAGCGTAGGCTTCCGCATGAATGTAAGAAATTTCTTTAAGTTTTAAAGCGCCTTCCATTGCGATTGGGTATTGGCGACCGCGTCCTAAAAATAAAGAATGATTTTTATCAGAAAAATCTTCCGCTAATGCTTCTATACGTGGCGCGATTGCCAGTACTTCGTCAATCTTATTTGGTAACGTTAATAAAGCTTGTGTATGTTCTTTTAGTTTTTCTTGATTAACATCATTGAATTTTCCTAAAGCAATGGTCAGCATCATTAAACCCACAAGCTGTGTAGTAAATGCTTTCGTTGATGCAACGCCAATCTCTGCGCCAGCTTTGGTCATAAAACATAAATCAGATTCTCTAACTAAAGACGAACCTGGCACATTACAAATCGTAAGAGATGCTTTAAAACCTAGGTCTTTTGCTTTTCTCAATGCAGCCAAAGTATCTGCGGTTTCGCCTGATTGAGAGATGGTTACTATCAATCCATTCTTTGGCACGAATATTTTTCTATATCGATACTCACTAGCTATTTCAATATTACAGGAAATTCCGGCAAATTCTTCAAGCCAATAGCGCGCAACCATGCCTGAATGGTAACTCGTACCACAAGCAATAATTTGAACATGTTCTATCGATTTAAAGATTTCCTCGGCGTTATTTCCGAACACATCGCTATCAATACTGTCATCGATAATACGCCCTGCAAGAGAGTTACGAATTGCAATTGGCTGCTCATAAATTTCTTTAAGCATATAGTGTCGATATTCACCCTTATCGCCTGCATCATGAGTAGCATCGGATTCTTTAATTTCTCGTTCTACGGCATTACCATTTTCATCAAAAATTGAAACTGACTGTCGAGTAATCTCCGCTACATCCCCTTCTTCAAGATAAGCAAAGCGTCTGGTAACCGGCAATAATGCCAATATATCTGAAGCAATGAAATGTTCTCCTAGTCCATAACCTATCACTAAAGGGCTGCCTGAACGGGCTACGATAAATTTATCTTTATCGTTTGCATCCATTATCACAGTGCCATAAGCACCATCTAATTGTTTAGTAGCAAGTTGAACAGCCGACAACAAAGTGTCGCAGGATTTAAATTCGTGATGAACGAGATGAGCGATGACTTCAGTATCGGTTTGGGAGGTGAACACATAGCCTAGCGTTTTCAGTTTTCCTCTTAGTTCTTCATGATTTTCAATGATACCATTATGAACAACGACAATATTATCGGATGATAAATGCGGGTGAGCATTAGCTTCACTAGGTGCTCCATGTGTAGCCCATCGGGTGTGGGCTATTCCGGTACCGCCAGGGCAAGGTTCATTTTGAACTGCATCGGATAATTCTTGAACTTTCCCTAATCGTCTAACTCGATGAAGTTTATTTTGGCTATCAACAACTGCAACACCGGCAGAATCGTATCCTCGGTATTCAAGTCTCTTTAAACCTTCAATTAAAATATCTACTACATCGCGCTGAGCCACAGCACCAACTATCCCGCACATATAATCTCCAAAATTGTTGTTTTTGTTTCACTGAAAATTATAGTCAAAAATTTAATTTTTATTAAAAATAACAAAAAAAACGAGAAATAAATTTCTCGTCTTTTATTGATATGGCTTTTTAATGACCTAGAAATCATTTATTAGTCAAAACCATTCGGGTTTTCTGACTGCCAGCGCCATGTATCGGCAATCATGTCATCTAAACCTCGCTCAGCCTGCCAGCCTAATACATCATAGGCGATATTAGCTTGCGCAAAAACGGTCGCTATATCACCTGGACGACGAGGGCTTATTTTGTAAGGAATATCAGCGCCACTGATCTCTTTAAATTTATTTACTATCTGTAAGACAGAAGTACCATTTCCAGTGCCAATATTAATCGCAGTACAACCAGGTAATTTATCAAGTGCAATGACAGCTTTTAAATGTGCTTTTGCTAAATCGACAACGTGAATATAATCACGTACACCTGTTCCATCGACTGTATCATAATCATCGCCAAAAACCTGCAGTTCCTTTAATCGTCCAACAGCAACCTGAGACACAAAAGGCAAAAGGTTATTCGGAATACCATTTGGATTTTCTCCAATAAGGCCTGATTTATGAGCACCAATAGGATTGAAATAACGAAGAGAAATGATCGACCATTCTGGATCACTTTTGGCTAAATCAAACAACACATGTTCGACCATCAATTTTGATTGACCATATGGATTGGTTGCTGAAGTAGGCATAGTCTCCACTAGTGGCGATACGTTATTTTCACCATAAACCGTAGCGGATGAACTAAACACAATGTTTTTTACATTAAATTCAGTCATCACTTCAAGCAATGCAACAGTCCCTGACACATTATTGTGATAATAATGCAGAGGTATTTGCGTCGATTCACCAACGGCTTTTAACCCAGCAAAGTGAATAACAGAGCTTATATTATGGTCGTTAAAAACACGTCGCATAGCACCTTTATCACAGATATCAGCCTCGATAAAAACTGATTTTTTACCTGTAATTTGTTCTACTCTATCTAATGATTTTGTTGAAGAGTTAACCAGGTTATCAACGATCACCACGTCATCGCCTTGCTCTAATAATTCAACAACAGTATGACTGCCGATATATCCAGTACCACCAGTAATTAATAAACTCATTTTCTTTATCCAAAAGTTTTGATATTAACTTTTTAAGCTTGCCAAGTAAGCAGTAAAGCGTTCACCTATTTCAGGGTGACGCAAAGCAAATTCAACATTAGCTTTCATATACCCCATTTTAGATCCACAATCATGTGACTTACCGGTCATATGAAATGCTTCTACTGTTTCGCTATTCATCAAATCAGCAATGGCATCAGTTAATTGAATCTCATCGCCAGCACCTGGACGAGTATGTTCTAGCAAGTCCCATATTTTATTTGATAACACATAGCGACCAACAACAGCCAAATTAGAAGGTGCTTCTTCAATAGGTGGTTTTTCAACTACCTCGGTCATAGGCATTGATTCTCCGGCATTTAATTTCGCACCGCCACAATCTACAACTCCATAACTACTTACTTTTTCCATAGGAACTGGCTCAACCATAATTTGGCTTATTTGAGACTGCTCAAATCGTTTTATCATTGCCGCCAAATTCTCAGATTTCAAATCAGCACTAGCGTCATCCATAATTACGTCAGGAAGAACGACAATAAAAGGCTCATCTCCTACTATAGGTTTTGCTTTTAAGACTGCATGTCCTAAGCCTTTAGCTTCACCTTGACGAACATGCATAATAGTCACATCCTTTGGTGTAATTGCTTGTATTTCATCAAGCAATTGACGTTTAACTCGGGTTTCTAATGTTGTTTCTAACTCAAATGATTTATCAAAGTGATTTTCTATAGAGTTTTTCGATGAATGAGTAACCAAAATAATTTCGTTTATTCCTGCAGCGATACATTCTTTAACGATGTATTGAATTAAAGGTTTATCTACAATTGGCAGCATTTCTTTTGGAATAGCTTTTGTCGCAGGCAACATGCGAGTACCAAGACCGGCTACAGGTATTACAGCTTTCTTAACTAGGCGTTCGTGGGATTTATTTTTTTTTACAGACATAAGGCAATTCCATTTTTCTTTGTTATTAATGTTTAATCGTAATAGTTTAGCAGAGTACTGATGAAGGTTTCTACTTGTTCTTCTGGTAATGCGTTGATACCAGCGGCGGCAGCTCGACCACCTCCAGTTGGAAATTGCACACAAATTTCGTCAGCACCTTGTTTATTATTTAAAGGAGCTCTGACACTTACTGTATAGCTACCATCTAAATTCTTAGTTAGAACACCATGGGCTTTATTAGGAGATTGGTTAGCAAGTTCATTACCGTATACACCACTTACACGTCTTGACCATGCAGCGTCTTCAAGCGCAATAACCTTACAAACATCGTTATCAAATAATACATCAGCACTATCAGCTTTAGTCATGTCTTGCTGATAGGCTGTTTCTAAGTCAAAAAATAAAGATGACTTTTCTGCAAATAAATTCTCCGGCGTTTCATAGTTTTTAAGTTTTTCATATAAGTCAGCTGGATGATAATGTAAATCGTTTATATCACGCCCGTATCCGTTATAGTTAACATAGGTGCCAAGTGCTTCTAGATTATTAGTCAATTGGTCAGATAAACCATTTAAGTGGCTATGTCGTCGAGCAACTGCTTTAAGGTTATCCCCAAAAGCTGCTGCAATGGCCCACAAATGATGTTTGCCTTTTAGATAATCGTTAATAAGTAAACTTGTACAAACATCAGGAGACGTATTTATGATAGTGTGCAAATTAGTATAAGTTGGTATGTTACTAGCACGGTGATGGTCAACGTAAAACACTGATGTATTATTAGCTAAGAGTTGCTCTAATGGCCTTTGATTTTTATCCATAGAAACATCTAAAACTACAACATTAGTCGCGTCATCATTTACGCGTTCAAGTAAAGAAATATCTCTCTTTACTCCTGTTACTAGTTTCGTTTCTTTTGGCTCTGCCAGTCTTAATTGAAGTAACGCTAAGATCCCATCTGCGTCGCCATTAAATACATCATAATTCATTGTTATTCTAAATCCTTTCTTAATCTATCTAATATATCAAACGCATTAATCAAATCTTGCTTTGAGATATTTCGTATCGAATTTAATGAGCTCTTTAATAAGCTTGTTGATACACCTTCTGTTCTTGGAAGGTAGATTACTCTACAAATATCTTCTAAATGATCAAATTTACCCTTCCAGTCATCACCGATTACAAATATATCTATATTTAAATCAATTATATCGTGCTTTTTTTGCTCCCAAGACTGTTCAGGTATGACTTTACTCACATACTGAATCGCTTCAACTATTTGCGCTCTCTGCTCAAAAGGTATCAATGACTTCTTCCCTTTAGTCGCGTTAAATTCATCAGTTGATACACCAACAATTAATTCATCGCCAAATTCGTATATCCGCTTTAATAAATTTAAATGACCAATATGAAACATATCAAATGTTCCGTAAGTAATTATTTTTTTTGTCATAGTCTAATTAATCTTTATATTATTTTACTTATAATAAAATCAGCATTTGATTTAGAGGGCTCTAGCTTTATCGTATTTAACTCATCATTGACTCTTTTTCTTTCAGATAAGTAGTATCCCCTATCTTCTAGCAATGCTGTCAGTTCATTTTCAAATTTATCATATGATGCAGGTTTTGGCCCTGGAGTATACTTTTGAAAATCAATAGCAAAACCTACATTTTCATTATAGGCCGAATAGTCATAAGGAAGAAACATTACAGGTTTTAAAGTCAGAATAAAATCAATATAAATACTTGAATAATCTGTGATTACAGCATCAAACTCGCCTAGAATAGAATTTATATCATGAACGTCATTATTTCCTAGTATTCGAATCCTCGGTGACACTAACAACTCTGGGGGGATTTTATCTGAAAAATTAGGGTGTAATCTTAAATGTATATTGATTTGGTTATTCTCTAAACATTCGGTTAGCCGAGCAACAGAAAAATCATCGAAGTTAAATAGTTTAGTGTCAGAAAAAGGTCGCCATGTAGGCGCATATAAGACGTGCCTTCCGTGCGGCATTTTAGTCGTTATACTTTTAAAAAGCTCTTTTTGGGGTTGAAGTATTAACTCGTTTCTTGCCAATGGCTGTATCACTACATCTTCAACATTTACTCCCAGGCATTTTACCCATATTGGGGTAAAAATATCCGCGCAAGAATAGAAGTACGAAAAATTTTTGCGTATTAACCAATAATAAGTCTTTTTTAGTTTGCCACAGCTATTTTCCATTAAGCCAATATTTTTAAGAGGAGAGCCGTGGCTTAAATGGTGTACCTTCCTTCCTATATTCAACAGAACGCCACCAACTGGCGTTTCGAAAGAAGACACCACCCAAGTCTTTGCCATTAACACATAGAAATGACCAGAAAGCGTATTAGACCGAATAAAGTAATCACCATATTCCATTGTTAATTTTTTTCTGTACTCATCAGAGTTAATCACAAACTTAATTTCAAAATCCTGATGGTGTTTTAGAAAGTACTCAAATAGATACTTGGAGCTATGCTTAAAAGCGATGTTATGATCTGAAGAAAAAATTATTCGTTTTTTCTTTTTAGGAACAAATAACATTAATAAAGCAGGTATGAAGCCCTTTACCATTCTTAAAAGACGTGTTTTGTTATGCTGTCGTTTATTAATACTTGTCATCTAATACTTATTTACTAATAAACAAAGGAAGACGTTTATAGCTTTTTATAGCCTTGTAAACTAATTCACTTTTATTTGCTGATGTATCACTATGGTGAAATTTATTTTTTGTCTCGACGTAACCTATAAAATGTCTATTTTTAAGTTCAGTGTCAATCGTATTTGTTAATACATCAAAATTATCGAGCAACGGTACAGGAATTTGCTCTTTATAGTCGAGAATAAAACCTTGCTGTTTTATATAAGCATCATAGTCTTTCGCATAAATAATAATAGGTCTATCTAGTAATAAAAAATCAATCCAAATACTAGAAAAATCTGTGATTAGTAAATCTGTTAAATGAAGTATGATATTGCTATTTGTAACCTTTGAAACATCAAAAACATTAGGGTGCGCTAGTAAAAGGCCTAACTTTGATAATTTAGAAAATTTATGAGATCTTATCCAAAGACATGAATTTTTCTTTTCTAGTAATGCACCTAACTTAATCTGTTCTTCTTTACTTAACTCTAAAGGATCAATTAAATCTTTAGGAGTCCCTCGAAAAGTTGGAGCCCATAAAATAACATTATCAAAGCCATGCTTTAACTCATTTAACTTATCTAAATCTCCATATAAATCTAACTTTGAAAGCTCACTATCATTACAAAGTAAAAAATCATTTCTTGGCAAGCCAGTGTCTAACACATTGAATCGAGGGATATTCATAGCTGACGACATCAACAATGCATCATAGTTTGAATTTGCTGTTAATAGATCAGTATAAGGAGATTGTCTTAGGGAATATATTTTCGACTTTTGTTCAGTTAAATGAAACCTTATTTTTTTTAGTGGTGTTCCGTGCCACAAGTTTACTCTTATATGACGTTTGGAAGATATTCCTGGTAACAAAGAATGATCAAAAATAATTACTTTACTCAACATAAGATCCCATACAACCTTTAAGGATTGTATAGGCCTTTTAGGAGAAAGTTTATTACCATCAACAACAACGACTACTTCACCTGTATTATTTAAAACATACTGATAAAGAGCTTGCTGATTGGCATCCCAAAAAGTTCGGGGGGTTTTGAAAAAGCAAAAGCGATTTTTTTTAGGCAGCATTTTATCTGATATAGACAAAATGGAGATACATATTAATTTTATTCTTTCAATTATCACATTACATCTCTTTCATAACTTTGTATTGGTCAACAGATTTTGGCCACAGTTTTATAGATCTTCCAATAATTATCTTCAACAGTATTTGGACTTAAACCATCATTTTTCAGGATGTATTTCATTTTCATATGTTTTATCTGTCTTAAAATTTCTCTTAAACAAGAAAAGTTCATGCTAATATAAAATAATATAATCATTCAAACAAAGTATGTATCATGAAATTATTAATCCATACAGGGACTCATAAAACAGCGAGTAGTTCAATACAAAATTTTTTAAATATAAATAAAACAATATTAGCTGAAAATTTTGCAATAGGCTATTTGTCAGAATTAACTTCATTAGTTGTAGATGATGATTTTTTTAATTTATTACAAATAAGTATAAATGATAATAAAGATCAAAAAATTCTTATAGTATCAAATGAAAGACTCTGTGGTCACTTTGTTGATGGATATTCTGCCCCAGAAACACATGCTTTAAAGTTAGCTAGAGCAATAAATAATTTAACATTCACCATAGATGTTGAAATTCTCACAGTATTTAGAGAACAAGTTGACTTTATTCGGTCCTGCTATTGTCAACTATTAAAGCAAGATAATAAAATTTCTTTTCCAGAATTCTATAGAAACCTTCCTAGTAACTCTCTAAATTGGAAAAATTACTACGATTCATTCAATCAAATCATTACCCCCCGCAAGTACCATATAATTTATTATTCAATTAATATGGACATTAAAAAGCTCATAACGGATATTCTTTCTATACCAATGGATAAATTGAGCTCTCCCAAAACTCAGATAAACCCATCATTTGGCAAATTTTCTATAATTATGAACGAAGAGAATAGAACCTTTTCAAAACATTGGAAAAGCGATAAATTAAGCAAAATATTACAAATTACAGGCAACCATTTAAACAGCCCAAAAGTGGCCTATTTTTCTGACAGTGAATCTTCAGAAATCAGACAGTTTTATAAAGAAACGGACCCTCTTACCTCTAACTTCAATTATTCAACAAATCAGAACCCCAACGAATATAAAAATGAGCTTGAAGAGTTCATCCGACAATACACCAGAATTTATTTAATTCAGACAAAAAATGAACAACGAGAAAATGAACGAATTAGCAAGTTGTTAAATTCTTTACGCATAAGAACCGACCGTCTACAGGATAGTTTTTCAACTTTATGGAAGCAAAAGCATACCCAAAATTTAACAATCCAATCACTTAAAAGTGAACTAAACAAACAAGCTTTAAACAACCGTGAAATGAAAAAACAATTAACCCTGTTACAATCACAAGTAAACGAGTTTATTAATAAAAGCTAACGTAATAATTAAAATTAATTACCACTAACTTTTTCATTCAATAATACTTGTGCTAATTTAAAATCTATCGACTCATCTATATCTACTGAGTCGATACTTTTCATTTCATAGGCAAATACCGAAGAGTCATAATATATTCCATTGTTTTCTTTAACCCCTTTAACGCCATATAGATAAATAGCTCCATTTAAACGGAAGTACTTAGGTATGTCTTGACTGCGTTTAGAGATTAAATTTGGGGGTAAAAAGTCCCCCATAGAGTTATCACTCGGTAAAGTATTAGACCATAATGGAGAATGTTCGCACTGACAGACAGATACAACACCTCCGGCTTTGCGCTTTCGAAATAATTCTATACTCTCATCAATATGTAAAGTAGACCTTAAGGGAGAAGTTGGCTGTAACAACATAATCGAATCTCCTTCTGATAGGCCAACTTTATCAATAGCATGCAATAATACATCATTAGAAGTAGCCGTATCTGAAGATAGATAATCTGGTCGAATAAAAGGAACTTCTGCACCATATTTTATTGCTACATCAGCTATTTTTTGACAATCGGTTGTTACATAAACCTTTGATATGTATTGGGATGCAAGCGCTGCACGAATAGTCCAAGCAATAAGTGGCGAACCATTGAGGGCTAAAACATTCTTATTTGGCAGCCTTTTGCTTCCCCCTCTAGCAGGTATTAAAGCAATACATTTATTCTCTTTATGCATTAATCTATTAATCCTAAAGTTTCTATATCAACTTGGGCTTTTTTGAAATCATCCATTCTTCCTATGTCAAGCCAATATTCATGTAATGGATATAAAAATACATTCTTATCATTATCTATCTGTTGTTCCAGTAGAGTAGGCAAGTCTATGATTTGGTTAAGCTCTAAATCAGCAAAGACTTCAGGCTCCAATACATAAATTCCGGTATTAACAAAAAAAGTATGCGTTGGTTTCTCAACCATCGACGTTATTTTTATACCATCACTATTAATAACCCCGTAAGGAATTTGATAATCATATTCACGCACACACATAGTGGCACAAGCATCGTTTTGGTTATGAAACTTTAATAGCCGCTTAAAGTTCAGTTTAGTTAAAACATCTCCATTAATCATAATCAAAGGTAGCTTGGGGGTAGACTCAGGTAATAATGAAAGCGCGCCACCGGTTCCAAGAGGAGAATCTTCATGAACATAAGTTACATTTACACCGAACTTACTTCCGTCTCCAAAATGGTCCATAATAACTTCAGGTAGAAAATGAGTTGAAATATAGAAATTCTTAAACCCGTTTTTCTTAAATTGCAAAATAACTGTTTCAAGAATTGGTTTATCCCCTACCTCTAACATTGGCTTAGGGCAGTTATCAGTAAGTGGTCTTAAACGAGTACCAAAACCTCCCGCCATTATAAATACGGGGTTTTCATACGTAGTTGCTGACATAGCATCATGAATTGTCTCAAGACCAACGAGCTCCTCACCCTTTAACACAGGTATTGAAAGAATACTTTTTGCTTCCATCAGAGCTAGTGCTTGCTTTTTATCTGCAGGATAAGGCAAGGTTAAGGGTTTTTTATTCATTACCGTTTCAACAGGGTTAGTGAGGGCTAGACCTTTTAAAAGCCCTCTACGAACATCTCCATCAGTAACGATTCCGAGTAAATTGTTTTTATCGTCAATTACAAGTGCAGATCTATGCGCACCTATACTAATTATTTCTAGCGCTTCTCTAATTGACGATGTTGGCGAAATTAGTATGTCCTGCAAATTTTTAATCATTCTGAAATTACCTATTTATTAATCACTTGGCTTCTATACCCATAACTAATTTGATTATTTTCTAAATTTTTTGTAACTATAGCACCGGAGGCAACTAAACAGTTGTTACCAATGGATATATTTTGAATTATTTTAGCTCCAGCCCCAATATGGCAATTTTTACCTATGATTGAATCACCACATATAAGAGCACCAGGTGCGATATGGGAGTGACTATTTATTTGAGTATCGTGCTCAATGATAGCACCGCTATTAATAATTGAATTTTCACCTATTTCAGCCCCCACATTAACAATAGCACCAGTTAGGACCTGTGCACCTGCCGACAAATTTACATTTGGAGATACAAAAGCTTGTTTCGATATCAGAGCAGAAAACTTAAACCCTAAATCAGAGTATTGCCGATAAAGCTTCTGTCTCAAATTTGTTCCAGGCATTGAACCTACTCCATTATATAGAGTCACTTCACTTGGATTATAACTTTGTAACTCAGCATCAGAAATAAAGCGAAGTTGACTTAAGTTTTTTCTCAGGTCGTTGACTTTAGGGCCGACAATGGTAATGTTCGGTTCTGGAGTGTTTTGAAGAAGAATGTCAACCACTACGCTTGCATGTCCACCACTTCCCAATACATAAATCAAATTAGTCAAATTTAAAAGTCTCGCCTTCGTTATAGTTTCTTGTTGACTTTTTATCAACTAAATCCCAAAAAAGATAAGGACTTAGACCATTTCCAGGCCTTTTTATAGCAATATCATCCTGTTTGATAACATCACCGATCTTGATATCTTTAGCCGCAATTAGACTCTTGCGAGCAACCGCTTTATTCTTTATTTCTGAAGGCCTTGGCCCTTTAATTCCATCACCAAGTACCATTTCCACATCGCGAATTGCTTTAATCATTGAATTTAATTCAACAGGATCTAATGATGCTTTATGGTCTGGGCCTTCCATGTTTTTATCAAGTGTGAAATGTTTCTCAATAACAGTTGCGCCTTTAGCAACCGCCGCTATTGGCACAATAATACCTGCACTGTGATCGGAGTAACCTGTATCTAAGTGAAATGCGTTTCTCATTGTATCCATCGCATTTAAATTAATATCTTCAAGAGGAGCAGGATATTCTGTTGTACAATGTAGAATTGTAACTTTTTCTTTAAGTAACCTTTTTCCTTCCTCTGAAAAGTATGCTGCTTGGAAATTTTCTATTGAAGGTTGTTTGTTTGCATCATTAATATATCCAAATGCAATAACACCTAGAGCAGACTCTAATTCAGCTAAATTTGCCATTCCTGATGAAACTATTAGATCACAACCAGTTAATGCATGTTCTAGTACAAGTGGAGCATTAGTCAAATCCCCTGATGGTACTTTTAATCTAGTGAGTTTTAGATCTTCAACTAAAAATTTCAAACTATCTGAGTCAAACGCGGTAGATAGAAACTCTATTCCTAACTTGTTACAGTAATCAATCAACCGATGATGTGCATCATAACTAAGCTCTAGTCTTTCTAACATTGCCAGTTGAGATTCTTCTTTTTTAGTATTAGTGACTTGATAATCAGCTTGTTTAGCTGAAGCTGTAACTAATTTACTCGCTTTAAAAGTTTGAAACTTTACAATATTAGCACCTGCCCTATGGGCAACATCAACTAATTCGAATGCTAGTTTTTCTTTGCCATTATGGTTAACGCCGGCTTCGGCAATAATTAGAGTCATAGTTCGTTACTCACTTTAATATCAAAAAACGATTTCAATTGGTTATTAGAGAAATTTTTTATCATTTCAATAATTTGTTTACTTGCATTTCCTTGGCCATAAGGGTTAACAACGTGTTCCCCTTTCTTCTTATAGGGATTACTAAGAGCAATCTCTATACTCGAAATAATTGAATGAGTATCAGCTTTACAATGCAATACACTTTTGGCTGCAATCCTACCTTTTTGTCGCATACCTATATTAACTGTAGGAACATTAAAAGAAGGCACTTCAATTATACCACTTGATGAGTTACCAATAACTACTGCGGCATGTTTTACTGCACTTAGATATCGTTGCTGACCTAAAGAAGTAATTGCTAAGACTCTTTTAGGATATTTTGCAGCATAGGATTCTAATAAAGGGATAATCTTACGACCACCATCGTCAGCATTAGGGTAAGTTAGAATAACTTGGAAATCTTCAAAATGGTCAAGACTATTTAAAAGTGCTTCGAATGATTCTACTGCTGGCTCATTTGCAAGAGTTACAGGGTGATAAGTTACAAGAAAGAAAGGCTTATCAATTTTAAAGCTTAGGGAACTAGATAATTCCTCAACAGTCATAAATTTACTTCTTATCAAATGATCTAGGCCGATAGCGCCGACATTCTTAACACTTAACGGGGACTCTCCTAGCTGTATTACTCTTCGTCTATATTCATCTGTCGAAGTACAATGAAGGTTACTTAATTTTGTTATCGCATGGCGAATAGCATCATCATAGGCTCCCTCTGTTATTTCACCGCCGTGAATATGTACGATTGGGATCCTCAATATCATGGCGGTTTGTGCTGCCGCTAGAGCTTCAAACCTATCTCCTAAAATAACAATAATATCAGGCGCCAATCTATTGAGCGAGTCAGCGAAACCTAATATTGCGAGACCCATGCTCTTAGATACGCCGATAGGGGTATCCGAAGAAAGTAAAACTTCAATCTTTTCATCAATTTTAAAACCATCTTTTTCAATCTGTTGGTAAGTACAACCAAACTCTGGTGAAAGATGCATTCCTGATACCAATAACTGTAAATCTAATTCATGATCTGACTCGATATCTTTTAATAACCAATACAACAAGCCATACTCTGCTCTAGTGCCTGTAAAAACACATATGCTTTTATTCATTATCTCCCCTAAGAATTGGTGTGCTTGGGATGTTAATTAAGCGTTCTTCGAGAATTTCAGACTCAATTAAACTTCCTCTCAAAGCTGTTTTAAACATTGGCAGTCTATGCATAAGTTTCCAAATAGGTCTAGCCATAACACCTTGTTCGTTCATTTTTATTAATAATTCTTCACGAGATTTAAAGTCTGGACAAATAATAGCATTTAGCCAGTAATTAGACTTAGCATATTCAGGTTCAACAACAAATTGAAAATCTGACGATGCAAAAAAATCTTTATATTTCTGAGCAAGTCCTCTCTTAACTTTTAAAAATGTTGACAATGACTCCATCTGAGCACAACCTAATGCAGCATTAATATTTGGTAATCGATAATTAAAGCCGGGTTGATCATGAAAAAACTCATAAGGATGAGGAACTTTGGCTGTCGTAGTAATATGTTTTACTTGATTGCCCATATCAATATCACGACAAAGTACCATTCCTCCTCCACCTGTTGTAATAACTTTATTACCATTAAAGCTTATTGCACCAAACTCACCGATTGTGCCCGTATGTTTTCCCTTATAGAATGAGCCCAAGCTTTCAGCGGCATCCTCTATCAAGGTTAAGTTCCACTCATTACACACGACCATCAATTCATCCATTTCAACTGGGTGCCCAAAAGTGTGCATTGGAATAACTGCCTTTATAGATTGATTGGTGCTGCGAAGAATGCATTTGCCAGAATCAGAAATTTTTGCATTAGATTCTAAAAAGGATCTGAGCGCAGAAGGGCATAAACCAATGCTTACAGGAGAAACATCAACAAATATTGGTTCTGCTCCTAGTTGGTATATAGCATTACATGTAGCAACAAAGGTCAAGGCTTGCGTAATAACCAAATCACCATGCTTGACGCCTGCCATGTACATAGCAACATGTAATGAGGCTGTCCCATTTACAGTGGCGATTGCTTTTGAGGTGCCTGTATATTGTTCTATTTCTTGCTCGAATTTATCGACGAACTTCCCTACGCTTGAAACAAAAGTACTATCTAAGGTTTCATTAACATATTTCTTTTCATTTCCATCAAACTGAGGCGCATGTAGCGGAATAAACTCATTCGTTTGATATAAATCTCTAATAAAACTGACTAACTTGTTGTGCATTACAGCTCCTACATTTTTCCATCAAGGTATTTTCCAGTTTCCTTATGACCAAAATCAGGAAGCATCTTAAAAAACAAATCTACAACTTGCCTTTTTGACCAATGTTTATTAATCTTCATTTTTGTTATTTCTTGCTCGAAAAGTTCAACCAACTTAGGTTCATAATCAATTTCATTTTTGATCACCCCTAAATTATCAAAACGTTCCATATCTAACGTTTCAGAGTTTGTAAAGAACTCTTCAAAGTCTTTTTCTCCAGTTGTATCGCTAGCCGTAAATAAACATGGCCATTTACCTTGTTGCGGTAAAGTATTAACAAGCTCTCTAGCCTCACCTTCGGACGAACATAAGTGCGGTTCGTACCCTAAATTTTCTAAATACTTTACTGCAATATCAGCAAAAGATATCAAATGCAGTGCTTCACTTAATTTAGGAAAAAATATATCCCTGTTTTCACCAAATATACAGGACATCAAACATAACTCACCAGATTCCTGTGGAGTTACGAAGTACCGTTTAATGTCATTAGGTGCCACTATTGGCTGCTTTTTTTGAATACGTTGATTGAATCCATGTAAAAGAGACCCATCAGAAAATGCTACATTAGCAAATCGAGCTGTTGATATATTTATTTCTTTGCTTTTACGCATTAAAAACATTTCCATAATACGTTTTGAAGCCCCCATCATGTTAACAGGGTTTGCCGCTTTATCTGTAGAAACGCAAAAATATTTCTTAATTCCTTTATCAATAGATTGCTGTAGAGTTTTATCGGTATTGAATATATTTACATTTATCATTCTCATTAAAGTAAAAGGATCTTTTTCACTTCTTACATGCTTGAGTGCAGATAAGTTTAAAACATAATCATATTGTCCGTCCGCCTCAATAAACGCATCGTATTCAACTGAGCCTATATCCAAGGCAAATGTTTGAAAGTCTCCATCAATATACCCGTAAGAGCTGCGGATATCTCTTACCAGTTCTACCATATTATTTTCACTTATATCAACAACGTGTAATTTTGCGGGGGCGCGTTTAAAGATTTCTTTAGTTACTGCTTGCCCAATGGAACCTGCACCACCAATCACTAAAAATTTCGAAGTAGAAACTATTTTTTTTAAGTCATTTTCATGCGCATTAATATCGGCTGTAAATAAGGCCTCATTTCTGCCAATTAACGATAGTATAGACATTCTGGTATAATCCTTTTTAATTTTTACTTAATTTTTTAACTTGGTTGTGAATATTATTCTTTAGGTTTTCTAAAGTATCTTTTATAGTCCGCCCTGTAATGTATTTTACATGTTCAGACATTATAAATTCATTACTGTTTGAGTAAGACCAATAGCTCAGCCTATGCATTGGATCATAAACAAACGCAGTCTTAGCAACTGAAGAGGCTGCATCTACCATACTGTTTGGTATAATTACTAGAAAGTCTAGTTTATTCATCAAAGATAACAAACTATCCATATCATTCTTCAAATCGAATTCTGGTTGCGAATAACCAATACTTTTAATTAATTCATCATCAAATTGATAGTCCAAATTAACTAAGTTAATATTTGAATCTAAATCAAAGTTAAATAGGTCTTTCACCATTTCATGATCCATATTGTAGATTCTTCGATGCAAATTCACCAAGCCCGTACCAATACTAATTCCCACGTTAATTTTACCATCCTCAATACAACTAAAATTATTGCATTCAAGAACTTTTAACCAACCATTTTTTCGTTTATTTTTAAAATCAATACGCTCTAAATTCAAGTCAATCGGCTTTATTAGCGCATAATTTTCTATATTTTTAATTAAACTATCATCCATAAACCACTCCCCCTCAAGCTGCGGATTTACGGGTCTGCTCAGTGGTATGAAGTTTGTGTTTGGAAAGTTTCGTTTAAAAATTTCGTAAAATCTAGCATCGCAATTTATAAAATCCTGATCATTATAGTCTTCATATGCTGCTGATAACATGTATTGATAGTTTATATTCTTAGTAGAAAATAGATGCAAAGTATTATTACCTGATCCTTGATAGAACCTAGTAAACCTTTCTATAGAAAATGCCCCGCGCTCCGTTAAGCTATTTATACATGAATATACTGACTCAAAGAAAAGCTTAAACACATATTCTCCATGCTCCTGTTTAGCTTGATTACGAAGTGAATCTAATTCAAAGTCTTTAAAAACTTCCTGCAACTCACTAAGACTTACAATCGTGGATATCTTTGACACGAAGCGCCAATAACTTCTTAACGCTCTATCGTCTTTTACTGACGAATAAAATTGTATGCGTTTTAAAATAAAATTGAGTAGCTTCGTTCGTGAATACGGTGTTTCTACTTTTGTATAATAATTAAGGATTAATGCATATGAAAACTCGATATCAATATTGTATGTCTCGATATTAATAAGTTCTTCTGCAACTATGCAGGCTTGCTTATAGGAGCCCGAGAACATTAATAAAGTAAGTTTTAACCTTTCTAATTCAAAAATATATTTCCCATTAAATTCTCTTTGGATTACAAAGTACAGCTTCTCGTATAAATAAACGGCTAATTCATGGCTAATAACATTCAAATTCAATCGACTATTAATTATATTCGCCAGCCTTTTAATCAATTGCAATGACGTAACATTTAAGTCGTTTTGATAAAAATAATTTTCATCATTTAAATTAATCAAACTAGCATATAAACGATAATCTACTGGCAATTGATATTGTTCATATAACTCTACAATCCTTTGATATTCTTTCTTAAGATATATTAAATCTAATTTTATCCCAAGTAACTCATCTGAGTTGACTTCTGTCAACCTATCGTCTATTAAGTAACCAAATAGTTTGTAATTTTCTTTTTTCAAAACGTATTTTGAAAGCTCAATGATCGTACGCTTCGTATACCATGACTTGTTTATTGCATTATTTTTACGCAAAAACAACTCAAAACCATGATCATAAAAGTCGGCTTTTGAATTTACGTTTAGTGCTTTAATAATATGGTAATATTGTGCTTTAGACTCTGCCTTTATGTGAATATGTTCTTCTAAGAAACTTTTAGGTTCAATTTCCAAACTACAATAAGCGTTCAAAATGAACCTATTATATGAAAATAAATCAAACCCTTTTTCGTACAGAAAAATTATGCTCTCAAATTGTTTTCTTGAATGTAAAAATTTAAACAATTTATACAATTGTTCAGGCTCAAAATATGACAAAAAGATAAACACAAGACTATTTATAAAAGGGACCTTATGAGTACAGCTCAAAATTTTGGTTATTATGTTATATTTCAATTTTTAGCACCTAAATAATTTATACTATTTTTCAGAAAATGATTTTTTGCAATAGATGGAATCCATTATTTCGCCAAAAAATTGTGATTCATTATCGTCTTCGCTGTCGACATCATTAATACATATACATGACAATCTTTGATCGTTCAAAAATAATCTTTCTAAACGCCTATGAGCTGTTTCTTCATTTAAATTTATATATCCATACCTTATAGAGCTTGGTTCAGAAAAACCCTTTGAATATCCCCAATGGTGTATAAGTGCAGACAAAATAGAATAGTCACCAAATGCTCTAAAACGAGATTTGCTGTTGCTTATAAAAATTTCTGGCACTTCATTTTCAAGCTTTTCTATTGCAGATTTTTTTAGAGCTATAGGTGTATGCTGAAACTTCCTAAGAGGGCGATATCCTGTTAGCGTTTCAATTAGCTGCTGATTATTGATAGCGGCTATATCTACAGGCAATAGCTCTTCAGATTTTTGTAAAGGTATAAACGCCCCCGTGCTATAAAAGAACTTACTGCTCCTACCAAATGGTGTAAAGAAATCAGACTTTGAAATAGGTCTACGTAATAAGCAATCATCATTAAAGTATAGAAAGTTTTCTGATAAACCTTTAATTCTGTGCAAATTTGACTCAATTGCATGAGAATTAAATACTGGTAAGTAAGAGTTATCCATAAAGATATTAGAATGATAGATAATTTCTACTTTTTCGTTTTCTTTAAACCAAATAGGTACTTGGTTATCAGTTACAATATAAATTTTTCGCACCCAAGGCGCATACATCAGTACAGATCTTAGAGCATATTTAAGTTCATCTCGTGACTTGAAGCGGCTATTGGAAGCGGCAGTTCTAGGCTTTTTATCTGCAACATTCGCGTAATGTGCCTTTTTTTCAGCCCAAACAGGATCATCCCCGTCAACCCATGTAAACACAACATCTACATCAAAATTATACTCATCATTTTTATTCAAATAAGATAGCAATAGTTCGTTATTGAACTCTTCTGATGTTAGCGATTTAAAAGAAAAGTTATTTATGCGGCTTTCGTAATGATTTTTATCATTAATTTCTAATAAAAATATTTTAATACAAACGTCTAGGCCATAAATTAATGCGCCTTGTGATGATAAAAGCTCTTTATACAAACATATAGGTGATTTTTTGTTTATACTGAGACTATAAAAATCATGATTTTTGCCTTTTAAATCCTTTCCTTTTATTGAGACTCTAATGCCTTGAGATAGGAGAGTTGTTATTCTATTGTTGAAGTCAGCTTTTGAAATAAAAATACAATAAGATCGCTCTGAATTTCGATTGTTCTTTACTTCAAAATATTTAAAATCTTCGAAAAGTACTTCAAAAGAAATATTTATATCGTTCATTACATCGTTGCTTGAAGTAAAAGATGTCAATTCAAAAGAAACACTATCTGTATTATTGTTTGGAATTTCAATAACATTTTTAACAATCACTCTATTTCTAGAGGCATTTTTAAATCTAAATTTAAAATACCCTCTATACAATAACGTATAAAGCCTCGCTGGCAGTATTCGTTGACATAATTTTTTAACAAGTGCTAAGTTCATACTACTTTCTCACTTTATTGAAAATTTTTGAAATAATACTTCTTTGAGTTTCATATTTGCCAATATGCTGCTTATAAAATAGTTCTAACTCTTTTTTCTCTTCTCTATTTAAACTTAAATTACTTTTACTTAAATAATTTTCAAAGTTATCATCAAATAAGCTATCGGAACCAAAATTGTATTTTTTTAACAATTTTTCATTGCTTTCATGAAAATAATTGTAAAACTTAATTGCTTGTGATTTAGATGGTAATAATTTTCCGCTACATTTTAAAAATTTCAACTTTGAATAAACCAACCTTCTTTCATCAATAGTAAGTCTATTCTTGTATGCATATATTAACCCTTGCTGTTGCATGCGAGATAATGAAATGTTTGCATTTTTAAATTCTTTAACCTTATTTTCGATGTCTGAACTGATGCTAATATCTAAGTTTGTTAAAAAGTCGATAATAATATTAGATCGTATGAATCTACTTTTATCAAAGATTCGTGGAATTATATTTTCTACACCAAACGATTCTTCCCAGGCCTTTAACATTTCGAAATAATTAAAATAGGCCATTGCGTCCATATCATTTTTATTGGGTAAGATTTCCCCCGTTACTCCCCATAAATAAGTCATTTTTCGATTAGGTTTACAAGATTCTTGAAAAAAAGAGCACGCGCTTTGGTCTTGCCTTCTCAAATAAACTATTACCTTGAAGTTGTCTGTAAAAGTCGATAAAAACTTTTTAAACTCTTTGATAGATTTTTTATTCGTTAAAATAAACCGTTCAGCTGAAATTAGAATTTTTTCATTGTTATTATTCTGTTTTTTTTCAAAAAGGTAACTTTTAAGAGCATCTATTTTCCAACTATTGAAGCCTTTAAGTTTAAACGTTTTAGACTTCTTATAGGGTAAGGTCTTTTGACAATTACCTGACTTATTAACTGTACCGTCAGGATTAAAAGAAAAAATATCGAAATTTTCAATTTTTTCCTTATGTTCAAAAAGAAATTTCTGAATTGTTGTTGTAGCAGTTTTAGGGTAGCCAATATGTAATATTATCTGTTTAATCATAATTAGTACCTATCTAAGCTCTCGAATAGTAGAAGAAATTATTTGAACTATTGCAAACAGCAATAATAAAATTACTATAAATAAAGATATATTATAGATTACCTTAGGATATGTATTATCGTCTGGTAGTGTAGGTGATTCAAGAACAACCAAGTATTGCAGTTGGCGATAAGCTTCTATTCTAGACTTTTCAAGTGACACCAGCGAAGAAGTATATGCCTGTAACGACAGTTCAACATCAACTTTGTAGTCTGAATACTTAGCAGAAATTTCACCCACAGAATAATTCTCTGCAATTGAATGCTCTGTCAATCGAGATTTTTCCTCGCGAAGTTGCCCCTCCAACGAATTTATTATGCGCTTTAATGATAATACCTGAGGTGCATCTGGACTCATTATAGCTTCAAGTGTATTAAGTTCAGTTCTTTTGGCTGATAGAGTGGCTTCTATATTGTAGGCTATTTGTTGTAAAGCAACTCCTTCGGCAGCAGGATCAAGCAAGTTATATTTTTGCTGAAAGTTTAATAGCGCTTTTTTTGAGTTTTCTAGGCGCTTTTCTACTATTTTATGCTCACCTTCGATAAAGGTTAATTGGGCAGATGCTAATTGATGGCCAATGTTATTTATAAACCATTCAGCTCTTTTAATTATACTCTCATTAATTTCTTTTGCTGCCTCTGGAGTAAAACCTTGGGTTTTAATGCTAATAATCGATGATAATTCGTCAATCTCCACTATAACGAAGTCTTGGTAGTGAGCTAATATGTCTTCTTGCGTTGCCCAAGCATTAATTCTGCTAAAAATATCAGCGTCAGAAGTTTTATAATGATCAATAATTGAGATACTTTGTTGAAGATATTCTAGCATATCTGAAGAGTGGACATAGCTTTCGACCAATTTAGAATCAGTATCTCCCGTGTTAACACCTAAACCACTAAGCAACGCCATTGATGCATCCATAGTTGCCTGAGCATCGGGTTGCCTTACAATAACCTGGGAATGACTTTCAAATCTTGGGCTAGCTAATATGATTTGTTGAAAAGTAAATATTATCCAAGGAAGCAGCACAAACAAATATATAGGATGTTGCAAAGCCGGGGGAACCTTTTTCAACCATACTCCCGTTAAAATATTTTTCTTTAATATAGTTTTATCAATTTCTTTATTTGAAGTACTTTTACTTTTAGAGGAAAGTATAGGAGATTTCAAATCCTCTAACTCTGCTCTATATTCATTCAACTTACGCTTAATTACCGGACCTGTAGGTCTTAAGTTATGTGCTCTTTGCATCAATCTATAAGCTAACTCTAAATCTTTCTTTTCGATTTTGATGGCTCGATTTTTTATGAACATGGGGTCATTCCATTGCTCATCAGTAACCATGCTTTTAAAACTTAAATATTTTTCTTCTAAATTATCGATCTTTAATTGACTCATATTCATATAGCCTGATATATATCTATTGCTTGTTCTAAATTATTATAAAATGTTAGTTCACCATCATTTATAACTATTGCACTATCACAAAACATCCTAATATCATCTAATTCGTGACTAACCATAATAACATTAGCTGATCTACTTTTGCTTAAAAGGGCATCTTTTGCTTTTCGTTTGAATGAAGGGTCACCTACAGAGGTGGCTTCATCGATTAGGTAAATATCAAAGTCAATTGAAATGCAGCAAGCAAAAGCTAAGCGACTCCTCATTCCGCTAGAATAATTTTTTACAGGTAAATCAAATTTTTTTTTCAATCCAGCAAATTCGAAGACCTTTTGCTCATAATCGTCTAAGTCAAATACACCATTTACACGTCCAATAAATCTTGTATTCTCTCTACCTGTCATTTTGGGATGTATCCCTGTCGCCAAAGCAACCGGCCAGGAAAATTTTTTTTTCGTTCTAATTTGGCCTGTGTTTGGGTACTCACTGCCCGCAAGGATTCTAAAAAGAGTTGACTTACCTGCTCCATTTTTTCCTAAGATCGCTATATTGTGACCATCCGGAATTTCAAAATTTAAGTCTTTAAACACGTATTGACGACCTATTTTTGAAGGATAAAATTTTGTCAAATTAACCAATTTAATCATTAATTTAAAACCTTTTTCCATGTAACCTTATAACAAGCTAAAGAAAAAAATAAAAACATTAAAGTTACAATTGAAATAAAACCTAGGTTGACATCAATAGCTTGATAACTTGGATAAGCTGCATCTCTAGATAACTCTATAGCGTGTAGTATTGGGTTCCAACTAAAATAAACTCTATACTCTTCAGGAATGTCTTTTAAGCTAAAGAATACACCGGAAATAAAAAACATAGGTCTTTGCAATAGGCCTCTAACCTTTTCAATTTCTGGAACAAAACTTCGTCCAATAGCAAAAAGTAATCCTAAACTCATTGCAAAGCACCAAATTAAAAATAAGTACAAAATAATTGACAAGGGATCAAATAAAGACACTTCCATTTGAAATAAATAAATTATCTTAAACAAGACTAATATAACGATAACTATAATAATAAATTGAAACAATGCTGCAGCAATTAAAGCGCTAATGGGGTGTACTTGTCTAAAAGCAAAAAGCGCTTTGTTTTTATTGATAGATTTTGTGCAATTATTTAGGGTTAAAATAAATAATTGTATAAATAGCATGCCATACATCATAAAAACAAAAGTCGGCATTGTATGTGTAAAATCACCGCCAATTAAACTTCGAACAAATGATAAGACGAATATAAATACCAAAGGGTTAAATATAGCCCAACCTATACCAAATTTATCATTAAATTGACTTCGAATTTCACGCAAAAACAGCGCAAAAATAACGTCTTGCCAAATTTTTATGTTAGAACGACTTCTTATTCCAGCCATTTTTTAATTCGCAACAACATCTGCGGCAACAGCTATTTGATAAATTATTTGTGTTAGATCTTTGACTGTTTGCATAGTTTTAGCGACAACTCTTGGAAGAACCAATAATTGGTCACCAGGTTTAAGAGCGACGTTGGTAGAGTTTTGTGCAACCCAAGAATCAGAATCTTGGTCATAGAATGAGATCATCCCGTTTGCATGAACAATTATGATCCTTTCATAATTCGCTCGTTCAGTATATCCGCCAGCCCAAGCAATATAATCAGTGACAGACGCTTGCGGGTTGTAGACAACAGATTGTGGCATTAATACTTCGCCGCCAATATGGATAAGCTCAGTTTTAGGAGGGATTACAATCGTATCGCCTTGCTCTAAGTTAATGTTCGCGACATTACCGTTTTCAGAAACAATAACCTTTCCTAGTGGTTCTATTTGCTTCGCCCGCATAACAAATGACGAAACAAGTGATGCTTCTTGTACCTGAATAGCAGATTCACCTGTCGAAATTGCAGGCGTTGTATATACGCTGCGCTCTAGTCGGTCGAGCGCCTGAGTTATCATTTCTTTTTGTTTTTCAGCCACAGATTCTCGGCGAATATAGATCGAACTAAAATCAGCTTGTTCAGGGTCAATCTGAATATGGTTTAACATGTCGTAGAGTTTTGTTGGCTTTTTGGTCGTATAAAAAGACGGCCCGATAAAGCTTCCTTCGAGTTTTATATCAAGTACCTGAGCGTCCCAGTCATCATTAAAAAATAACTTATCGCCATCTTCTAGAAGGATGTTATAAAACTCTGAAATAGGTAAATATGTTGAAAAAGGCCCAGATGATCGATTTCCTATAACACCAACATGGGAGATTTTACTTAAAGGCTTTGCAAAACTAATTAATTCTTGTCCCGTTGATTTAGCTTTATCAAATTCAAATCTGAATGGATTTTTAGCGCCAGCAGTGACCACAACAGTTGCCCCTTGCGGTTGCACCAAAATTACATCCTTATCTTTAAAGTTAACAACTGGCATATTACCATTGCGAATAAAGTCGTATAGATCTATAGACTCTATAACTTTGCCTTTACGCAAGATATCAATTTTTCGATAACTTCCACGTTCACTATCAATACCACCAGCACGCTTTAAAAAATATAAAATTGAGTCTGACGCCATACCTGCATATTGGCCTGGACGTATTACTGGGCCCGAAATATAGATGCTTACAGGAGTCGCGGTGAGCAAATTTACATATATTTGCACATTCTGCTTATATATAGTTCGCAATTTCGAAGTGACTAATTGATTCACTTTACTAGCAGGCACATTCTTAACTTGAATTGGCCCCACTTCCGGAATAAAGATATTCCCCTGATTATCGACCGTTGATACATCAGCATAATTAACCGCGCCCCAAAGCCAAATGGACAATTTATCGCCTGGAGCTATTAAGTAGTCATCATTAAGCCCGTCGATTCGTTCACTCTCGTATCCTCCAGCAAATAAATTTGCCCCATACGGTGCAGGCATTCCCTCTTCAACAACAGGAAGGATTTGTTCGATATTATATTCACCCGGTAACATTTGACCTTGACGATACAACTGCATGTATTGCTCTTGAGTCAGCGAATCCATCTCAGCTGAACCACCTGCGGTTTCTAGCTGCATCATTGCTTCATTGGGTGTCATTGATCCGGCTAACGCTTGATTTGCAGCATCCATTTTGGCTGATTTAGGTAATGCGGCGTTTGCATTAACTGTAACTATTGAAATAAACGCTAGTACAGTGAAAGTGCGAGTAGCAATAGAAAATGAAGAGGATAATTTATTCATTACACTACTCCATTATATTTTTTTATTAGATTCCCACCTACGTGGGAATGACGAAGGGTGCAGTGGGAATGACGAAGGGTGCAGTGGGAATGACGAAGGGTTCCCTCGGAATGACGAAGGGTTCCCTCCGAATGACGTAATGTCGCGACGAGATTAGGTTTTATTGTATGAGATACTGTATTGCTGCCAGCTAATGAAGTTATACTGTGTGAGAACGAAGTATTGTAGTCTGCGAATGACAGCTTATTGATAGACGAGGGCTCATTACGAGTGACTAATAATGCATTGTTGTTTAGAGTTGGTACATAATCATTTAACCGCGATGAGTACGTACTATTATCCATTAATGGTGCGATAAAAAACCAAGCGTCATTTTGTTTACACGCTCTGCGGTCCTGACCATAATATTGATTTGCTGGTTGCAATTGTTTTTGCTTATCATTTTTAGTATTGCTTAACTCGAACGATACACACCAATGCCCCATTGCTGAAATGTAAGTGTTTTCAATCAAAAACTGACCGTATTCACTGTCAAATGATACGCCTTTAAAAGCATTATTTAAGTTTACCCAAAGTGATTCTGGTAATAATTGAGCCGAGGAAAAACCTTTCAGGTTTAGGTTAATTAATGGTCTTTCAGCCACAACATCCGGTGGTGAAGAACATGCCGAAAGGAAAGAGAAACCGGCAAGGTAAAACAGGAAACAGTATTTTTTCATTTTTTTATACTTATACTTTGCAAACATGCTATAGAAATATTTTAGTTCAAAAATAAATAGTTAACAGTTTTTTATTGAAAAAAATATTGTATAACAGGGAGTCACGCAAACCAACATATTTAAATGTTAGCATTTGTTTTGATTAAATATTTTTTATTTTTAAATTACGACTTCTTTTTGAAGGTGTTCAACGCACTTTCGCTGCGCAAGACTTTGTTGTAGATAACAAACACAACAAGAAACAATGCAAACATGATGCTTTCAGGTACTTCATAAATTTCACCGGCGATTCCTATAGCCGACATTAAAGCTGCGCAACATGTAAGAATAATTAGCGTTTGGCGTTGGTTATAACCAAGTCTTAACAAGATGTGGTGGATATGATCTCTATCAGGTTTAAACGGTGAGTTCCCTCTTTTCACTCGTCTAATGACAATCGCTAGCATATCCATAAGAGGAATAGCAGTTAGCCACAACGCCGTTACTGCGTTGAATGAACGCAACTCACCTTGAGAGCCTTCCGACAATAACCATACAACGCTTAAACCGATAAACATTGAGCCGGCATCGCCCATAAATATTTTTTTCGTTTTCCCTTCTGGCAAACCAAGGTTAAACAGTAAATAAGGAAAGATAGCCGTCGCTAAAATTAACGCATAGCTTATGTAACCTTCGTGTCCTTGATAGATAAATAATATCGAGATACCAGCAAAGGTATTAATGCTTAAAGAGCCAACTAAACCATCAATGCCATCAACCATGTTAAATGCGTTAATCGCAACGATAATGGCAAAATAAGTAAACGGAATACCAAACCAGCCTAAATCAACATTGCCTAAAGCAAATATATGTCCAAGATCGTGTATATAGGCGCCAACACCATAGATCATCAAACTGGCTACAATTAGCTGACCAACAAGACGAACACCAACACTAATATCGTACTTATCATCAACAGCACCAATAAATACCATCATTGCCGATGCTATAAGATATAGACGAAGTTCTTGGGTATTTGGCATCCAAATAGATGTAGCAGCCAGTACTGCTAGGAAAATTGATATACCACCGATCAGCGGTATTTCACCGCTGTGTTTTTTACGAGCGGACGGGGAATCGACCAGACCATATTCTATGGCAACTGGCTTAATTAATTTAATTGATACAAAAGCAAATAAAAATGCTGTTATCGCAGGATAAAAAAGCACTGAATAATCAAGCACGATATACCTCCGAACCAACAGTTATTTTGTTGTTGCTATATAAAATAACAAAGTCCCCAATTACAAAATCCATTTTTACTCAACATGAGAATCAGAATTCATTTCCAATTTCATAATAGTAACTCTTCACAGTAAAAGAATAGCAGATAATTAAAAATTAACCTGACATCAAGGTTAAACAATGTCCAATTCAGAGTTACTGTCCATCTAATAGCGTTAGTATAAAGAAATAGTTGAGTGATTTAAACTACTTACTCACCAATTTACGTAAATAAAGTGTAAACATATATAACAAAATATCGAGGTTTATAACGATTAGACAAAATGGCCACTTTATTTTTGCAAAGAATAGTTTACAAATGTACAACTAACCTATGTTTATACAATTTGTTACAACATAACTAACTTCTCTTGCAATTACGCTTAGCCATAGGTATAAACGTTGAGTTTTTAAAATTCTAAGAATTAATAATAGGAATTATTTGATGTCTAATTCAAATCAGGGGATCAGCGCCGGCACGATGTTTGGCCACCCTAAAGGTCTTTTCTTACTTTTCGGTACGGAATTATGGGAAAGGTTCAGTTATTACGCAATGCGTGCCATTTTGGTACTTTATCTAACGTCTGCAACAACAGAATACGGCTTGGGCTGGACCACTGGTGATGCAATTCAGTTGTATGCATATTTTACTGGTTTAGTATATATCACTCCTCTGATTGGTGGTTGGTTAGCAGATAACTTTATTGGTCAGCGCAAAGCAATTATCATTGGTGGTGTGTTGATGGCCTTAGGCCAATTTGCACTTGGTACTCCTCATGCCTGGGTTAGTGGCAATGAAAATCTAGTATTCTATATTGGTTTAGCATTGTTGATTGCTGGTAACGGTTTATTTAAGCCAAACATTTCTACCATGGTAGGTGATTTATATGAAGAAGGTGACCATCGTCGTGACGGTGCATTTACTATCTTCTACATGGGTATTAACGTAGGTGCATTCTTATCGGGTATCGTTGTTGGTTCAGTTGTTGCGGCATATTCTGGAAATTGGCAAGTAGGCTTCATCTGTGCAGGTGTTGGTATGCTTTTATCAATCATTATGCAGGTATCTTTATCAAATAAATATCTTGGTAATATTGGCGTAGAAGCTGCAGCTAAAGTTTCCAAAGCGCAAGCAAATACAGATAAGCAACCGCTTACTAGCGTTGAAATTGACCGCCTAAAAGTTATCTTAATTTTAGGATTGTTCACAATTATCTTTTGGGCTGGTTTTGAACAAGCTGGTGGCTTAATGAACATTTATGCTGACCGCTTTGTTGACCGCTCAATTGGTGGTTTTGAAGTTCCGACTACTTGGTTCCAATCTTTAAATCCACTATTTATTGTTATTTTTGCTCCATTGATCGCAAGTATCTGGATTAAAATGGGAGACAATGAGCCAAATTCACCAGTGAAATTTGCATTAGCTCTTGTTTTACTTGCTATCGGTTTTGTTTTCATGATTGGCGCTACGTTCCAATTACAAAATGATCCTTCAGGTAAAGCTAGTATGATTTGGTTAATATTAGCGTACTTATTCCACACATTAGGTGAACTTTGTTTATCGCCAATTGGTTTATCTATGGTTACTAAGTTAGCTCCTCTACGTCTTGCTTCATTAATGATGGGTGCATGGTTTGGTTTCACTGCATTAGCAAACTTTGTTGGTGGTCAAATCGGTTCTCTAATTGGAAGCGGTGATGAAGGTGATATGGTGAACAATGCCATGTCTATCTTTGGTGGTATTGCTGTTGCTTCAGTTATTTCTGGTGTTATCTTGTATTTCATGTCGAACAAATTAGTTCAATGGATGCATGGTGCTGAAGGCCCACAAGAACATCATGATGACGAACTTGAAGTAACAAGCTCGCATGAAGGTATCATTAAAGAACATTAATATATTTGTTCTAATAAATGAGTTAAAAAAACGGAAGCCCTTGCTTCCGTTTTTTTTACTTCTGATAAATTGCTAACCGCTACTATTTAACACCTTGTTAAGAGTTATCTTTTCGCTTCTCAAATTTTTCAATTGCTTTAGCTAAATGTTTTTTAATAAACAGTAAAGACAAAGGCCTTAGCACAATAAAATAGCCAACCAATACAATAACCAACGGCAACAAAAACATCCACGAATCGACTTTCGCCAACATAAAAAATGGTGGGATTAAAACGGCTAGCTTACAAATATTCAATGAAACTTTTTGCACTGGGGTCAATTGAGTACTCGCAATAGCAATGATTTCTTGTCGTTCTCTAAAGTCGTATTCACTGAGTTCATCGAATTGATTTGAAGAAAAATATAGTGCCATTATTTTATATTCGCTAATTTATTATAAATTAAATGGCATTGTAGCAAAGCTAGACGGGATTTGATAAGTGCGAATTTAAGCTATATTTAAATATCTTGTTCACAAGAACTGTTTTGCCAAATTAGTGTCGTAAATCAATAATTGAGTTATTTTTCAAAATTTTGAGTACCCTATTAAAGTTAATTTTGATAGAATTCGCTCAATTTTTTTAAACAGGTTAAGAATAATGAATGTAATTGAAGGCTCTTTCGTAGCTTCAGGCAAAAAATTTGCCATTGTTGTATCACGTTTCAACAGTTTTGTTGTTGAAAGCTTGTTAGAAGGTGCGGTAGATGCACTTAAACGTCACGGCAATGTAAGTGACAGCGATATTACCGTTGTTCGCGTTCCAGGAGCTTATGAATTACCAGTAGCTGCTAAGCGTATTGCTGCTAAAGGCGAATATGATGCAGTTATTGCAATCGGCGCGGTTATCCGTGGCGGTACACCTCACTTCGACTTTGTTGCTGGCGAATGTAACAAAGGCTTAGCTCAGGTTGCAATGGAGTATGATATTCCTGTTGCCTTTGGTGTAATTACTGTTGACTCAATTGAACAAGCAATCGAACGTTCAGGTACCAAAGCGGGTAACAAAGGTGCAGAAGCTGCATTAAGTGCTCTTGAAATGGTAAATGTTTTAGCTCAATTATAGGCGGAATGCTTAGTGAAACCATCACCTAGAAGAAAGGCACGTGAAATTGCAGTGCAAGCTGTTTATTCATGGCAACTTACCCAAAATGATATTAGCGATGTTGAAACTAATTTTTTAGCTGACAACGCCAAACGTCGTTTTGATACTGAATACTTTTCACAAATATTACGTGGCGTAGCCGAGAATGTTGGTGAAATAGACGATACTATTCGTCCACTTGTTGATCGTCCTCTTGAAGAGATTGATCATGTGGAGAAAGCGATTTTACGTGTTGGTATTTACGAGCTTAAAGACTGTCAAGATGTGCCTTACAAAGTGGTCATTAACGAAGCAATTGAATTAGCAAAAGCGTTCGCTGCAGATGATAGCCATAAATTTGTAAACGGCGTACTTGATAAAGTCGTTAAAGTTTATCGCAACGACCAATAGTTCGACTTTTTTAGATGAAAGAATTTGAATTAATAAAGGAATTCTTTACAGCTCAACCTGTGAGCCGTAAAGACGTTGCAATGGGCATCGGTGATGACTGTGCCCTAATTAAATCTAGCGATGATATGTTCATTGCTATCACAACTGATACCCTAGTTTCAGGGGTTCACTTCCCAGAAGACACGCCAGCACGGGCTATCGGCCACAAAGCCGTTGCGGTAAATCTTAGCGATTTAGCTGCTATGGGGGCGCAACCTGCTTGGATTTCAGTCGCGATAACCTTGCCTGAAGTAAATGAACAATGGTTAAAAGAATTTACCGCAGGGATGTTTGAATTAACTGAGTACTATAATGTTCAGCTAATTGGCGGTGATACTACAAAAGGTCCACTAAGTATCACAATAACCGCCCAAGGCACCGTACCTGCAAATCAAGCACTATGCCGAAATGGTGCAAAAAATGGAGACTATCTGTTTGTTACTGGTGATTTTGGTGATGCAGGTCTCGCACTTAAAGCAATCAATGGTGAAATCGAACTGAATACTGCGGATTTTGAAGCGGTAAAAAGTAAACTCGATTATCCAAGTCCACAGGTGTTAATTGCACAAATGATCCGTGATGATGCAACATCTGCAATTGACGTTTCTGATGGCTTACTCGCTGATCTAAACCATCTCTGTAAAGCATCTACACTCGGTGTAAACATCAACGTTGAAGACATTCCTTTATCAAAAGTGATGACCGATAACCTTGAGCCAGCCGATGCCATAAATCTCGCTTTAACCTCTGGTGATGATTACCAGTTAATCTTTACTGTAAATGCTGCGAACAAGGTCGGTATAGAAACGGCGATGCAACATGCAAATGTGCCATTTACATGTATCGGTCAAATGAATACCAGTGAAGAAATAAACTTGTTCTATGAGAAGAAACCATTTACGGTAACAACTCGTGGTTTTGAACACTTTAGTAGTAATTAAACAATATAAATAGCCTACAAGCTGAATCAGTATGCTCTTTTTAAAGCCACAATTTGACGTCTACATAATAAATAAAGGTCAATCATGAGCAAACCCAGCGCCAGTGAATTATTCAATATAAAAAATCCAATTCATTTTCTCGCGCTAGGCTTTGGCAGTGGTTTAAGCCCTAAAGCACCTGGTACAGCGGGTACTGTCGCGGCAATTCCTTTATTTTTATTATGCTCACTACTCCCTATCAACGCGTTTATCGTTGTCACCGTGTTTATATCGTTAATAGGTATTTGGATATGTGACAAAGCATCTAAGGATGCTGGCGTACATGATCATGGCGCCATTGTTTGGGATGAAATCGCCGGATTTTTTGTCACCATGATTGCAATTCCAGTGAGCGTTGAAACTGTGTTATTTGGCTTTGTTATTTTCCGCATTCTTGATATTGCAAAACCTTGGCCAATCTCTTGGTTCGACAAAAAAGTGAGTGGCGGTTTTGGTATTATGATTGATGATATTATCGCTGGCATTTTAGGGTTAGTGATTATGCATTTAATCTTTAACCCGAATTACTATTTGCTCTAAAATTCTACAGCTGAATATGCTTGGACCGATCCGGTTCGGTCCAAAACTAAAATAATTCTAAATTGATAAATAAAGTCTGATCTGACCCTAGTTATTTGCTAACAATATTTTTAGAACTCTTCGAGGAAGTCATCCAATTCTTCTTCTTCTTGTTCATCTACTATCACAGGTGGATTACCGTCATGGACTTTATAGTTTATGTTTTGAAAATAAGCACCTTTGACGAATTCATATGGATCTAATGATTCGTTTAATAAGGTTTCTTGGTCGGCTAGTTGAGCACGTGTTTCTAGACCAATAATCAGCTTGCGGGCAACGTTTGGCCAAAAATCAATGATCGCTAGCGGCCAGTAATAACCGTCGACTAAATCACCAGCCTCATCACGAACCGAGCTAGGCCCTAATACCGGAAGCATCAAAAACGGCCCATCTCCGACTCCGTAGTAACCTAAAACTTCACCAAATTCTTCTTCTTCACGCATTAACCCTGCGTGTTTTGCAACATCAAACCAACCTAATAAGCCTACGGTTGAGTTCAACACAAAACGACCTGTGGCAACACCTGCTTTTTGAAATTTAAGTTGCAATAAATTATTCACCACAGTGAACGGCTCATTTATGTTTACAGCAACATTATATAAACCACTGCGTATTGGAGATGGAACGTAGCCGACGTATGCTTGTGATACCGGTTTAAATACGTATTTGTCCAAGTAGTCCCAATTAAACGTCCAAATTGAACGGTTAATTGACTCTAATGGATCTTTGGGATCTGAGTTTTGAGCAGTAGTTTGTTCAGTTTCACTACCATCAACGGTTTCATCATTGGTTGAAGAACACCCTGAAACAAATGCTAAAGTGACGATAATGATTAAACTGGCGAACCAGGAATTTATTTGCATAAACCTTTAATCCATAAGAGAAAAATAACGACTTGTTTATATTTATATCACAACTTAATTTGGTAACGCACGCAAATTATAAAAAACTATTTTCTAGAAATTGCTATTCATTGTTGTCTGTAAAGAAGTTCTATAAATAGTTTAAACTGGTAGTTCAATACCGTTTTCACGCATCTTTGCGAGTTTATAACGTAATGTACGAGCACTAATACCTAGGCGCTCTGCCACTTCTTTGCGCGAGCCATTACAGGTGCGCAAGGCGTCGATGATAATTTGAAACTCTTGCTGTTTTAATTCGCTTTCCAAATTGTCATCTTCTGAACTTTCTATCGCTTCAGTTTCTTTGACAAAAGTTTTATTTGTTTCAACAAACCCTTCTATCAATAAATCATTAGCTTCAATCACGGAACCGGACTTCATAATCAATGCTCGCTGAATTACATTTTCTAGTTCACGAACATTGCCTTGCCAATCATGCTTTAGCATTTTACTTTTAGCGTTCTCTGAAAAATCAACATTTTCATTACTGTGCCGATTAACAATAAATTGAGATAAAGGAATAATGTCATCTTGTCGCTGATTTAATGGCAACCAAGTCAGTGGGAAAACATTTAGTCGATAGAATAAATCTTCACGAAAAACACCTTCACTAACCGCCTGTTTTAAATCACGATTACTTGTTGCTAGGACTCTAACATTTAACTTTATGGTTTTTCTACCACCTAAGCGTTCTACTTCACGCTCTTGAATTACTCGCAATATCTTTGCTTGTAATCCCATGTCCATTTCGGTAATTTCATCAAGTAAAATCGTACCATCTTGAGCTTGTTCAAATTTACCTGGACAGGCGTTAACGGCACCAGTAAAAGCGCCTTTTTCATAACCAAACAATGTGGCTTCCAACATATTTTCAGGAATAGCAGCACAATTAATAGCAACAAACTTTTCTTTAGCACGAGGCGATTGGTTATGGATAAATTTAGATAGGACTTCTTTACCGCTTCCGCTTGGTCCAAGGATCATCACAG
Organism: Thalassotalea crassostreae; assembly: GCF_001831495.1. Taxonomy (NCBI): domain Bacteria; kingdom Pseudomonadati; phylum Pseudomonadota; class Gammaproteobacteria; order Alteromonadales; family Colwelliaceae; genus Thalassotalea; species Thalassotalea crassostreae. The sequence goes on from NZ_CP017689.1 coordinate 2,709,908, forward strand.
AAGCATCTGTTGCAGCTACTTTTTCAGCTAATGAAAGTAATTGTTTGCTTTGTTCATCAACGGCAATGGGCCTTTCATCGCTAACACTGGCAACGGGCATATATTGGCTGATCATATTAATTAATACCGCAGGAGCAAATGGTTTAGCAATATAATTACAAGCACCATCTCTCATAGCCTGCACGGCATCGTCAATAGTTGCATATGCGGTCATAATTAACATTGGCAGATTGGGCCAATTAGCTTTGATATTTTTAAGAAGAGTAAGGCCATTCATTTGGCCCATTTGAACATCACTGACTACCATATCAACCTGGCGCTGTTTAAGTATCAGTAATGCTGCTTCAGCTGAGTCAGCTTCAACACATTCGTATTCGGATAATTCTAAAGTATCAACTACGGCTTCTCGTAAACCTGGATCGTCTTCTACTACCAAGACCACTTTACTGGTCATTTATGCCTCTTATTATTTTTCTTGTTCTAATTTTTGTTAGAAATCTTTTGCTAGTAAGTAACTGTTTATATGTTAGCGCACATAAATAATTGTTTATAAGTATTTGTTTTAAAACTAATCACTCAAATATAGGAAGTAATCTATTTGTTCTCAAACAAAGGTAACGTAATACAAAACTCAGTTCCGTCGCTACCAGTATTTACTAACAATACATCACCATGGTGTGCTTTGGCTACTGATTTTACTACAGCAAGCCCTAATCCAGTGCCTTCTACTTTAGAGGTATAAAATGGTTCAAATATATTTTTTGCGTCTTCAGCATCAATACCATTACCATTATCCTTAACATGAATACAAACATCATTATCTTGTTGATAACAACGAATGCTAATTTCAGCGCCAAAATCAATTTCTTGCAGCGAGTTTTGTATCAGGTTATGCAATGCTCCCTCTAACGCTGTTTTATTGCCTAGAATTTGCAACTTACTGTCACTAATATCGACACTTATAGAAGCATCAGCGTCGGTAACTTGGTCTTCAATACCTGCAACCGCTTCATTAATAAAGTTTTCAATATTTAAGATACTAACAACTTGTTTTGATCCACTTTTGGCATAAAGAAGCATATCATTAACTTGTTGCTCTAAATCTTGTAATCGTGCGGCAAGTTTTTCATGGAATTTAAGTTTTTTCTCATCAGTTAATGACTTGTTCATCAAATTTGAGCAATACAGTAATGCCGACGACAGTGGCGTACGAATTTGATGAGCTAGAGTTGCCACCATACGACCTAAAGCCGACAGTTTTTCCATTTGGCTTAATTGCCGCTGTAACATGCGAGTTTCAGTGAGATCAGTGATTAAAATTAACTGCCCTGCTTGCGAACTAAATGAAGAGATATCAAGTTTTACCCGACGCCCATCTTTAAGGGATAATTCATGACCGTCATCTGCCTGAGGTAAAAACGTATCTCTTATCACTTCAATCCATAATAGATCGATCAAAGGTGATGTCATTAATTCTTTAGCAATATGATTGGCTTTAACGATTTTACCATCGCCATCAATAATGACGACACCGGCTGGCATTACATCAAAAAGTTGATGTAATTGATTAGATTGCAGGCGCAGCGAATCTAGTTCACCGGCATAGTGCTCGGTAACTAAAGATTTATCTGTTTGTTCTGAGACTACAGATGACTGGGGGTTTTTACTTTTATCCCCATCATTTAAGCTCATATACTACACCTCCCATTTCACTTTTGTGTTAACGCAACCTAATGTTTAAAAAATGGTCAACGATTTACCACACCTAGCCAAATGTTAATTCTTTGTATCTTAGTTATAATAAGTTAATTCACGGCTAAGAAAAAGCCTAAATCAACACCAATCACGATTATTTTTTAATCGTTGTTTACGTAAACTCTACGCCAGCAATTAATAGATAAGTTATTAATTCTTAATATATTAATTTTGACATCGGTTCTTCTATTAAAAATCCATGTCGAAACTAATATTGATCCCTAGTTGAAAATCAAACATTGTAATTATCATTCTCTAAACATCTCTCAATATTTCAATCACATCTGCCATATTCATCATCTGATCATTTTCAAAATACAACCATATTTCATCTTTACTGTATTCATAAGTCGCTCGTACAACTTTGTTATATGTCATGGCCTTAAGTTCCATCACCCGGCCTTTACTAATACAAGATACGATAAATCGATAAACACCATCGTCGGCCATTTCACCGGTACGGGTTTGACCATTCCAAATAAAACCTAGATCACCAGCGTTGCTATCACCTAGAGGGATTATTCGAACAATGTCTTCGTTTTCATTTTCGACATAGACAAAGATATGGTGCGACTTGTCATCAAGTTTTAAACGACCAGGAATTTCTAGTCCAGATTCTAAATAAAACTCACCGCTTTCAATGAGCACACTTCTACCGACCAATGAGCTCGCTTGCAACGCTTTAGTCGATGTATTCGACAACGCTGCACTTTCAAGTTTATGTTGATAGCTTTCGATTTCTTGACTGATGGAAGAAGCAAGGAGTTGAGCAAAAAAGTCATCGGACTCCATATGACTATGGAGCTTATTATCTACTGGTTCAGGAATTAAGTTTGCGAAGAATTCTTCTAATTTGAGGGTCGCGGGTCTATCAACAGATTCACTCTGTTGTTCATTGTTTAACAAGCTCTGGCCTCCAGCCAGATTTTCACTTGATTTATCGTTCAATTATTAGGCCCAAATCCAATCATTAGACTATTTTAGTTTGTCACTAAAAGATGAAAATATAAGTCACTATGACGACAATGACATAATGCGTGTTCCATCGCAATATTTATACAAATTCTATGCCATTGAAATCATAAAAACAAAATAATCTCAAAAAAAAACATCATTGCCTACTTAACACACTGTTAGCGTTTTATTTTTGTACTGACCCTCTATAAATTGCAACTATTTTGAATATCAATACGCTCTTTTAAGTGGTCAGCTTTTTGGATGCGGCAATCATTTGCCGCTCGCTTTCTCAGCATTGGTCATATCAAAATTTATTGCCGCTCTTAATAACTTTTGACGTTAACATCAGTAAATTTTAGACGAAAAAAAACCTCGATAACGAGGTTTTTAAAGAAGCCAGTAATAAATTAATTATTTTTTTTGTTATTATTTAACTTCACTCACTTCCATGTCCTGAGCAGCGCTCTAGCTAATAAAGCTAGCTGATAATCCTAGAACAAGTACTGCAATACATACTGTTCCCAAATTAACTTCCCTCAAAGACGATTTGTTCATAATCTAACCTTGAACTAGTTTTGTTATTGTTATTTTTGCGCAATCAATGTATAACTATTCATAATATAACGCAACTATTTTGTAACAATTTGTACAAGTTTTTTTAAACTAATGTACAACTAACCTATAAAAACATAACAACATCAGTAACCTAAAACTAATTTTACGCTAAAAACAAATCGCTTTTAAAATTAAAAAAACGACATATTGTTAGTACGTACCAACGCTAACCCTACAACAAATATGCGTTTTAATTATCGATTTTATTTTTGTTGACGACGTTCCTTTCAAATAGAAATAAGATATTAGAGTTAAAAGTTCATAATTGGTTAAACGTTGTCATTCTTTTGTCGCTAGATTAGTTAAATGAATAAGTTGATTAATTACAAAGGATTATTGACTAAATATTCAAGAATCCCCCTAGTAAAAATTAATTTATAAACGATATATTGTAGGCGGAAAAATGCTGATTTTCAGCGATATAAGAATTCAATCTGACAAATACCAATCTTTTATCAAAAAATAAGCGATTTATATTGAAGAAAAGTCTAGTCTGGGCGAAAATACGCGCAATTTTAAATTAGTCATTCACAACTAACTTCAGTGGAGCAAATATGCCATCACGTCAACAACAGGCCAATGCAATTCGAGTATTAAGTATGGACGCAGTCCAAAAAGCCAAATCAGGACATCCGGGTGCCCCTATGGGTATGGCGGATATCGCACAGGCTCTTTGGTGTGATCACCTTAAACACAACCCGAACAACCCGAACTGGGTTGACCGAGATCGTTTCGTATTATCAAATGGCCACGGTTCAATGTTGATATACTCTCTATTACATCTGACAGGTTATGACGTTTCAATTGATGACATTAAGGATTTCCGACAATTACATTCTAAAACTCCTGGTCACCCAGAATATGGTTACACTCCTGGCGTTGAAACAACGACAGGTCCATTAGGCCAAGGTATTACCAATGCTGTCGGTTTCGCGATTGCTGAAAAAACCTTGGCAGCACAATTTAACCGTGACGGTTTAGACATTGTTGACCATAACACTTATGTGTTTATGGGCGATGGTTGTTTAATGGAAGGTATTTCTCATGAAGCTTGTTCGTTAGCTGGCACTTTAGGTTTAGGTAAGTTAATCGCTTTTTGGGATGACAACGGCATCTCTATTGACGGTGAAGTTGAAGGTTGGTTCTCAGATGACACACCTGCTCGCTTTAACGCATACGGCTGGCAAGTAATTGAAGTTGATGGTCATAATCCTGAAGAGATTTTATTGGCCATCGAACAAGCAAAAAATGAAACTGGCAAGCCATCTTTGATTTGTTGTAAAACAATTATTGGTTACGGCAGCCCAAATAAATCTGGTAGTCACGACTGTCACGGTGCACCACTTGGTGATGACGAAATTAAAGCAACACGTGAATTCCTTAATTGGGAACATGATGCATTTGTTATCCCAAGCGATATTCAAGATGCATGGAATTGCCAGGCTAAAGGTGAATCAGCAGAAGCAGCATGGAACGAATTGTTCGCGTCTTACAAGTCAACTCACCCAGAATTAGCTGCTGAATTTGAACGTCGTAGTTCAGGTTCTTTACCTGCAAATTGGGAAGAATTCTCAAATAATTACATCCAGCAGTTACAAAACAATCCTGAAAACATTGCAACACGTAAAGCGAGTCAAAATTGTTTAAACGCTTACGGCCCTATTCTTCCTGAATTTATTGGTGGTTCCGCTGACCTTGCCGGTTCTAATCTAACATTATGGTCAGGCTCAAAAGGTATTGAAGCTAATGATGCTAGCGGTAACTACTTGTTCTACGGTGTACGTGAATTTGGTATGTCAGCGATTATGAATGGTATTGCTTTACATGGTAGTTTTGTTCCTTACGGTGCAACATTCTTAATGTTTGTTGAGTATGCTCGTAATGCGGTACGTATGGCTGCATTGATGAAACAACGCTCTATCTTTGTTTATACTCATGATTCAATTGGTTTAGGTGAAGATGGCCCAACTCACCAACCTGTAGAACAATTAGCAAGTTTACGTGTAACTCCAAACCTATATAACTGGCGTCCATGTGATGCAGTAGAATCTGCAGTAGCATGGAAAGCAGCGATTGAACGTACAGAAGGTCCAACAACACTGACTTTTACTCGTCAAGGATTAGCTCAACAAGATCGTAATTCAGATCAGTTAGCAAACATCGCTCGAGGTGGTTACGTTTTACAAGATTGTGATGGCACGCCTGAGTTGATTTTAATTGCTACGGGCTCTGAAGTTGAACTTGCAATCAACGCAGCTAAAGAATTAGCCGGAGTAAAGGTACGTGTGGTATCAATGCCATGTACTGATGCATTTGAAGCACAAGATGCCGCTTACCGTGAATCTGTATTACCAGCTGCAGTAACAAACCGTATTGCTATCGAAGCAGGAATCGAAGATTTCTGGTACAAATATGTTGGCCTAGACGGTCGCATTATTGGAATGAAGACGTTTGGTGAATCAGCACCTGCCGGTGAGTTATTTAAACTATTCGGCTTCACCGTTGAGAATGTTGTAAATACTGCTCAAGAGTTGCTAGCGTAATAATAAATAGGCCGGGTATCCCCCGGCCTATTTAGTTTATTTGATATTTCACTTGGTATTCAATGACAATAAAAATAGCAATTAACGGGTTTGGCCGTATTGGCAGAAGCATTTTGCGAGCCTTGTATGAATCAGGGCAAAATAGGCAATTTCAAATTGTCGCCATTAATGAATTAGCCCAACCTCACGCAATAGCGCATTTACTTAAATATGACACTAACCATGGCCGCTTTGATTATGCGGTTAATACTCATAATGGCTTTTTAAATGTCGCTGGTGATGATATTGCGCTCTATCATGAGCCAAATATAAGTGATCTTCCTTGGAATAAGCATCAAGTAGACATCGTGCTAGATTGTACTGGTGTTTATGAAAATCGTGATTACGCAATGCAACACATTGCCTCAGGAGCTAAACAAGTATTGTTATCACAACCAGCACTGAATGATGTTGATAAGACCATTATTTTTGGTATCAATGATGCTCAATTAACTCCACAAGACATTATTGTTTCAAATGGTTCGTGTACAACAAATTGTATTGTACCTGTTATACAAACACTTGATCAGGCGTTTGGTATCGAAAGTGGCGCGATCACTACCATTCATTCGTCAATGCATGATCAGCAAGTCATCGACGCTTATCACGATGATTTACGTTTAGCGCGAGCGGCAAGTCAATCGATTATTCCAGTGGAAACAAAGCTTGCAGCCGGTATTGAACGAATATTGCCAAAGTTTTCAGGTCGATTTGAAGCGATAGCGGTAAGAGTTCCAACAATTAATGTTACAGCAATGGATTTAAGTGTCACTTTAAATAGTGATGTTGACGTTGAACAAATAAACAGTGCCATCCAAAAAGGATGTAAGACATTAGAAGGCGTCCTTGATTTTATTACTGAGCCCCTAGTTTCGAGTGACTTTAATCATGATCCACACTCATCGATTGTCGATGGCAATTCGACCAGGGTCAGTCATAAGCGCTTAGTCAAGTTACTTGTTTGGTGTGATAATGAGTGGGGTTTTGCCAACAGAATGTTAGACGTTGCAGCCCGTATGTATGAAACATACAACGAAAAGTAATATAGAAGCGTAGCGTTTTTTATAAAACGTTATTAGTAAGACAAATAGAAAATAAATTTAATATCAACTTTATGGAGATTGACCATGACTGTCATTAAAATGACTGATCTTGATTTAGCCAATAAACGAGTGCTGATCCGCGAAGATTTAAACGTGCCAGTAAAAGGTGGAGTGATAACTTCTGACGCTCGTTTAAGAGCCGCGCTACCAACACTAAAAGCAGCATTAGAAAGTGGTGCAAAAGTAATGGTGATGTCGCACCTTGGACGTCCTACTGAAGGCGAATTTAATAGTGAATTTTCAATGCAAGTCGTTGCCGACTACTTAACCAAAGCACTCGGACAATCAGTTCGTTTAGTTTCTGACTACCTTGATGGTGTTGAAGTTGCCGCTGGTGAATTGGTTATATTCGAGAACATTCGCTTTAATATTGGTGAAAAGAAAAACTGTGAACAGTTATCTAATAAATTAGCTGCTTTATGTGATGTCTATGTAATGGACGCATTTGGCACTGCTCATCGTGCACAAGCAAGTACACATGGCGTAGCAAAATTTGCTCCAGTCGCATGTGCAGGTCCACTTTTAGCAGGTGAACTTGAAGCACTTGGTAAAGCACTAGATAATCCAGCGCGTCCATTAGTCGCAATTGTTGGTGGTTCAAAGGTTTCGACAAAGTTAACAGTACTTGAATCTCTGGCCACTGTTGTTGACCAGTTAGTTGTGGGCGGCGGTATTGCGAATACATTTATAGCTGCAAACGGCCATAATGTCGGTAAGTCTCTTTATGAAGCGGATTTACTAGATGAAGCAAACCGATTAACTGCCAACGCACAAGCAAACAATGGTGATATTCCGGTACCGAGTGATGTCGTGGTTGGCTCTGAATTTAGTGAAACTGCCGCAGCTACATTAAAGAACGTTAGTGACGTTGCGGATTCGGATATGATTTTCGATATTGGTCCTAACTCTGCAAAAGCATTGGCTGACATCCTAGAAAAAGCTGGGACGATTGTTTGGAATGGCCCTGTGGGCGTATTCGAATTTGACCAATTTGGTGAAGGCACAAAAGCCATTGCCAATGCCATTGCAAATTCATCTGCATTCTCTATTGCTGGTGGTGGCGATACGTTAGCGGCGGTAGACAAGTATGATATCGCAGATAAAGTCTCATACATTTCTACCGGTGGCGGTGCTTTTCTTGAATTCTTAGAAGGTAAAAAATTACCTGCTGTAGAGATTCTTGAACAGCGCGCAGCAAACGCATAATTGCTGAATATAGAAAAATAAATTTTAAACCTTATAATTATATCAATTGGTATTACAACAAGTGCAACATCATAATATGAACTTGAGTTGCAAACATCACACACAAAAGGAGTGTTGATAATGGCTTTAATTTCAATGCGTCAAATGCTAGACCATGCGGCTGAATTTGAATACGGTATTCCGGCATTTAACGTAAATAACCTCGAGCAAGTGCGTGCAATTATGCTAGCTGCTCGTGATACAGATAGCCCTGTAATTCTTCAAGCATCTGCGGGTGCGCGTAAGTATGCTGGCGCACCTTTTTTACGTCACCTGATCTTAGCTGCTACTGAAGAATTTCCGGAAATTCCAGTAGTGATGCATCAAGATCACGGTACATCGCCAGCAGTATGTCAACGTTCAATTCAATTAGGATTCTCATCGGTAATGATGGATGGTTCTTTAATGAGCGATGGTAAAACACCTTCATCATATGAATATAACGTTGATGTTACACGTCGTGTTGTTGAAATGGCTCATGCTTGTGGTGTTTCAGTTGAAGGTGAATTAGGTTGTCTTGGCTCATTAGAAACAGGTATGGCTGGTGAAGAAGATGGCGTTGGTGCTGAAGGTGTTTTATCACATGACCAACTTCTAACTGATCCAGAAGAAGCTGCGGACTTTGTTAAGAAAACGCAAGTAGATGCGCTGGCAATAGCTTGTGGTACATCACACGGTGCATATAAGTTTACTCGTCCACCAACAGGTGACATTCTTGATATTAATCGTATTAAAGCGATCCATGAGCGAATTCCAAACACTCATTTAGTGATGCACGGTTCATCATCTGTGCCACAAGACTGGTTAGCAGTAATCAACGAATATGGCGGCGCTATTCCTGAAACCTACGGTGTTCCAGTTGAACAAATTCAAGAAGGTATTAAAAATGGTGTTCGTAAAGTAAACATAGATACTGATTTACGTCTTGCTTCTACTGGTGCTGTTCGTCGTTTCTTAGCAGAAAATCCGGCAGAGTTTGATCCTCGTAAATTTTTACAAACAACAACTGATGCTATGTACGATATTTGTAAAGCTCGTTACGAAGCATTTAACACAGCAGGTCATGCAAGTAAGATTAAAGCAATTAATTTAGATGACATGTACGCTCGTTATGTAAGCGGTGAATTGGACGCTTTAATTAAGTAATTCAACATCATAAGTTAATTTTCAAAAAGGACCGTTTGGTCCTTTTTGCGTTTTTAACATGTTCTATAAAATTTACACTGGTCAGATTAGCTAAAATGGATATAATAATAGCGCTAACAATTCTCCAACATTAATAATAAATATAGAGATTTGGCTGAGATTGCCATCTATTATCATGAAGAAATTTTCCAAAATAGCGTTGTTGTCATCGCTTTTGCTACCTGTGTTTGTGTTTGCAGAGGAATCCGCAAGCGATAATTCTCAAGAAGAAGCTCGTAGCAATGCTGCTATTGATGCCATCGTTTCTGCGTTATATGAAGAGCAACAACCTGATTGTTATAACTTTACCGATGAAGTACCACCCGAAGAATTTATTGGATTTCCAGAATGTGACAACGTACCATCTGCAATCTCGGGGTCAATTGAAGTCGGAGCATTTTTCAACTCAGGCGATAAAAATAATGCCATTGGTTTAGTTAGATCTGATCTTCGACACGAAATTGGAAAGTTAAGATCTACCTGGATCTTAGATATGTTCGGCCGTATTACCGAAGAAGAAGATCCTGACACAGGTAAAAAAGAATTTGAAACCACTGACCAAAAGTGGGCATCCTCTATCCAAAGTAACTATACCTTAGAAAAAGGTGGCAAAAACTACGTATTTGGTTATGGCTCCTATGAAGCAGATCGCTTTAATGGTTTTGATTATCAAACAGCTGTCGCTGCTGGTTGGGGTCGACGTTGGTATGAGACTGATAAGGCATTTTTCGATGCGGAAATGGGACCCGGTTTTAAGATCGATGAAATTGCAGAAACCGATGAAAATAATAATAAGACTGAAAAATCAGTAATCCTTCGTTCCGCTGCAACTTATGAACGAAAATTATTCGAAACAATGGAATTTAAACAAACGGTTAGTGCCGAATTTACTCCAGAATCTGACGAAAACAGCAAGTACCAATCGGTTAGTTCCATTACCACTAAACTTATCGAATCTTTAGCATTGAAGTTTGCTTTCAAAATTGACCACAACACCAAGGTTGAAGGCGATGCCTCTAATACTAGAACTGAGACTTCGCTAACTCTAGTGTATAGTATTTAGCTTAAGCCGTTAAAAGCCAGGTATAATTATCTACCTTTATATCTGGTTTATTCACTATTATTCATGTAGATTATGGTTTTTAACTAAGTATAAACCTCATGAATATTACAAATATCGATTTAAATTTGTTAATTGCTTTTGACGCCTTGTTAAAAGAAAAGAATGTTACCAAAGCTGCGGAACACCTAAATATTACGCAACCAGCAATGAGTAACAGTTTGAAACGTCTTAGAAAGCTGTTAAATGATCCCGTTTTAGTACGAACTTCTGACGGTATGACTGCAACAGAACGTGCCTCTGAATTAGCGCCGAGTGTGCGCAATATTCTGCAAGATATAAAACAGGCATTACAACCGGTTGAAGACTTTCAGGCGCAACAAAGTACAAGAGTTTTCCGAATAATGGCGAGTGATTACGCCGCTTCCACTTTGCTGCCACCATTACTTGAAACAATTAACCTTGTAGCGCCAAACATTACTATCGATATTATGACGCCAAGCGATGTTACTTTCTTTGATGTTGAAGACGGAAAAATCGATATGGCAATTAATTTGTTTAATGAATTGCCACAATCATTTCACCAAAAGGTTCTTTGGAAAGATAGTTTTGCCTGTTTAACTCGTTCTACAAACCCTGTATTAAACAACTTTGACCTTAAAGGCTACTTATCAAGTAAGCATGTCTGGGTGTCAAAAACCGGTTTTGGTGTAGGCCTTGGAATGAACCCTACAGATGTACAAAAGTTAGGTTGGGTTGACGAAGCACTTGCAGCAATCGACAAACAACGTGATATAAAGATATTTACTCGTAATTATCATTTAGCAATGCAGTTGGCTCATGATGATCAAATAATCGCGACTTTACCGAAAAAAGCCGCATTGGTTCACACAGATAATCCAAGCTATACAATAGTTGAACCACCATTTGATATACCTGACATAGAATTAAAAATGATCTGGTCACCATTGTTACATCATGAACCTGGCCACATATGGTTTAGACAGCTCGTCGCAGAAATTGCTAATCAATGTTAAAGCGATTCGTTAAAAGCATTTCCCTTTATAAAACGGGTAAACCATAGACACAAAAGTCATTCTTGCTACCTTAATTCGGTCAAACTTAGTTACTTGTATTTCCATTCTATTTTTAGAAGGGAAAATTTTGGCCTTATCTAAATCTTTGATAAAAACTTCCAATTAAAACGCCTATTCGTAGTTTATCGACGATAAAAGGTAATTCGTCTTATTCACCTAGCAATTAACAATTAGTTAACATAAATTAAAGATGTCAAAAATACTTTCTGATCCTTAAATATTAATTTTTAAGAAGTATAGTTATCTATAGGACATGGAAGCAGGAGGAAACTATGAACAATACATTAATAAAACTAGTTATAACTGTCGTTACCGCGTTAACCGTGTCGTTTGCAGCCAATGCAATTGAGCATAATAAAATTAAGTTTAATAAAGAAATGCATGTAACGATTAAAACGGTTACCGGAAATAATTACAATAGTTACGATGCCATAATTAATAAGCCGTTGGCGCAATTGGTGAGCATCGATAACTATAGACCAAACCTATCTAAAGAAAATCGTAGCAATAGCATTTTTAGTATGGCTATGCAGTTCCAAGATAAAGTTCAATACTATATGATGGTCGTAGAAGATACTTTCTCAAGCGATGACGAAGAATTAGAATCTGGAGAGTGTCAAAATTCTCGATTTGCTTGGATTTTTTAATCAAATAAATAAACACTGATTTTTAAAAAGTCTGAATCGTTTATTTGGAATTGCGCAGCGGGTTAACTCTACCTCCAGTAACCTTATCTGCGCGCCCTTCTTCTTTAGCTTTTTCTGCTCGGCGCTTACGCACTTCTTTAGGATCGGCGATAAGTGGACGATATATCTCGATTCTATCACCATCTTCTATAATCTGATTTAATTTAACTGCTTTGTTCCAGATCCCAACTTTATTTACTGTTAAATCAATCTCAGGATATTGCTGACAAATCCCAGACTCTGTAATTACTTGCTCAATAGTCAGCTCTTGATCGACCTGCAAAGACAACAATGTTTGCTCATCCGGTAATGCATATACCAATTCGATAGCTATTTGCTCTAATGACATTAATAAACCTCTTTTGCTCTATTAGTAAATGCGTTAACCATATTGTTCGTTAGACTATCAAAAATTTTACCAAATGCCATGGCAATTATTCTGCTAGAAAATTCATAATCAAGATTTAGCGAAACTTTACATGCTTCGTCGCTTAAGGGAGTAAGTGTCCACTTTCCATGCAGATGTTTAAACGGGCCATCTTTGAGGTTCATTATCACTTCAGTATTTTTAACTAATGTATTTTCGGTGGTGAACCACTTCTCTATGCCTGCTTTAGATACTAGCAAGGATGCGACCATTTGGTTGTCATCACTAGACAGTAATTTGGCGTTACTGCAACCTGGTAAAAACTCTGGATAGGACATCACATCATTAATCAAATCATACATTTGGCTTGCGCTATACATCACTAAAGCGCTGCGATCTATTGTTGCCATTTAAAGTCCTAATTAGTTTGATGTCGTTATAATATCAAAGGGAAATTGAAAGCTCACCCTTGAAAACAAACTTTCTACATAAATTTTCGATATAAATTGACGTTAAGCAGTACCAATGTATTTTGCTTTGCGTATAATAGCGCCGTTATGGCAAAGAAAAAATCAAAAGATAAACAAAATAGTAATACTATCGCGCTTAATAAAAAAGCGAGGCATGAGTATACCCTAAGCGATAAATTCGAAGCAGGAATGAGTTTACAAGGCTGGGAAATAAAATCGATTCGCTCCGGTAAAGTAAACATTTCAGATTGTTATGTCTTTATCAAGAATGGTGAAGCGTATTTATTAGGTGCCGAAATTCAACCTCTTATCAGTGCATCATCCCATGTCGTCTGTGATCCGAATCGTGATCGCAAGCTACTGCTGAGCCGAAAAGAATTAGATAGACTTGCAGGAGCGGTAGATAGACAAGGATTTTCACTTATCGCCACGGCGATGTATTGGAAGCGTAACTGGGTTAAATTAGAGTTCTGTCTAGGTAAAGGTAAGAAGACTCACGATAAACGTGCTGATATTAAAGACAGAGAATGGAAAGTTGATCAAGGTCGACTAATGAAACAGAAAAACCAATAGCACTTCTTTCCACAAATATTGAATAGATATTAAAAAGCCAGCTTAACGCTGGCTTTTTTACTATCTATTGGTTTGTTATTGCGAAAACATCGGATTAAAAAAGCTTTAAGCTATGAATAAACACCATCGCAATAGCTAATGGACACACAAATTTTGTATACCATGGCCAAAGATTCCAGAATAGACTTGCTTCAACATTTTCATTACCGCTCTTAATTTCATTAAGAATTTCATTTCGATGCCAAATCCAACCGACAAACACACATACCAACATAGCAATAATCGGTTGTCCATATTCAGTTGCAAGGGTCGCTACACCGTCTAACATAACGTCTATATTAGAGATAATGCCAATGCTCATAAGTAAGATAACAAGACCAATAATAGTTGCCGCTTTAGGTCTGGCAATATTGTGACGCTCAACGGCATACGATACTGGTCCTTCAAGCATTGAAATACTCGAAGTTAAGGCCGCTAAACTCATCAGTATGAAAAACGCTAATCCAATAAACAGCCCGATGAACCCCATGCCATCAAATAATTTAGGTAAAACATCAAACACCATTCCTGGGCCTGAAATTAATGAACCGTCTCCAGCAAATATAGCAACGCCTTGGCTTTGTGCGACATACATAGCCGGTATTATTAATAAACCTGCTAAGAAAGCGATTGATACATCGATAAGCGTTACTTGTGCCCCAAGCGTTACTAGGTTTTCTTTTTTGGCAATATAAGAACCATAAATAACCATTACACTAGTGCCTAACGATAAAGAGAAAAATGCTTGCCCTAAAGCACTAATAAGCAGCTCTGGTTCAAATATTCTCGATAAATCTGGTTTTAGGTAGGCGCTTAGTCCTTCCATTGCACCGTCTAATGTCAAAACGTAAACAATAAGAATAACCAGTAAACCAATCATTAATGGCATTAGACGTTTTGACCATGTTTCAATGCCTTGCTCAACACCCTTACGGATAATTAAAACAGTAAGTACCATAAACAGTGTGGTGAAAATTACATTACGCGCGGTACTATCTGAAATCGCCCAGACACTCAAGCTTTCCATGCCAATTAATTGGGCAGCTGGTTGCACCGCATAAGACATCATCCAGCCAGCAAGTATGCCATAGAAGCTTAAAATTAAAGCAGCGCAAATAATGCCGCCAAAACCAACGATAAAGGCAAAATTTTTCTGCCAAGCGGTTCTAGACATTTTTTGTAGCGATGTCACCGCGTTGGCTTGGCCGTAGCGACCAATCAATAGTTCTGCCATAAACGCAGGATAAGCTAAACAAAATGCTAAAATTAAATAAACAAGTACAAATGCTGCGCCGCCATTCGTTGCCGTTTGTGTCGGAAATCCCCAAATGTTACCTAAACCGACAGCGGAGCCTGCCGCCGCGAGAATAAAACCTAATCGTGAGCTAAACCCACCTCTTGCCGTTGCCATAATATCCCGTAATCTTCATATTTTAATTGTTGTTATTGCTGTCGCATACAATAATGAATGTTTCATTGATAATCAATCGCAACCTCCATGATTGCAAGAATCAAAAAAATTACCTCATAATATTTTTCCATAGTTATTAATGTCTAACTTATGATTATAGCTTCTTATAATATTAACGAGGTTTTCTTAGCTTCGCTTTAGATACCCTGACGGTATTTTGGCTAAGGAAAATTTTGATGACTTTGCTAGCACTCATCGGCGCATTTTATATTAGTTGGCGCCTAGAATATTGCAGCCTTGCTCTAAAGCTCACAAATTCGACTTTCACATTTTTACTGCTGCCGCTTAGCTATAAAAAAAAGCTTATATTCAAGAATATAAGCTTTTTAATTATTGAAGTTTTTAAGCGCTAATCTTTAAAGTTATTAAACTGAAATGTTTGCTCTAATTCAGACTCTCTGACTAACTTCATTACCATTTGTAAGTCATCACGTTTTTTACCTGTAACGCGCAACTTTTCACCTTGAATTGAGGCTTGCACCTTTATTTTGCTATCTTTAATTAACTTGACCAATTTCTTAGCCACCGGCTGCTCAATACCAACTTTAAAGGTAATTTGTTGTGTGTAAGTTTTGCCACTATGGTCAAAACTTCCCACTGTCATTGCTTTAGCGTCTATCTGACGCTTAGCAAGCTGTCCGCGTAACATATCCAACATTTGTCTAATTTGAAAATCACCTTCCGACTTTACAGTGACACTTTCTTTTTTGAATTCAAAAGATGCTTCTACACCACGAAAATCGAAACGAGTATCTAGCTCTCTACTCGCGTTTTCTGTTGCGTTACGAACCTCATCTAAATTTACTTCAGAAACGATATCTAATGAAGGCATAGTTTTTTCCTATAAATTATTTAATACTAATGACTGTGGCATAGATTAACAAACGGCATAGAATTGTGCTAGAAAGTAATGATGAAATTCGTCAGAATATTGAAATTTTCCTCAGCAATAACTAAACAATGGGGCTCGTTTAATGATAACATCTATAAAAAGTAATGAGTCTTTAATAAACGTGAAATTTAGCGCTAGCCAAATACTGATCTTAACTCTCTTAATTATTTCAATTTTTATCTCTCAATATTTTGATATTACTGCGTTTTTACACAAGCATCATTTATTCGATAAGAGCGGCCATTTTCTAGGGTTCTTATTACTAACTGCCATTACCCACAAGCTACTCAAATTCGATTTAACGACAGTAGTGATGAGTATGATAGTATACTCTGGGTTAACAGAAATCGGGCAGTGGTTGCTAGGTTATCGAAGTGGTCAATGGCTCGACTTTGTAGCCAACTTTATCGGCTGCTTAAGCTATGCACTTTTATTTAAAGTAGTCCACTGGTTCAAGCGCACTCAAGAACAATAAATGAAATTAGTTATCATCGGAAATGGAGCAATTGGATTACTGTATTACGCGCAGTTGTTTGATCATTGCCGGGTGTTAATAAAGGATCGAACCTTTGATAAAAAATCTGGTTCTTTGAGCGTAGAAGATATCAATGGCTGCACTAATGAAATACAACTAAATTATGCTTCAGAGGATGACATCAAAGACGCAGATTGTATTTTAATGTGCGTAAAGTCATTCGATGTATCAATAGCTATCTCCAATGTTATCCCTCTTATAACTAGTCGTTGCGCCATTATCCTATCTCATAATGGTATGGGTGTAATTGAACACTTAGACTCACTAAAAAAATCACCTAACCCTATATACAACTTGCTGACTACACAAGGTTCACAAAAGTGTGATAGTGGATATGTTAAACATACCGGAATTGGTGATACAGTGATTGGTAACGTATTCAATCCAAATATCAATTTCGAAGCACAACTCAAACTAATCTTAAATAGTGCATTAATCAAACATTCAATAGTAGAAAATATCAAAGAAAAGCAATGGCATAAACTTGCAATCAACTGTGTTATCAACCCTCTTACAGCAATCAATAATATCGCTAACGGTGAGTTAATTAAGTCGAATTATAACTGTTTAATTGAAAACATATTAGCTGAGGTCGTTGCAGTCGCAAATGCTGAGGGCAACGTTTTTAAACTAAACACTCTTTTATCAACAGTAAGAGAGGTTATTTGTAACACAGCAAGGAATAGTTCTTCAATGCGACAAGATGTGTTAAATAACAGAACCACTGAAATTGAATTTATTAACGGTTATGTGATCAAAAAAGGGTTGATGTATGATATACCAACCCCTGAAAACGAAAAGCTTTACCAACAAATAAAAGCGCTTGGTTCGGCGACTATCTAGTCACTTCTTACACTAATTACCCATCACTTCCGCAAGCATCGGGATCAACCTATCTTTTATACTTTGTACTTGTTCATTTGAATAAGGCTTCAATGGCAGCTGTCCCCAGATAGGTTTAGGCCAACTTGGATCGTGACTGAAGCGTACAATATGATGGATATGAAGCTGAGGTGTAACATTACCTAATGCTGCGACATTCATTTTCTCACCATCGAACACTTGCATTAATAACTCAGATACAGCACTCGATTCATTTAGAAACTGTTGTTGATCTTGCCAATTTAGTTCGTATATATCTTTAACGCCAACTACTCGAGGAACCATAATAAACCAAGGATATTGACTATCGTTGCATAATAACAATTTACACAATGGTAAATCAGCAACCTCTATACCATCTCGCTCCAAATCTGCATGCAATTCGAACTCTTCAGACATATTCACTCCTTAATAAGTTTACTTACTACTCTTTTTCTTCTTTGGCTTGTTTTTTCTACCGCGTCCACGAGCCAATTTTTTGGCTTCTCTTTCTGCGATTTTCTTTGCTTGATATTCTTCAAAGTAAATATTCTCTTTTTCAACCATATCTGGTGTTTCAAAAGTAATATTACCTAAGGTCTTATCACGTATTTCATTAATTAGAATTTCAGACGCTTTATGAAAATCAACATGGCCACCACTTCTAACGCAGCCTCTCTTTCTACCTAGCTTTTCTAAAAATTCTACTTCTTGTTCTGGTAAATCTTCAATATTATATCTCGCCTTTAACAGTTCTGGGTAGGCTTCAAGTAAATACTCTGCGGCAAAACAAGCTATCTCCTCATGATCAAACGCTGTATCTTTAACACCTCCAGATACGGCTAAGCGATAACCACTATTTTCATTTGCTATTTTTGGCCAAAGCATCCCTGGTGTATCATATAAATAAACCCCTTCTTCTAACCTGATTCGTTGTTGAGCCTTGGTTACTGCTGGCTCATTACCAACCTTAGCTTTTGTTTTACCAACAAGACTATTGATCAGAGTTGATTTACCTACATTTGGTATACCCATAATCATGGCATTGATTTGCTTACCATCTTCGTTTTTACTTGGTACCAATTTTTTAATAAGCTCTGCGATATTACGAGCACCACTTGGTTCTTCCGTCGTTAGAGCGATTGCTTTCACGTTATGTTGTGACTGCAGGTAATCAATCCATACCTTTGTAAGCTTAGGATCGGCTAAATCACTTTTATTCAAAATTTTTATAAGTGGTTTATCGCCGCGAATAGAAGTTATCATCGGATTTTCACTACTAAACGGTAAGCGAGCATCACACACTTCAATTACTACATCAATTTGATGAATAATTTCTTTAATCTCTTTTTGGGCTTTATGCATATGCCCAGGAAACCAGTTAATTGCCATTGATAAATATTCTATTTGGAAAGTTATTGCCTATTTTAGCAAGGAATTGAATTATATACAGTAAAGCATTCATATCACTCAATTAATTTTTCGAAAACTGCAAACTACTATTAATTGCGTTAGCAAATTGTAACCAGTTAACACCAATGGTAACATCGCATTAATAAATAAAAGAATAAGGAAATCTATGAAAAATCTTAAATTAGCTCTTGTATTATCTTTAGCCACTCCAATTGCGCAAGCAAATATTACATTAAATCAAGAAGTCGCTCTTATTGACGTTTGCTCTGCTGCAGCATCTAATAGTCGAGTTAAATTGATTAAGACACTTGAGCAAAATAATCTTAGTGTTAATGCTGCTACGAGTAAAATTAAGTGTAATAACTTATCTTTAATTCAATTTGCAAAGAGTGTTGGCGCTGACAATTCTGTAAAGTATTTGAATAAATATAAAGATAGCCTGAGACGTAACATTGCTTCTTAGTCGTTTCTGTAGCTATGTTCGTAAGAAAGCCCCTAGCGTTAACTAGGGGCTTTCTTGTATTGGAAGTCTAGCAATAAGCCACATGGATGTGGTGAATATCAAAAATGCAGGAAGCATATTTTTGATAACTACGCAGTAGGTCGAGCCATTAGGCGCACTATAATTGAAAACGAAAAAAGCCCGCTCAAGTGAGCGGGCTTTTCGAAATAGGAGTCTAGCGATAAGCCACATGGATGTGGTGAATATCAAAAATGCAGGAAGCATATTTTTGATAACTACGCAGTAGGTCGAGCCATTAGGCGCACTATAATTGAAAACGAAAAAAGCCCGCTCAAGTGAGCGGGCTTTTCGAAATAGGAGTCTAGCGATAAGCCACATGGATGTGGTGAATATCAAAAATGCAGGAAGCATATTTTTGATAACTACGCAGTAGGTCGAGCCATTAGGCGCACTATAATTGAAAACGAAAAAAGCCCGCTCAAGTGAGCGGGCTTTTCGAAATAGGAGTCTAGCGATGACCTACTCTCACATGGGAACTCCCACACTACCATCGGCGCAATTGCGTTTCACTTCTGAGTTCGGCATGGGATCAGGTGGGGCCACAATGCTATTGTCGCTAGACAAAAACTTTTATTAAACATTAAGCTAAATAGATTTTTAAAATCAACTTAGCTTAAAGTTTAGAGTAAAAAGCCCGTCTATTAGACGGGCTTTTCGAATTAGGAGCCTGGCGATGAAGAACATGGATGTTCAAATGCCGCGATGCCATGGATGGCAAAGAGCGGTGACCTACGGGTCATTCGCCAAACCCAAACAAAGCCTTGCTTTGTATGAATTAGGAGTCTGGCGATGACCTACTCTCACATGGGAACTCCCACACTACCATCGGCGCAATTGCGTTTCACTTCTGAGTTCGGCATGGGATCAGGTGGGGCCACAATGCTATGGTCGCCAGACAAAAACTTGTATACGACCTCCACGGATGGAGGAAGTGTCTTAATTCGTATGGAACGAATAAGACCAATTTCGAAAGCTGAATGAGATCCTGAAACAAGTTCAGGAAGTCGATATTAAACGTTTTCTCAAGTATTCTTTATATAATGCGTGAACTCTCTTTCAAAGAGTGTCAAACAACATACAACATACGACCTCCATGGATGGAGGAAGTGCTAGAAATTGTCTGGAACAATTTCAGTGCATACTCAAACAAAACTGTTTGGGTGTTGTATGGTTAAGCCTCACGGGCAATTAGTATCAGTTAGCTCAATCCCTCACAGGACTTACACACCTGACCTATCAACGTTGTAGTCTCCAACGACCCTTTAGGGGACTTAAAGTCCCAGTGAGAACTCATCTCAAAGCCTGCTTCCCGCTTAGATGCTTTCAGCGGTTATCAGTTCCGAACGTAGCTACCCGGCAATGCCACTGGCGTGACAACCGGAACACCAGGGGTTCGTCCACTCCGGTCCTCTCGTACTAGGAGCAGCCCTCTTCAATTCTCAAACGCCCACGGCAGATAGGGACCGAACTGTCTCACGACGTTCTAAACCCAGCTCGCGTACCACTTTAAATGGCGAACAGCCATACCCTTGGGACCGACTTCAGCCCCAGGATGTGATGAGCCGACATCGAGGTGCCAAACACCGCCGTCGATATGAACTCTTGGGCGGTATCAGCCTGTTATCCCCGGAGTACCTTTTATCCGTTGAGCGATGGCCCTTCCATACAGAACCACCGGATCACTATGACCTACTTTCGTACCTGCTCGACGTGTCTGTCTCGCAGTTAAGCTGGCTTATGCCATTGCACTAACCGTATGATGTCCGACCATACTTAGCCAACCTTCGTGCTCCTCCGTTACTCTTTGGGAGGAGACCGCCCCAGTCAAACTACCCACCAGACAGTGTCCCCAGGCCCGATAAGGGCCCCAGGTTAGAACATCACGCATACAAGGGTGGTATTTCAAGATTGGCTCCACCACATCTAGCGACGCGGTTTCAAAGCCTCCCACCTATCCTACACATGTAGGAGCAATGTTCACTGTCAAGCTATAGTAAAGGTTCACGGGGTCTTTCCGTCTAGCCGCGGGTATACGGCATCTTAACCGCAAATTCAATTTCACTGAGTCTCGGGTGGAGACAGTGTGGCCATGATTACGCCATTCGTGCAGGTCGGAACTTACCCGACAAGGAATTTCGCTACCTTAGGACCGTTATAGTTACGGCCGCCGTTTACCGGGGCTTCGATCATGAGCTTCGCAGAAGCTAACCCAATCAATTAACCTTCCGGCACCGGGCAGGCGTCACACCGTATACGTCATCTTTCGATTTTGCACAGTGCTGTGTTTTTAATAAACAGTTCCAGCCACCTGGTTACTTCGACTCTCCTGTGCTTACTCCGCAAGGGATTCACACTAGAGAGCGTACCTTCTCCCGAAGTTACGGTACTATTTTGCCTAGTTCCTTCACCCGAGTTCTCTCAAGCGCCTTAGTATTCTCTACCTAACCACCTGTGTCGGTTTGGGGTACGGTTCCTATATATCTGATGCTTAGAAGCTTTTCCTGGAAGTAAGGCATCAACAACTTCAACTCCGTAGAGTCTCGTCTCGTATCTCAGTGTTAACAGCGTCCCGGATTTACCTAAGACACCCACCTACATACTTTCACATGGACAACCAACGCCATGCTTGCTTAGCCTGCTCCGTCCCTCCTTCGCAATATATAGAAGTACAGAAATATTAATCTGTTTCCCATCGACTACGCGTTTCCGCCTCGCCTTAGGGGCCGACTTACCCTGCCCTGATTAACATGGGACAGGAAACCTTGGTCTTTCGGCGGGGGAGTTTTTCACTCCCCTTATCGTTACTCATGTCAGCATTCGCACTTCTGATACCTCCAGCAAACCTTACGATTCACCTTCAACGGCTTACAGAACGCTCCCCTACCACTCTTACTAATGTAAGAATCCGCAGCTTCGGTGCATAGTTTAGCCCCGTTACATCTTCCGCGCAGACCGACTCGACTAGTGAGCTATTACGCTTTCTTTAAAGGGTGGCTGCTTCTAAGCCAACCTCCTAGCTGTCTATGCCTTTCCACATCGTTTCCCACTTAACTATGACTTTGGGACCTTAGCTGGCGGTCTGGGTTGTTTCCCTTTCCACTATGGACGTTAGCACCCATAGTGTGTCTCCCGGATAGTACTCATTGGTATTCGGAGTTTGCAAAGGGTTGGTAAGTCGGGATGACCCCCTAGCCTTAACAGTGCTCTACCCCCAATGGTATTCGTCCGAGGCTCTACCTAAATAGATTTCGGGGAGAACCAGCTATCTCCCGGCTTGATTAGCCTTTCACTCCGACCCACAAGTCATCACCGCATTTTTCAACATACGTGTGTTCGGTCCTCCAGTTGATGTTACTCAACCTTCAACCTGCCCATGGGTAGATCGCCGGGTTTCGGGTCTATGCCCTGCAACTAAACGCGCAGTTAACACTCGCTTTCGCTACGGCTCCCCTAATCGGTTAACCTTGCTACAGAACATAAGTCGCTGACCCATTATACAAAAGGTACGCAGGCACCGGACTAAATCCGGCTTCCACTGCTTGTACGTATGCGGTTTCAGGTTCTATTTCACTCCCCTCACAGGGGTTCTTTTCGCCTTTCCCTCACGGTACTGGTTCACTATCGGTCAGTTAGGAGTATTTAGCCTTGGAGGATGGTCCCCCCATATTCAGTCAAGATTTCTCGTGTCCCGACCTACTCGATTTCATGGTAAGTTTATTTTCGTGTACGGGGCTATCACCCTGTATCGCTGTCCTTTCCAGAACATTCCACTAACTTACAAACCACTTAAGGGCTAATTCGCGTTCGCTCGCCGCTACTAACGAAATCTCGGTTGATTTCTTTTCCTCGGGGTACTTAGATGTTTCAGTTCTCCCGGTTCGCCTCATAACGCTATGTATTCACGTTACGATACCCGCCTTACGACGGGTGGGTTTCCCCATTCAGAAATCGAAGACTATAACGGTTTTTATCACCTTGTCTTCGCTTATCGCAGATTAACACGTCTTTCATCGCCTCTAACTGCCAAGGCATCCACCACATACGCTTAGTCACTTAACCATACAACCCCAACCAGTCTTTCAACTTTCGAGTGACTTGGTGACAAAACCAAATCTGAATGTACGTCTGACATTTTCACGCATTCAATAAGAATGAGATAACTTATCAACAAGTTATCTATCTCAAGCATTGCTGCTTGAGCCTTGAGTAAGAACAACTAACATAACGACTATGTTAGTTATAATTTCGACAATCTAATGATTGTCTAAATGTGTTTCTGTAAAACAGAAACTCATTGGTTGATAATTCGTATGCGTTTATGACTGGTGATCATAAACACGAATTATCGGGTTTAATATCAGCTTTCCAAATTGTTAAAGAACAGTGAGTTAAAAACTCAAACGAAGCGTCATGCTTCGTTTGAATTCTCAATAAAAAGACAATGTATTTTAAGTTTAATCAAGGCGTTTAATGATGACGTGTGGCTTTTCTACACGAGTCGTTAAACAACGCAGAGTAAAGTTAAAATTGGTAGGTCTGAGTAGACTTGAACTACCGACCTCACCCTTATCAGGGGTGCGCTCTAACCAGCTGAGCTACAGACCTATTATATAACTACAAATCAGAAATGGTGGAGCTAAGCAGGATCGAACTGCTGACCTCCTGCGTGCAAGGCAGGCGCTCTCCCAGCTGAGCTATAGCCCCATTTTACTGAGTATGTCTTTTTACGTTCGTTATCAGGCAATTTGTGTGAACACTCAACGAAGTTGAGAAATTACTTAAGGTAAGGAGGTGATCCAACCCCAGGTTCCCCTAGGGTTACCTTGTTACGACTTCACCCCAGTCATGAATCACAAAGTGGTAACCGTCCCCCCGAAGGTTAGACTAGCTACTTCTTTTGCAACCCACTCCCATGGTGTGACGGGCGGTGTGTACAAGGCCCGGGAACGTATTCACCGTGGCATTCTGATCCACGATTACTAGCGATTCCGACTTCATGGAGTCGAGTTGCAGACTCCAATCCGGACTACGACAGACTTTCTGGGATTCGCTCCACCTCGCGGTCTCGCTGCCCTCTGTATCTGCCATTGTAGCACGTGTGTAGCCCATCCCGTAAGGGCCATGATGACTTGACGTCGTCCCCACCTTCCTCCGGTTTATCACCGGCAGTCTCCTTAGAGTTCCCGACACTACTCGCTGGCAAATAAGGATAGGGGTTGCGCTCGTTGCGGGACTTAACCCAACATTTCACAACACGAGCTGACGACAGCCATGCAGCACCTGTCTCAGAGTTCCCGAAGGCACTAATCTATCTCTAGAAAATTCTCTGGATGTCAAGGGATGGTAAGGTTCTTCGCGTTGCATCGAATTAAACCACATGCTCCACCGCTTGTGCGGGCCCCCGTCAATTCATTTGAGTTTTAACCTTGCGGCCGTACTCCCCAGGCGGTCAACTTAGCGCGTTAGCTACGCTACCCACAGATCAAGTCTACAGACAGCTAGTTGACATCGTTTACGGCGTGGACTACCAGGGTATCTAATCCTGTTTGCTCCCCACGCTTTCGTGCCTCAGCGTCAGTATCTGTCCAGGTGGCCGCCTTCGCCACTGATGTTCCTTCCAATCTCTACGCATTTCACCGCTACACTGGAAATTCCACCACCCTCTACAGTACTCTAGATAGCCAGTTCGAAATGCAGTTCCAAGGTTGAGCCCTGGGCTTTCACATCTCGCTTAACAATCCGCCTACGCACGCTTTACGCCCAGTAATTCCGATTAACGCTCGCACCCTCCGTATTACCGCGGCTGCTGGCACGGAGTTAGCCGGTGCTTCTTCTGTCGCTAACGTCACAGATGCAGAGTATTAATCTACACCCTTTCCTCACGACTGAAAGTGCTTTACAACCCGAAGGCCTTCTTCACACACGCGGCATGGCTGCATCAGGGTTTCCCCCATTGTGCAATATTCCCCACTGCTGCCTCCCGTAGGAGTCTGGGCCGTGTCTCAGTCCCAGTGTGGCTGATCATCCTCTCAAACCAGCTAGAGATCGTCGCCTAGGTGAGCCATTACCTCACCTACTAGCTAATCTCACTTGGGCTAATCTAAAGGCGAAAGGTCCGAAGAGCCCCTCCTTTGGTCCGTAGACATTATGCGGTATTAGCAGTCGTTTCCAACTGTTGTCCCCCACCTAAAGGCATATTCCCAAGCATTACTCACCCGTCCGCCGCTCGTCATCTTCTAGCAAGCTAGAAATGTTACCGCTCGACTTGCATGTGTTAAGCCTGCCGCCAGCGTTCAATCTGAGCCATGATCAAACTCTTCAATTAAAAAGTGTAATGTGAACCAACAAGTGGTTCGGCTCAATGAATTCTGTACTCTTACTTCCGAAGAAATAAGTTTCAAATAAAACGTACTTAAAATAAATTTAAGTATGTATATTTGTGTAGTCATTCACTGAGTAAGTTTTGAGTCCGAGGACTCTGGTAAAATCTACATCAACGTGAATGTCCACACAAATTGCATGATAACTAATTGTTAAAGAGCTCTCTTTCGAGAAAGTGATAATCGCATTCGTTACACTCTTTGCTTCAGCAGGCTTTGCCCGAAGCGGATGCGCATTGTACGCCATCCAGTTTTGATGTCAACGACTTTTTTCAAGAGTTTTAAAAAAAGTTTTCTTAACCGTTTTGCTATCAATATCGATAACCAAACTTATCAAAACACTGTCTTGGGATGTCCCGAAGAAGTGGATGCGCATTGTAGGGATTTTTGACAGCCCGTCAACAACTTTTATCAAGTTTTTTCGCGTTCGGTCATTTAATAACCACTAATGTTATTTTTAGCATTAAGTTAGGATAATTGAGTAAACATTTTGGAATTAAAAATGGTAGAATCAGCAACTGAAAACGATTCATTTACAATTTAACATTTGGTTCGAGTATGCTCTATTGTCTATACTTTAAACAACTGTTATAAATGAATAGGTAAAATATTATATTGTACGTTTTAAGGATTATTAATGAATAGGATATTCATAGCCATCATAATTGGTAGTTTAAGCTTCGTCAGTTTAGCTGATGAGGTGACTGTGTATCGCTGGGTTGATGACAATGGCGTAGTACATTACGGCCAACATGAACCATTAACCGAAGACTTTTCTCAAATCGTCGTTGAAACTACGTACTCACCAGTTCAAGCGCCATTGAAAAACGGTACAGTGCCAAATAAAGCAGATGAAGAAAATACACTAGCAAATCAATTAGTGAAAAACTCAAATATTAAATGTAAGAATGCGCGCGCAAATTTAAAAACATTAAATGAATTTGATAAAGTTGAAGTTAACGACAAAGATGGAAAAGCAAGACTGCTGACAAATTCGGAAAGACTTCAGCGACTGCGTTTGAGTGAAAAGGAAATAGAACTATACTGTACGCAAACTAATTAATAAATTAGCTACTTTTTGACTGTATAACAAACTTAATTAAGGCTCCCAAAAATTAGCCTATAAAAAATGTCCATAAAAATGCCGTTATCAGATAACGGCATTTTTCGTTATAGCGTTTAATTTACTTAGCTTATTTGCAAGTTACCAAGTTCATCAACATCTACAGTAATTGTCGATTCAGGAACAAACTTACCTGACAGTATTTGTTGAGCTAACGGATTCTCTATATACTGTTGTATCGCCCTTTTTAGTGGCCTTGCGCCAAATACAGGATCAAAACCAGCTTCCGCGACTTTAGCGATTGCGTCATCCGTTACTTCTAACGTGTATTGCTTCTCAGTCAATCGCCCTGCTAATGAAGAAATTTGAATTTTAGCTATCTTAGCAATCTGTGCACTGTTTAACGGGTGAAACACCACTGACTCATCAATACGATTAATAAACTCAGGCTTAAAGTGTTGACTGACAACACCCATCACTGTGTCTCTTAATTGATCATACTGACTTTCTTCAGCCATTTCTTGGATGATATCGGAGCCCATATTAGAAGTCATAATAATGACGGTATTTCTAAAATCAACGGTACGACCTTGACCATCGGTTAATCGACCATCATCGAGCACTTGTAAAAGAATATTGAAAACATCCGTGTGTGCCTTTTCAATTTCATCGAGCAAAATAACAGAATAAGGTTTGCGTCTAACGGCCTCAGTTATATAGCCGCCCTCTTCGTAACCTACATAGCCAGGAGGAGCGCCAATTAACCTTGCCACAGAGTGTTTTTCCATGAACTCTGACATATCTACCCGAATTAGTGCATCTTCAGTATCAAATAAAAAGTTGGCCAAGGCTTTGGTTAGTTCGGTTTTACCAACGCCCGTCGGCCCTAAAAACATAAATGAACCGATTGGTTGGTTTGGATCTGATAATCCAGCACGAGAACGTCGAATCGCATTCGCAACAGCAGTTAATGCTTCACTTTGACCAATAACACGAGCACTAAGTTCATCTTCCATTTGCAATAATTTATCACGTTCGCCTTCGAGCATTTTCGCAACGGGTATGCCCGTTGCTTTCGAAAGAACTTCGGCAATCTCAGTATCTGTTACTTTGTTACGTAATAAGGTCAAGTCTGCAGCGTCTGTTTCAGCGGCATTTTGTAGCTGTTTTTCTAATTCTGGGATCAACCCATATTGTAATTCCGACATGCGATTGAGATCGCTAGCTCGTTGCGCAAACTCTAAATCTAATCGCGCTTGTTCTAGATCCGCCTTAATTGTTTGGGCGCCATATAAAGAAGCTTTTTCTTTTTTCCAAATTTGCTCTAAGTTGTCGAATTCGAGTTGTTTTTCATTTATCTCTTGTTCCATTAATTGCAATCGTTTCTTCGACGCAGCATCACTTTCTTTCTCTAATGCTTTTTGTTGAATTTTAAGCTGGATTAGTCGACGTTCAAGTTTATCAAGATCTTCTGGCTTCGAGTCCATTTGCATACGAATACTTGATGCCGCTTCATCAATTAGATCGATTGCCTTATCAGGTAATTGTCTGTCACTAATATAACGGTGAGATAAACTTGCCGCTGACACAATCGCGGGATCTGTTATCTCGACACTATGGTGTAACTCATAACGTTCTTTTAATCCGCGTAGAATGGCTACTGTATCCTCAACGCTCGGCTCCTCAACGAGTACTTTTTGAAAGCGACGTTCTAGTGCGGCATCTTTTTCAATATATTGTCGATATTCATCTAACGTTGTGGCACCTACACAATGCAAGTCACCGCGAGCAAGTGCCGGTTTAAGCATATTACTCGCATCCATCGCTCCATCAGTTTTACCTGCGCCAACCATGGTATGAAGTTCGTCGATGAATAAGATCACCTGACCTTCTTCTTTTGCAAGCTCACTTAAAACTGCTTTTAATCGTTCTTCAAATTCGCCGCGATATTTTGCACCAGCAATCAAAGCGCCCATATCTAAAGATAAAACTTGTTTATTCTTTAACCCTTCAGACACTTCACCATTTACAATTCTTTGTGCTAAACCTTCTACAATTGCCGTTTTACCTACACCCGGTTGGCCAATTAACACAGGATTGTTTTTTGAGCGGCGCTGCAAGACTTGCACTGTTCGTCGTATTTCTTCGTCTCTGCCAATAACAGGATCTAATTTTCCTTGCTCGGCTAGTTCAGTTAAATTTACTGTGTATTTATCGAGGGCTTGTCTTGTATCTTCAGCATTTTGGTCATTAACCGTCTGACCATTACGTAACTGCTCTATTGCGGATTTTAGCGCTTTTTCGCTAACCGATAATTTTTTAAGTAAAGCACCTAGGCTGCCTTTGTCTTGCAATGCAGCTAATAAGAATAGCTCTGAAGAAATGAACTTATCATTTTGCTTTTGTGCAAACTTATCACATAGATTTAGTAAGGTAGCGAGCTGGTTAGAAACCTGAACTTCACCGCCTACTCCATTTACTTGTGGTGAGTTATCAATTATTTGAGTAAGTTCAGCACGTAGGTGGCCTATATCTACTGAACATTGTTTAAACAATGGCGCAACAGAGCCACCAGACTGATTGAGTAAAGCTAGCATTAAATGTGCAGGCTCTATAAATTGATTGTCTTTACCTAACGCTAAAGATTGGGCATCAGCTAATGCTTGTTGAAATTTTTGGGTGAACTTGTCAATGCGCATAAACGACTCCTAAAAACCATAATTATTATACGGGTATAACAATTAGATAGGTACGAAATGAGGTCTTTTCAACAGCTAAGTTAAATTTTATGGTTGGATTGCGATAACACTGGCCATGCGGCCGGTTTGGCCATCACGACGGTAGGAAAAATAGTGATTGTCCTGCAAGTAAGTACAATCACTCAATTTTGATATGTCATTAATACCATTTAGATTAAGCATGACTTGAGCAATTCCCTGCAGGTCCGCTAGATATTTTCCTGATGTCAATGGCTTGAAGAATGTTTGATACGAACTCCCTAAACGTTGAAATTCTTGCAATACATCAACCCCAACTTCAAACGATTTACTCGATATACAAGGTCCAAGCCAAGCTTTAAGGTCTTTTGCAGGTGATTCAAATTTTGCGATAGTATTATTAATAATATTGGCAGCAAGTGGTCGCCAACCAGCATGAATCGCGGCTATTTCTGTACCTTGTTTATTTGAAATCAGAATAGGTAAACAATCAGCCGTTAATATTGCCAATGCAATACTAGGCTTGTTGGTATAACTTGCGTCCGCAGTAATTGGTTGCTGTTGCCACTGTTTGATAACAGCAACATCGCTTTTATGAACTTGGTTTAACCATTGAATGTTAGTTAAAGGGGAAAAGTCATTTTTGAGGATTTCACGGTTTTTCTGCACATGCTCAAGTTTATCACCAACATGGCAGCCTAGATTAAAGCTATCAAATGGCGCTTTACTCGCACCATTTTGTCGCTGCGTCGTCACTGCTTTTACATTAGCAAACGTTAACGAGTCGATAGCAATAATGTTATTCAATGATCTCTCTACCTAACGATTAAAGCGAATTAATATTCTTCGACTGGATTTAAACGAAGATCTTCTTTAAGAGCTGCAGCGATTTCTAACATATCGTCAGGAACAGGTGCATGCCAAGTCATTAACTCACCAGTGATTGGGTGATACAAAGATAACATGGCAGCATGCAAGGCTTGGCGCTTAAATCCTCGCAGAAGATCTCTAAAGTCTTCTGTTGCACCTTTAGGTGGACGAGGTCTGCCTCCATAAACTGGGTCGCCGACTAATGGGTGACCAATGTGGGACATGTGAACACGAATTTGATGAGTTCGACCTGTTTCTAGGCGTAAACGTAAACGAGTATGCAAACGATATTTTTCGACAACACGGTAGTGAGTAACTGACGGCCTACCAGAAAAAGTTACCGCCATATGGGTTCGTTTAGTTGCATGTCGGCCTATTGGTTCATCAACGATGCCGCCTGCAGTCATAATACCATTCGCTATCGCTTCATATTCACGCGTAATATCACGAGCTTGTAATGCATCTACTAAATTAGTTTGAGCGGCAATAGATTTAGCCACAACCATTAGGCCAGTCGTATCTTTATCTAAACGATGCACAATACCTGCACGTGGTAAAAGATGCTGTT
The DNA here is from genome assembly GCF_001831495.1 of Thalassotalea crassostreae. Lineage (NCBI taxonomy): Bacteria > Pseudomonadati > Pseudomonadota > Gammaproteobacteria > Alteromonadales > Colwelliaceae > Thalassotalea > Thalassotalea crassostreae. The sequence goes on from NZ_CP017689.1 coordinate 2,740,935, forward strand.
CAGGGCAATGATGCAATAAAGCATTAAGCACCGTGCCATCAGGATTACCTGCGCCTGGATGAACAACAAGTCCTGCTGGCTTATTAATAACTAATATATCGTCGTCTTCATAAACGATGTCTAATTCAATTGCTTGAGCTTCATAATGCACTTCAGGCTCAAGCTCAGCACTTAAAATGATGCTCTCACCACCGGCTAACTTTTCTCTCGCTTTTGTCACAACTTTGCCATCTACTTCGACATTTCCGGCCAATATCCAATCTTTTAATCGAGATCGAGAATAATCAGGGAACATTTGCGCAATTGTTTGATCTAATCGTTTGCCTAGACAGTCAATAGGTACGATATCCTGGTGTTGAATTTTTTCAGTCATTAAAGTCTCTGTTAATTAGCACTGTGCAATACACAAAAGCTAGGTTAGAATGCTCATAATATAAAGTTAAGTAATTAACAATTAATTGCTCAACGTAAATTTAAAAATTAATATTTGTATTTTACCTGCTTTATGCAGGGCTTTCATAATTATTTTCAAAGGGTCAAAAAAGACATCTTACAATATGAACAAGTTTAACTTAAAAATCGTTTCTCTTTCATTATTTCTTACATTAGCGGCTTGTAGCTCTTCTCCTGAAGATGTTGAAAAAGTGCCAGATAAATCTGCTCAAGCTCTATACCAAGATGCGAAACAAGCGTTAGATAATGGCCTATATCAAAAAGCAATTCCGATTTTATCGGCAATTGATTCTCGTTACCCATTTGGTGCTATCTCGCATCAGGTTCAATTAGATCTTATTTATGCCTACTATAAATCTGGTGATATTGCTCAAGGTGTTGCATTAATCGAACGATTTCTTCGCTTAAATCCCGGCCATAAAAACATCGATTACGTTTATTACATGCGCGGGCTTATGAATATTTCATTGGAAGAAAATCTTTTCCAAGATATGGCGGGAATCGATCGTAGTGACCGTGACCCTAAGCATGCACGCTCAGCATTCAACGACTTTAAAACTATATTGATAACTTATCCTGACAGTAAATATGCCAGTGACTCGCGCAAACGTATGATAGCGATTAAGTCTCGCCTTGCAGATTATGAATTAGCTGCGGCTCGCTTTTTCATGAAGCGCAAAGCCTATGCTGCTGCTGCCAACCGTGGTAGATATATCGTGGAATACTTTGCACCGAGTGAACAAGTAGAAGAAGCATTAGTCATAATGATTGAGTGTTATGAAAAACTAGGCTTAGAAGAATTGCAACGCAATGCTCGTCAAGTTTTAACCGTTAATTACCCAAATAATCCTGCGGTTAGAGATTTATAACAATAACAAACCTAAGCGAAAATTAAGTATGAAAAAAGAGGCTTCTCAATTTTGATAAGCCTCTTTTTATTTTCTTGGATAAAATTAATCAGTTATTTTAGATAGCTGCTTGGTCTTCTTCACCTGTTCGAATTCGAATAACTCGCTCAACGTTAGTAACAAATATTTTGCCATCGCCTATTTTACCCGTTTGAGCCGTTTCAATTATTGCTTCAATACAACGCTCCACATCGTCGTCACCAACAACAATTTCTAATTTAACCTTAGGTAAGAAATCAACCATATACTCAGCACCGCGATAAAGTTCAGTATGACCTTTTTGTCGACCAAATCCTTTTACTTCTGATACTGTCATGCCGGTTATGTTAACTTCAGCTAGTGCTTCACGAACGTCATCCATTTTAAATGGTTTGATGATGGCTTCTATTTTTTTCATTGTTACGTCCAGTTATTAAGTGTTGTGTTTATCAGTCACTATTTTAACTCTAAACCAGTCAACCACAATAGTGAAATATATTTAAATATCAATTTGTTGTTTTTGGACCTAACTCAAGCAGAAATATCATTGTTATTCTCTAGTCAGCTTAATTGAACATTGATAGACTAAGTGTTTTCAATCGCTTTAACTATAGAGGCCTAAAATGAACCGCCAAGCTATCATTGATGAAATGAAAGTATTACCAGAAATTGATACCGAGTTTGAAATTTCACGCAGAGTAAATTTTATCAAAAAGCAACTAGTAAGCTCAGGACTAAATCACCTTATTCTAGGAATAAGTGGTGGTGTAGATTCATCTACTTGTGGTCGATTAGCACAACTTGCTGTTAATGAGCTAAACCAAGAGAAAGAGCATGATGGTGAATATAAATTCATTGCAGTTAGGCTGCCTTATAATATTCAAGCTGACGAAGATGATGCACAACTTGCGTTAACGTTTATTGAACCGAGTCATACCGTATCTGCCAACATTATGGCTGGAGCTGATGGAATTCATAACGAAGCGGTTAACGTATTAGAAAGTAGTGGCTTGCTTAGTGCAAATGCTCATCGTTTAGACTTCTCAAAGGGTAACGTAAAAGCAAGAGCCCGCATGGTAATGCAATACCATCTAGCCGGTATTTTAGGTGGCTTAGTTATTGGCACAGATCATAGCGCCGAAAATATCACAGGATTTTATACCAAGTGGGGAGATGGTGCGTGTGATTTAGTGCCATTGTTTGGCCTATCAAAACGTCAGGTAAGACAAATAGCCGATGCATTAGGCGCTCCTGAAAAACTCGTAAAAAAAGCACCAACTGCAGACTTAGAAGAGTTAGCACCAGGCAAAAAAGATGAAGACGCTTTAGGCATTAGTTATGATGAAATTGATAATTTCCTTGAGGGCAAAGAGCTGTCTAACTCGGTTTCAGACAAATTAATAAACATATTTAATGTTACGCAACACAAACGTAAGCCAATTCCTACGATTTACGACTAAGTTTAAAATAGTTAATGTAAACAGCTAATTTGCACTGCTATGTGAACAGCTTTTATATCAGCTACTTTAAAATAAAAAGACCCGCTTAAAGCGGGTCTTTTACTATCTATAGCCTTTTAAGCCCTTTTACCAACAAGCAGCCGGCGCTTTAAGCCCTTTAGGGTTAGATGCATTAAAAGTAACCGTTAACGATGTACAGCCGGTATCTTTTGCCTGCACGCCTTGCGCGGTGGCAGTGAGTGTATAAGCATTACCGGTCGCATTACTAACCGCAATAGAATAATAACCCTCATGACTTTTATCACTGCCTTTTACCTCTTTTCTATCACAATCATTGTCATCTGCAAGAGAACTACCATAGGTTGCACAGCTACCACGTAATTTTGCCTGTTGAATGGCAATTTCCAATAGAGCACTTCGAGCATCCGAACGTCTTGCCTTCATCATCGAATCGCTAAATGAAGGGTAAGCAATTGCAGCAATAATACCGATTATTGCTACAACCATCATCAGCTCTATTAAGGTAAAACCTTTAGGTTTCATTTTCATTACTAAAGCTCCTTAACACTTATTACTAATGGTAACGTCAATTGCAATTACTCCTGGGCCAGCGCCAGTTACTGTTGCTTTACCTGGATTTGCACTAGCAGGTGCAACGTTGGCACCAGTATCATTAGTTTGTGGATAAACACAAGCTTTAAACTTACTTGGCGTATAGGTTACAACAGTATCAATTGTTTTGCTTTCGTCAAACTCAATACTTGTACATTCATATGTTGTACCGCTTACTACACAAGAAACGCTATTGGTCATTGAGACAGAGCTTAATGACCCTTTTGCTTCAACAATATGACCGGTGACAACCATTTGTACCATAACAGGATCTGGATCTGGGTCTGGGTCTGGGTCCGGATCTGGGTCCGGATCTGGGTCCGGATTTTCACTACCATCTGTACAGGTAAAGTCACCAATAATCTTATCCCCTGTCACGCCATTTTGATAAATTGAATATCTATCACAACGAAATACAGCCAAGTCAGGCGTAATTTGCACATAACCATTCCAGCCATTTCCCCAATCATACACTTCACATTCATATGGGTAAATGTATTCACCACCAACAATTGAGCCAGCACCAATTGAACAGTTATCAAAACCATCGGAAGTATAAATCCAAAAGTTATCAAATTTATCTTGATTTTCTACTGAATAAGTCAGATTTAAATTACCAGAAATTATATGTTTCTCAGATGGCGGATCACTCGGATCATAAGGGCAGTAATTATCTAAAGAGTAACCAAATGCCTCCATTTTCAAAGCGTCTACCCAATTAGTGTCTTGATTCAAACAAAAGAAGTCTGTTGGCACCCCAGCAAATAAGTCGCCTTCTATGCCTTCTACATTGGCATCAGCCTGCAACATTGGAGGGTTACCTCTTTTACCAGGGGTCGTACAAGCACTCGCATCGCTCGATGATAAACTAGCAACAACGAAGTCATGGCCGGCTTGGCCTTCTTCAGGTAAAACTAACGCATCAGCCACACCAATTGAATAATAAATAATATCACCATTTTCATTAGTAATAGGCTTTTTATTCGTTTCAGTTTGATAAGCCATACCTCGATATACACGGCGAATCGCTACTTTTTCAGATAAAAATGGGTCATCGGCAGTAGGGTCACCCATACAAGCCCACTCTGGTCCATCAATTAGCACGCCAATATTACCGTGCCAGCCACCACCTAAATAACAGGTATAGTTAAAATACTCATAGTTTGAATTCGGAGAAGTGAAGTATCCAGTATCATTATCTGAATTTATGGCAATTGCCTTTTCATTAGCTTGCCCTTCATTTTCAACAACATAGCGTTGACAATAAGCAGCATCGGACGCAATAACATGAATCAAATCTGCTGAAACGGAACTGGCACTACGATCCATATAAATTGTTCCTGATATTTCAACAAAACCAGTACATGGGGTGCTAGTACGATCACCGTTTTCTAATTCACATGCATCCTCTAACGTTAGAACGATATCATCACCGGAAGTCAAACGTAAATCTCCGTCACCTCGATCTAATAAGCCGGTGGTATCACCATTCGTGTAGGTTACGAGATCGCCGTCACCGACTTGACCTTTACCTAGTTTTGCCCGGCCTGTGGCCGATCTAACTAATGGACCGACAGCTTTAGAGGTATCTAGATCACCTGCTAAACTCGGAGATTGCCAAGCGACTTCTGTCGATAATTCTACTTCTTCCGTTTGTCCACTTGCATCTTCCCAAGATACTTTTACCGATAAAACTTTAGTATCATCATTTTCAGATACCTTATCTTGTCGGGTAAATAAAGAGTTGCTGCCTTGATGGCTTGAGTCATTACCATAAACGCTGCTAACCACAAATAGCTTATCGAAATCACCAGGAGAGAGGGCTAAATCGGTATAATTGCGCATTTGTTCAATTCGCTCTTGAGCAAGTGCCATAGCTTCACCTCTATTTTTAGAGGTTGAGCTTTCGCTCACCATAGAGCTATGAAATGTACCAATAGCAAGCAGGCCTACAGCCATAATTGCTAGTGCAACTAACACTTCTATTAAACCAAAACCTTTGAGTTTTTTATTTATCATATGTTGCCCCTAAAAATCCTTCCAACTACCCGCAGATACCGCGCGAGGGCCTATGTTTTGTAAATTTTCTAATAATCGAGAATTGTAATAAGCGTCCAAACTACCACCACCGGTGTTGGCTCCACCTGCTGTGATCAAGGCACCATGCATGGTCATGTTCCCAGATCCGTTTAATCCACCCATAACAAACAGCACACCATAAAAATGCGGTGTACCTTTGAAAGTGGCGTCGCCATTGATAATAACTATAGAAGGTCTTTCATCAGCTTCAGCACAAGCTTTATTACCGGTCATTCTAACTGCGCAACCAACACTTGCACCGTTTTGGTTTACATCACCTTCAATCCAAACGACTTCACTTTGCGCCATATTGGCGCAGCCATCCCATGAGTTGCCACAGTCTCCGGTCGATTCACCTGGATTGGCAGTATCGACGATTCGAGTGGCCATGGTTTCTTTATACGCATCCGGTGACATACCAAAGAAGTTCATAAACATTTCATCTGCGGTTAAGTTGGCTAAGTCACTGTCGTGTTCGATAACATCTAACCCCGCCATTTCTCGGTTTGAGGATTCCATTAGGTCACAACTATTTGGCGTATCCATACACGATGGGTAACCGGAATCATTTGGATCAGCAATCAATGTTTTCGTTGAATTATTCGAACCAATATCAATATCGCCACCACTCCAAATTGTACTATGCCCCTCTGCATTGTGAACGGTACCTGAACCACCAATGACAAAGGCACCTTTAGTACTAATTGGGTTATCGGGAATATTTGGAATTGGATTGAGTGCAACGACATTGGTCTCAATGGTTTTAGTCGCACTGCCATCGGCGCTAGTACCAATTGATGAAATTCCCATGGCAATAAAACCGTCAACATTAATAGCTCTTAATGTAACTTTAAAGCTAGTATTACCCAAATTCCCCTCAAACGTGTCATTGCTACCATCACCATCCTCATCCGTCAGTACATACTTACCTTCAGCTGTATTTTCAGCAATTCCTTTCATAAAGTATTCTTGAGCCACAGATAAACCAGCCTCTGCGGCTTCAAAGGCTTGCTTGCTGCGAATGTCGTTATTTACCAGCTTTTGTTCCATCAATACAGAACGTGCCATATAAAATGACACTAAAGTGATCAACACTAATAAGATAATAGATGTTATTAACGTTGCCATACCGCGTTGTTTGTTATGACTGATTGCACGATTTCTAAACATTATCGAATCCTTACCACGTCGTTTCTTACTCTAACGGTTTGCGATATTTTCGCCTTTACTTCGCTATCACTTTTTAGTTGTCCAGCAAGTGAAATTAATATTTCCCGTGTTTCAACGGTAATCTGGTCAGTTTCAGGGGCTACTGAGTAACAATCTGCTTCACCATCGTCATCAATAGTACTGTCCGCATCATTAGGAGAGTCTTCACCGTTGGGCTCTGTAGAATTGACGCAAGCCGAACCTTTTGGGTTAAACGTTAATGTTGTTATCTCATATAAATCAGTATCGGAGATTGTTTGCCAAGTGCCGTTAGAGCAATTGTCACTATCGGTTACGCTACCATTAGCTCTAATTTGTACAGCGCCATTATTTAAGCGCACGCCATAATATTCGTTTAAATCACCGACGTCATCGACGTCACCATCTTCATTTCGATCATAACTGTAAAGAATACATGTACCACTTTCATCGGTATTTTCGGTAATTGCGGTATTGTCAGACATAGATTTCGTGATCACTAAAAGCGAGTCATCTTCTATGTTAAATGGATTTTGTGTCGGCGGTAGTAAATCGACACTATTGTCCCAATAACCTGCGCGGCGGATATCGCTACTTACTACGCTCATAATAGTCATTAATTGAGAATTTAATTTCGACGACTTTAAAGTATCAGAGGTACTGACAATCACAGCTAAATAAACGTAAATGACTCCCGAAAGTACAATTAGTCCTAACACCATGGCTAACAGTAATTCGATTAGTGTTAATCCAGATATATGCTTTTTCATTAACTGCATGCCTTATATTCAGAATAATCATTTGAACAAATTTTTACCGTGCCGAGTAAACTAAGCTGAACAACGACACTTTTCCCTTCATCGTTAGTGAAAGAGAAGTTTCTAGCACCATTGGAAGTTCCACGGGCAGGATCAAAGATAGTAAAGGATTTAGTGGAACCACTTTTAATTGCCAAGCTCATGGTAATATCATCGTGCTCAGTACCGTCAACTCGAAATATGACATTATCATCGGCTTTATCGGTTGAATCATCGGGATTGTCTTTAAAGACACCGTCGCCATCGTCAATGGTTAATACGCAGGCAGTACTGGAAATATTAGAAGTTTGATTGGGATTACAATTTCTTTCATAGCTGAGACCGTATGACCACGTTGTTGTTGTCATACCGCGAACGGTCAAATAAATATTTGCAGATCGAGCTAAGGATTCTGATCGGGCTTGTTGCAGGTAGGAATACATTTCTTCAGCTGCGCTGATGACTTTTCGCTTTTTAAAAGATTCGACAAAACTCGGGCCAGCGACACCCGCCAATATACTCAAGACGAGTATAGTGATCAATAATTCAATTAATGTAACACCACGTACTTTTTTCATGTCTCAATACCCCTGCTAAAAGCTGATGCAAAACTGCGTATGCTCTTAGTAGCGCTTCCTTTGTATCGCAAAGTAATATCCTATAGATTGCTTCTAATTGTTATTATTAACAGTAAACTTGATATGTTAATTTAGTCATTATTACCTAAAAACTCTATTTTGTTAAGTAACAGATCCTTTTATGACTTATATGTAATTTAGCACTAAATAACAGTTAGGGCTATTTTTTCACCAAAAATTAATCGTTTTCTCATTATTTTTTGCTTTCTGTACTCGTTATATAACTTTCGTTAGCCAATCAGTTGAAGTATTAAATTCGCAAAACTGTTCATCTTGAACTAACGTTTAACTATTAGTGTTAATTACTGTGTTTAAATTATTAATTACAAGGATGTGATTAGATGACCTTTTCAAACTTTACTGCGCAAAATCGCTTCGCTCTAGCCTCGATTCATGGATTTTCCTTATTAGAAGTATTGATCACCATGTTCGTTCTGGCATTTGGCCTACTTGGTGTTGCCAAGTTACAACTCAATGCATTAAAAGGTGTACAAAACGGCCACTACGTTTCTATCGCAAACAATTTAACCCAAATAATCTCAAATCAAATATTAGTTAATGAACAAAATTTAAAAAGCTATCAACTTGCTATCAACCAAATTATTAATACTGATATTAACTGTCAGAGTCAGGAATGTAGCAGCGGCGAACTTAGCAGTTATCATTTAGGTCGCTGGCAACAACGCCTATCTAGCTCATTGCCTTCTGGCAAAGGTGAAATACGTATTGCTGATAGGGAAGCAATTATTACTGTTCGTTGGGATGAGAATAAAAATGGCTCTACTGGTTTGAATTGCCCGAAGTTAAGCGAGAAAGATTTAGATTGTTTGATAATGAAAAGAACGTATTAATGTCACAGTGTAAAAATGAGCATCTGAAATGATTAATACTAATTTCAAATATCAAAGAAATGATATCTCCGGATTTACACTCGTTGAGATCATGATATCTCTAATGCTTGGGTTATTTTTACTAGCTCTTAGCGTTCAATCAGTGATAACCATGAATAAGCATTTTTTACACACAAGACAAATGGCGCAAGTGCAAGAAACTGGTCGATTCGTTTATGCGTTAATTGCTCGAGATATTGAACAAGTAAAATATTGGCGGTCTTTGCTGCCATTTATCAATATATCGGGCACTAGCCTTCTAACAGAACCTAACTCGTTTAGCTGTGAAGAAGCAGGGACAAGTTGGGCACGAGAGCTAAACCTTAGCGTTTTCGGGTTAAATGACAGTGCTGCAGGTTACTCCTGTATTGCTAATGATGATTATTTACATAGTGACATTTTAACTCTGCGTTCATTAAGTTTTTTAACGAGTAAAAGCTACGATAACGAGCAACTCTATCTGCGCCTTGATAATTCACAGGCTCGTCTATTTTTAGGAGCAGATCGTTCCAATAGTGCAAACAATGATTTAACTAATGCGAATACTTATATTGTTGAGGCCCATAGTTACTATATTGGCGATAGTAATAGATTTTGCCAAGGCAATAAAATTCCTGCTCTTTATTGGCAAACAATTGTAAATGGCCGTCCTCAACAACAAGAGCTCCTAGCAGGTGTTGAACATATGCAAGTACAGTTCGCAATAGATACCGACAATGATTTGGTTGCCAATAAGTTGGTTAGCGCTAACACCGTAAATGATTGGCGGCACGTGATCGGCATTGATGTCGATATATTAGTAAGAAGTGAATGTCCTAACAGCAATCACCGTGACAACAAAGCCTATAAAATTGGTGACATCAATTATCAAGTTAACGATAACTTTTATCGAAAAAAGTACGCCTACAGTTTTTCATTACTCAATCCAACAAATTAAATCGAAACGAGAGCAAAATGTTCAACAGTACAATTAAACCCAACAGAGGAATGGTTCTAGCAACAAGCTTGATAATACTATTGCTTATCACTTTGTTGGCAACATCGATGTTTGCTAATGCTTTGACGCAATTGCAAATGAGCAATCACTTTCAGTTACAGGCAAAAGCTAAGCAACGCGCAGAGCAGGCATTTGTCGAAGCGTTTCATCTGCTAAAATTGAAAGTAAACAATAGTGATGATTTAACCAAGGAAAGCCGGGGCTATTACGTCAACACACTTGCTCTGGAAGGCATCAACTGGCAAGACAACAACCAGGTATTAAGCAGCGATTCAAATGCCAAATTTGTAATCCAATATAGTGGTAGTGCACAGGCGAACTCTTATCCCTTTGATGGAGAAATTCATCATTTATTCAACGTATTTATTTATGGTAGCGCTGCAAAACAAACTGAATTTACTAGCCAAAGGTTTGTTAACATCAAACATAAACAACTTACTCGTTCTATTACTTCTACAACTCCGTCTACCTCTAACCTAATTCAAGATAAAATTGAGGTCTTTTATGACTAAAAAATTGTTCGCGTTTACTTTATTGGAAATGTTGGTCACATTGGCCTTAATTGCAATTTTAAGTTCTATAGCAATGACCAACTATCAGCAACAGGTAATGAAAACTCGGCGCATAGATGCTAAAGAGAGTTTAATGAAACTAGCAACAGAGCAAGAAAAGTATTACAACCAACATTTAAGCTACAGCGCTGATTTAGTATCTATAGACGGCCTTAATCACGGCTCTGAATTTAGCGACAGACACTTCTACCAATTGAGTGTGACAATTAAACAAGTCGCGAGCGACGGCATAGATAGTTTTATCTTAAAAGCTGTCGCAATAAATAGCCAAAGCAAAGACAAAGAATGCCAACAATTTGTGATTTCACAAACCAGTCAAAAACAAGCGCTTGATGAAAACGGCAATAGCAACCCGTTATGTTGGTAGTTCATCTGTCGACATAAAATAACTAGAACGCAGAATAAATAGAAGTAAGCAGCGTTACGATAATTAACACTAGACTTATATCGTATTAGCTAACAACTGATCTTATTACCTTGCGCATCTTCTTCAATACCATCACCATTACTATCAGAAGACATTCTAATACGCCCAGTTCTTGTAACTATAAGAGCACGATTATACTTTAAGCTTGGGTCATTATTGCAGACCCTTAGTGTGCCATTTTGATTCCAAGTAAATCCATTTTGCTGAAACTGCACATAGTTTCTATTTTGAAATGCTCGCCATGAAATAGTGTGTGTATCTTCTGCAGCCTCTATCGTTTGTAATATCAATTCATTGACATCGCGATCATGATTTTTATTGATATCAACAAAAATTATTGCTCCAGAAGGCCAAGTACTGCCACAATTAATCCCGTCATGGCTCGGGCAAAGAGTAACAATATGATTGCTCGTTATAGCGCTTTGCCGTGCGAGATTTAGCGCGAGATGCCACTTGTTAACTTCTGATTTTATTTTATATTTTTTGATTAAGCTCGAGAATTCAGACTCTGTCATCGATGCGAGTATTGATATAATAGCAATTACTACCATTATTTCGATTAGGGAAAATCCTTTTATTGCTTTCATACTAGCCTCCTGCAGGTATTGACGTTTTTTACTCTATAAAATTATAGTCCAATTTTATTCTAAAATGACGGCACAAATAAAAAACCCGCAATAAATGCGGGCCTTTATAAAATCTTTCAATAAATTATTAGCGTAGCTCAGCCGGCACCGCAAAAACTGTTGTTTCTGCACGGCCAGGATTTTCAATAACAACTTTCCCGCCCATACCTTTAAGTTTTTCTACTACTTGTGCAACCAATATCTCTGGCGCTGAAGCACCAGCGGTTACACCAATTTTAGAAATACCTGCCAACCAAGATTCATCGATATCTTCTGCACCATCGATTAAAAATGATTCGGTGCCCATTTTTTCAGAAAGTTCACGTAATCGATTCGAGTTCGAGCTATTTTTAGCACCAACAACTAACAGCAAATCGGCTTTATTGGCAATTGAACGTACCGCATCTTGACGATTTTGGGTGGCATAGCAAATATCATCTTTTCGAGGCCCTTCAATGTTTGGAAATTTCTCTCTTAATGCATCAACAACTTCCGAGGTGTCATCAACTGATAAGGTCGTTTGAGAGCAATAAAATAAAACATCAGGATTTTTTACTTCAAGACTATCTACATCAGCAACTGATTCAACCAGATAAATACCACCTGTGGTCGATTCATATTGGCCCATAGTGCCTTCTACTTCCGGGTGTCCGGCATGTCCTATCAACACACATTCGTGATTCTTTCTTGATGCTCGAGTCACTTCCATATGCACTTTAGTTACTAACGGGCAAGTTGCATCGAACACCTTTAAACCTCTATCTTTGGCTTGCTGGCGAACCGCTTTAGATACACCATGGGCTGAAAATATTACCGTATTGTCATCAGGGATCTCATTGAGTTCGTCAACGAAAATTGCGCCGCGTTCTTTGAGTCCATTAACCACAAATTTATTATGCACAACTTCATGGCGCACATATATTGGTGCTCCAAATATATCAAGCGCTCTATCAACAATACTTATTGCTCTATCAACGCCAGCACAAAACCCTCGAGGATTGGCTAAAATGATTTCCATAATGTTCTTCTTTTTAATATGCGTTTTTATTTATCTAGTTAACTATAACATCGAGTATGAACAAGGTTATAAAATTTCAACAACATCCACTGCAAAAGTAATCGTTTGACCTGCTAAGGGGTGATTAAAGTCTACAGTTACAGATAAATCATTTACTTCACGGATAATACCTGGGATTTCACCACCAGGTTGAGTAAACGTAACAATGCTACCAACTTCAGCAGGAGTTTCACTATTAAACTTTTGACGATCGAGGTAATGAATATTATCAGGATTTACTTCACCAAAAGCATCCTTTGCTTCCAGTGTAAATTCTTTTGAATTACCTGCGGATAAGCCTAATAAATGCTGTTCAAATGCAGGTGATAAACTTTGATCACCTAAAGTTACTTGTGCAGGCTTATTATTTACTTTGGTACTATCTGCTGCTGAACCATCAGAAAGTTTCATAGTGATGTGCATTAATAGCGTTGAATTATTTTCAATTGTCTTGTCAGACATACTACTCTCCAGAGCCTGTTTTCTCGGACTCTTTGTTTTTATCATTTTTAAAGGCGTCAATTATCATTAAAGCGGCACCAATAAATATCGCAGAATCGGCTACATTAAACGCTGGCCAATGTTTATTTCCAACATAAAAGTCTAAAAAGTCAATTACATAGCCATACATCATGCGGTCAATTAAGTTACCCATTGCACCACTTAGAATTAATGCAAAAGAAATCGATATTAAGGTATCTTTCTTTGGTGTTTTTGCTAACCACACAACCAACGCCACACTTACACCCGCTGCGATAGCAGTAAAGAACCAACGTTGCCAGCCGCCTTGATCTGCTAAAAAGCTAAATGCTGCGCCGGGATTATAAACATGGGTTAGATTAAAAAAAGGCATCACAGGGATCACTTCACGATAGTCCATCAAAGCAACAACGGCTTGTTTAGTGACTTGATCAAGAATAAAAAACACTACTGCCAACCACAACCAGCGCAGACCTGTATTAGTGAAAAGTTCACGATTCATTTGCTAAAACTACCTTTGTTAGCGATACCTGCTTGCGCAGGTATGTGAATACTAAATATATAAAACTAATGAAAGCTTAATACTGTTTAAGCGAACTTACGTACTTCGCCATCACCATCAATGTTGGTAACACAACGACCACATAAATCTTCATGCTCAATATTTGCGCCAACATCGTCGGTGTAATGCCAACAACGCTCACACTTAGTGCCTGTTGATGCAGTCACTGTTAACCACAACCCGTCAACTTCGGTAGCAATGGTACTATCCGGTTTCGCATTTACAACTTCAACGTTTGCACTTGAAGTAATCAAAGCAAATCGCAGTTCATCACCAACTTTAAGTAAGTTATCTGCTAATTCAGGGGATGCGTATAACGTTACTTGAGCTTGCAAAGCAGCACCGACAACTTCATCACGACGTGCTTGCTCAATAGCTTTATTTACTTCTGTACGAACAGCTAATAGGCTAGCCCAAAATTCGTTGTTAAGTTCTGTATCTTGTTCGAATGACTGTAAACCATCAAACCAAACACCAGTGAAAACAAACTCGTCACGTTCGCCAGGAAGTGCTGACCAAATCTCTTGCGCGGTAAATGACAAAATAGGTGCCATCCAACGAACCATAGCTTCGGCGATTAAAAACAGCGCAGTTTGACATGAACGACGGGCAACACTGTCACCTTTGGCGGTGTACTGTCTATCTTTGATAATATCAAGATAGAAGCCACCAAGTTCAGTAGTACAAAAGTTCATTAGCTTTTGCACTACAGCATGAAACTCGTAGTTGTTGTACGCTTCGATTATTTCTTCTTGCAACTGTGCTGCTTTACCAACAACCCAGCGATCTAATGCCACCATTTCATCAAAAGCCACGGCGTGCTGAGCTGGTTCAAAACCATTAATGTTTGCTAATAAGAAACGAGAAGTATTACGAATACGACGGTATGCATCAGCTTGGCGCTTGAATATTTCATCTGAAACAGTGATTTCTTGAGTATAGTTAACGGATGCAACCCATAAACGTAAGATATCACCTCCTAGTTTATTAGTGATTTCATTTGGCGTTACAACGTTACCAAGTGACTTACTCATTTTATGGCCTTTCACGTCAACGGTGAATCCATGAGTTAAAACTTCACGGTAAGGCGCTTTGCCGTTCATCGCAACCGAAGACATCATCGAAGACATAAACCAACCGCGGTGCTGATCGCTACCTTCTAAATATAAGTCTGCAATGTCATCAAATTCTTCACGAGCATCTACTACAGAGTAATGTGAAACACCAGAATCAAACCATACGTCTAACGTATCTGGCACCTTTACGTATTCTTCTGCATCATCACCAATTAGCTCATTTGCTTCTAAATCAAACCAAGCCTGGATACCTTGTTGTTCAACTTTTAATGCGACTTTTTCAATAAGTTCAATTGAATCTGGATGCAAGGCACCAGTATCTTTATGAACAAATAAGGCAATTGGAACACCCCATGTACGCTGACGTGAAATACACCAGTCTGGACGACCTTCGACCATTTTTTCGATTCGGCTTTGACCCCAATCAGGGATCCATTTTGTTTGTTCTATTTCGTTTAATGATGCTTGACGCAAACCTTTATTATCCATGCTAATAAACCATTGCGGTGTAGCGCGGAAAATAATTGGCGTTTTGTGGCGCCAGCAATGTGGGTAAGAGTGTTCATAAGCATGGTGATGCATTAATGAACCTTTCTCTTTTAATACTTCGACAACACTATCGTTAGCTTTAAACACGTGTTGGCCTGCAAATAACTCAGTGTCCGGTAAATAAACACCATTAGCACCTACTGGGTTAGCGACTTCTAAGCCGTAGTTTCGACCAACATTGAAATCGTCTACACCATGACCCGGAGCAGTATGAACACAACCTGTACCTGATTCTGTAGTAACGTGGTCACCTAGAATAACTGGTACTTTGAAATCGTAAAAAGGATGCTGCACTTCAACTTTCTCTAGTGCCTCACCATTACAGAAACCTAAATTGTGGTATTTTTCAATGCCAAAACGATCCATACAATCATTAACTAAGTCTGAACCAAGAATCAATCGCTGAGGACCTTGTTCACCTTCAATTTGCACTAACGAATATTTTAATTCTGGGTGAACTGAAACCGCACGGTTTGCAGGTAACGTCCATGGCGTTGTTGTCCAGATAACAATAGAAATTGGACCTTCACCGGGGTGACCATCTGGGTGTGAGAACTTACCACTAACGCTGTCATCAACTAAAAACTTAACGTCAATTGCTGGCGAAACTTTATCCTGATATTCAACTTCAGCTTCAGCTAATGCAGAGCCACAGTCTGTACACCAATGTACAGGTTTAAAACCTTGATGAAGGTGGCCATTTTCAGTAATTTTACCAAGGGCACGGATAATATTGGCTTCAGTTTTAAAGTCCATCGTTAGGTATGGGTTATTCCAATCGGCAAAAATACCTAAACGCTTAAAATCTTCACGTTGACCATCAACTTGTTTTAATGCGTACTCACGACACTTTTGACGAAACTCGCTTGAGTTAAGTTTTCGGCCCGGCTTGCCCCATTTTTTCTCGACAACAAGTTCGATTGGTAAGCCATGACAATCCCAACCTGGAACATAAGGAGAATTGAAGTCAGATAGAGTTTTCGATTTAACAATAACGTCTTTTAAAATTTTATTTACGGCATGACCTAAATGAATATTACCATTTGCATATGGAGGCCCATCATGCAGAATAAATGACTTCTTGCCTTTCTTTGCATTTCGAATTTGACCATATAAATCTTTTTCGGCCCATTCTTTCAACATTTTTGGTTCACGTTGAGGCAAGTTACCGCGCATTGGAAATGCTGTATCCGGTAAATTTAAAGTATGTTTATAATCACTCATTAAAATCGTTATCCGTTAGTATGTTTATACTGAAATTTTTAAATCTAAATTTATTTAAGCTCTTCTCGTAAATATCTACGAGCTTGCTCACTATCTTTTGCAATTTGTGTCGTCAATTCATCAAGCGACGCAAATTTTTGTTCACTGCGAAGCTTCTTAAGCAACGTCACTTCAATTTGTTGTCCATACAAATCATCTTTAAAATCGAAAATATGTACTTCTAATTGCTGTCTGACGCCATTTACCGTCGGTCGAGAACCGATATTAGCCACGCCAAAAACATGTTTGTCTCTAATTCTTACTTGCACTACATAAACGCCTGCAACAGGTGAAACACAACGCTTTAGCAAAACGTTAGCGGTTGGAAAGCCAAGATTCCGCCCTTGTTTATCACCATGAACCACGCGTCCTATGATGCTGTATTTTCTGCCAAGCATCTTTTCAGCATCAGCAAGTGCATCAATTTGTAATGCTTTACGAATTTCCGTGCTCGAAATTCTGCAATCTAGCATTTTGTAGCTGGCAGTGTCAGTGACTTCAAAACCAAACTCCTGCCCTGCACTTTGCAACATTGCAAAGTTACCTAATCTATTTTTACCAAAGCGAAAATCATCGCCAATAATTAGATGTTTAACGTCTAGTTGTTGAACCATTAAACGTTCGATGAACTGCTCTGCGCTTTGACTGGCAAATTCATGATTAAAATTAACGCAAATTAAACGCTTTACACCAAAACGTTTTAGCAAACTGTACTTGTCTCGCAATCGAGACAACCGTGCAGGTGCCATCTGTGGGTTAAAGAGCTCTTGTGGTTGCGGTTCAAAAACCATCACCGCAGGGATTAAATTCAATGAGTCTGCTTTTTTGATCAGTTCTTTGATAACTCGTTGATGCCCAAGGTGAACACCATCAAAATTTCCAATTGTAAGCACACAACCCTTATGGCTTTCGCGTATATTGTGTATGCCTCTGATAAGTTGCATTTTAATTGAAACCCTAAAACCTATATTAATAACCGGCGAATTATATATCAGAGTGAATCAATAATCAGCAAATTGGCGAAACAAATAGCATATTTAATAAAGTTTTTTAATGATTGATTAATCAGTATGCTCAAAATAAACAAAATTACCGCTTCTTATCGCTACTATTTCTATTTGGCTACGAAGTGTTTAAGCCGAATACCAAGCGCTAAAATGCTGACGATATAGGTTGCCATACCACCTAAAATCAGAATGAGAAGTTGACCCACTTGCATTGAAAAAGACAGTAACAACCATTGTTCAAAACTTGGCGATAAACTGTAAATAACGCCAGCCATCGCACTAGCAGCAATAATCAATCGCACTATCACAGAAACGGTTTGTTTCGATAATCGATAAACGCCCAATTTATTCAAACCTCGATAGAGTAAGAAGCAATTTAACGTTGCTGACAATGCGGTTGCTATCGCCAATCCTACATAACCATAGATTGGTGCCAATATAAGGTTAAATGCCATATTGGCAACCATGGCAATGATACCAATTTTAACGGGTGTTTTTGTATCTTGACGAGCGTAATAGCCTGGTGCCAAAACTTTAATAAACATAAAGCTTAACAAACCACTCAGATAAGCATAAAGCGCAAATGAAACTTGCATTACATCATGCTGAGAAAACTCACCACGCATAAATAGCACCATAATAATTGGCTGAGCTAACACCATTAAGCCCACCATCGCAGGCCAACCTAATAAACTGACAACTTTTAACGCCCAATCGAGTGTTGAAGAAAATTGCTCGGGATTATTTTTAGAATGCAATCGCGATAAGCTCGGCAGTATAACTGTTGCGATGCCGATACCAAAAAGGCCCAATGGAAACTCAAGTAATCGATCGGCATAATATAGCCAACTAATCGATCCTGTAATTAGAAAACTCGCAATCAAAGTATCGAGTAACAAATTGATTTGAGTAACCGAAACACCAAACAATGCAGGGATCAATAGCTTTCGTATTTTGCTTACGCCGCTGTGATGCCATCCCCAACTTGGCTTCACTAGTACTCCAGCCTTAATTAAAAATGGTATTTGGAATAAAAACTGAGTTAAGCCTCCTAAAAATACCCCCCACGCTAAGGCAAAAGCGCTTTCTTCAAACATCGGCGATAAATAGATGGCGGCGCCAATAATACAAACATTAAGCAATACAGGAGTAAAAGCGGCAGCACCAAATTTACCTAGGGTATTTAATACCGCGCCGGCAAGCGCAGTTAAGCTGATAAACCAAAGATAAGGAAATGTTATCTTCAATAAAATAGAGGCAAGTTCAAATTTTTCTGTTGCAGGTCCGTCATTGAGCCAATCTACAAACCAACCAAAACCAAATAGAGCGACAAAAATTGGAGATGCAATAACGCCAAAGGCAGTCACTATTGAAACAATGACACCTAATGTACCGCTTACTTTTGCAATTAGCTCACGGGTTTCATTGGTATTATTTTCTTCATCTTTCGCTTGATATTCACTTAATACAGGAACAAATGCCTGGGCGAACGCGCCTTCAGCAAACAGTCGACGAAGGAAGTTAGGGATCTTATTAGCAAAGAAAAAAACATCCGCGCCAGCGCTTGTTCCTATTTTGTCAGCGATAACCACATCTCGAACTAGGCCTAACACCCTTGAAATTAAGGTCATAAAGCTGACGATCAATCCCGACTTTAGCAATTTTTTGCTCAAAAAGTGCTGCTCCTTTGTTATTTTTGTTAGTTTTTCGTAACTTTTAGTAGTTTTTCGCCTTAATGATACGAGAATTTTAGCTCTTAACCATTAATAATGTTATTATACTACCCCTTGATTGATCTGGTTTAAACCATCAAATGGGATAAATAATTAGATATTGTTTATTAATTCGATAAAAGGTTTGACAACAACCGAAAAAAAAGGCATATTTCGTCGCCTTAAATTATCGCTATATTATTTTATTTTTAGGAGTTCACCTTGGCTAACTCAAAGTCTGCTAAGAAGCGCGCTGTCCAATCTGAGAAGCGTCGCCAACACAATGCAAGTCGCCGCTCTATGATGCGTACTTACTTGAAAAAAGTTTTCGCTGCAATTGAAGCGGGTAACAAAGAAGCTGCAACTACTGAGTTCGCTGTTGCTGCTCCAATTTTAGATCGTTACGCAAGTAAAGGTTTAATCCACAAAAACAAAGCTGCTCGTGTTAAGAGCCGTTTAAATGCAAAAATCAAAGCTCTTTAATTAGAACTTTTGCATTAAAAACAAGTTTTTTAAAATACCGCTTAATTGCGGTATTTTTTTGTCCTCAGATTGACAGTTAATTAGATAACGAATTATCCACCTCCTTAACTACGAAAACTTTCTGTGTCAGTTATATTTACAACTCTGGTCGAACAATCTAACCACCTCTTATTAAGCCCTTGTATTATAACAATATTATTTAATGGTATGATTTTTGCTTACTTATACACATAGTAAATTTTCCACAGGAAAGGTAAGTAAATTATGAAATTTATCGCCGTATTATTCACATTGATGTGCTCTTTATTTAGTTTTAATAGTTATGCCACCTTAATTAATTGTAATACTCAATTAAATGAACCACTAAAGTACGTTGGCAATAGCACTGACTGCGCGATTAGTAGTGAAAACAACGACAAGATGAACGCTGGTGATGATAAAGACGAACTACAAGTTAATGTAGACGGCTTTTTTGGTATGAACACATGGCAGTTTCTCGAGAAAAACGGTAGCGGTAAAAAAGGAATGATTTCTTTTGGCTTTGATATTACAAACTATAAGTTAATGGCGGTATTCAAAGGCGCCAATGCTGCTGCTACCTTACCGTCAGGATTCATTGGTTACCTTCTTGATAATACTCAAACGAGTTTCACTTGGGATACTATGTTTAGTAAAAATGGTGAACCGCAAAATGTTTCCCATATTTCGTTTTACTATATCCCTACCGACGGTGGTGGTGAACCTCAGTGTGTGGGTGATTGTACATCAGTTCCAGAACCAAGCACATTACTTATTTTATCTGCCGGGCTTCTTGGTTTAGCTGCAAAGCGCCGAAAATTAATTAAGTAAGCTATTCAAATAAACATTAAATGAGCTAGGAATTTAAGACATAAAAAAGGGCTGCAATTTGCAGCCCTTTTCTTATGGTAACTTTTTAGTAGCAGTGTAAGAACTATTATACCGAGAACGGATATTGAATCGGATCATGGTGTTGGTAGCCAATGACTTCAAAATCATCCATCGTTACCCAAGTTTCCAAGTCTTCTAATGATCTAATTTTAGGGTTAATACGAAGCTGTGGAGAAGGGTATGGCTCACGCTTTAACTGAACATTTTCCATTAGTTCTAACTGATCTTCATAAATATGTGCGTTCACTATCTTGTGATAGGCAACGCCAGCTTTATGGCCTGTGATTTGCGCCATTATTGCTAAGAAAGCAAATACTTGAATTTGATTAAAATTCAATCCAAGCGGCACGTCGCAACTGCGCTGGTAGCTATTTAAGTATAAAGTCCCGTCAAGTAATGAAAACTGATGTTGGAACATACAAGGGCGCAAACAGCCCATATGAAACTCACCTGGATTGTAAAAGCTGATGATCTCACCTCGGTCATCTATGCCCTTAGTTAGGTTATCAACAACTTTCTTAAGCTGATCAACACTACCACCATCGGGTTTCGCCCATGCTCGTCCTTGTACGCCGTAGACACGTCCCATGTCATCCTCACCTTTACGATGTGGATTGTTTAACCAAGCCTCATTTTCGTTAGCATTAGCATTCCACGTTGGAGTACCTAAAGCGCGAAAGTCAGCAGCATTATCATAACCTTTGATGTAACCAAGAAGCTCTGCTATAGCAGCTTTATAAAAACTTTTTCGAGTAGTGATAATTGGTAGTTCGTTCTTCCCTACTTGATATTCTAAATCAGCATTAATTAAGGTTAAACAACGTTTGCCGGTACGCTCGTTACTTACCCAACTGCCTTCATCAATGATTCGCTGACATAAATCTAAATACTGTTTCATTATGCTTTACTCTTATTGTTCTGTTCTATTGTGCCTTTTTTCATCGCCCAAATAATTAGTGCTACGCCACCAATAATCATTGGTAGCGACAAAATTTGTCCCATTGAAATAAACGAAAATATAAACCCTAAATGCGCATCAGGCTCCCGGTAAAATTCTACGATAAATCTGAAGCTGCCGTAACCCGCTAAGAATAATCCAGAAGCAACACCTGTTGGCTTTGGTTTTCGGCAAACAAAATAGATAATCGCAAATAAGACAATACCTTCAAGGAAAAATTCATATAACTGCGACGGATGACGTGCCAATCCTAGTGGATCAGTTGGGAAGATCATTGCCCAAGAAACATCAGTTTCCCTTCCCCATAATTCAGCGTTGATAAAGTTACCAATGCGCCCTGCTCCTAGCCCAAGCGGTACTAGAGGCGCTACAAAATCGCCAACTTGTAAAAATGTTTTCTTTTCTTTGCGAGCAAAAAGGAAAATCGCGGTCAGTACACCTAACAAACCACCATGGAACGACATGCCGCCTGTCCAAATTTTAAATAAGTAAATTGGATCACTCAGGAAATAGTCAAAATTATAAAATAAGACATAACCAATACGGCCACCAAGGATCACGCCAAGGAAACCATAAAATAGTAAATCACTTACTTGCTCTCTATTCCATAATCCTTTGCTTTTATCCGCAGCCTTATTAGCGATAACCATCGCTAAAATAAAGCCAACTAAATACATTAAGCCGTACCAACGCAATGCGATTGGTCCAATTTCAAAGATTATAGGATTAATTTGAGGAAATATAATTGCATCAGAGGTCATAAAAATACCGGGTTTAAATCATCATTTTTAACGCTACCAATATCAAAAAGGCAGCAAATACTTTTTTTATTGTTTTTACTGGCAAACGACTGGCTAATTTAACTCCATAAGGTGCTAATACAGTCGAAGTGGAAGCGATACCAAGTACCGCAGGCCAATAGATGTACCCTAAACTCCACTCTGGAAGCATTGGGTTCTCGATACCTGCAATCATATATGCAAGACTACCGAAAAGCGATACTACCATACCACAAGCAGTAGAAATACCTATAGCATGCAATAAATTTACACCACAATAAGAGAGAAAAGGAATGAGTATCGCGCCGCCACTGATCCCCAATAAACTCGCCATTGTTCCAGCAGCCCCTGTGATCGCTTTTAATATCCTTCTAGAAGGAAGTTCGCGCTGAACAGTCTGTCGAATTGACAACAACATATAGGTTGCTAATAGAATAACAAAACAAGCAAATATTGATGTTAACAATTTGGCAGGTAAAAGATCAGCAAGGTTAGCGCCAATAACGGCACCCAAAGCAACATAGATCATTAAATGCTTAGTGATCTTCCAAGGAATATTACCCAGTTTGTGGTGATTAAAAGCAGCACTGGCAGAAGTGACAACAATCGATGCTAATGAAGAAGCCAAGGCTATTGGCATAACTATTTCAGAATTTACCCCAACAGCAGGCAGAATAATGACCAGCGCTGGAACGATCACTAACCCACCGCCGATACCTAACAGGCCGGCTAATAAACCAACTAAACTGCCTAGCACCATGCATATGAGAAAAACCGATAAAAACATTGAGAATGAACTCTGATTACGTAAATGTGTATTGTTCGAAACGAAAAGGTTCGAATCAATGAATGTTTTACTAATAAATACCGGTAATAAAGTTTAGCCAATTAACCTTATTTACCAGCGCGAACAAAGCCTCCTAATCCTAATAACTCTAACTGTTCGTTTAAGTAATTATGGACTTGTTTAGCTGTTTTTAACATTAGACAATGGGATAATATTAATTTAGCCTGCTTGTAATCGATATGACGCAATACCCATTTTATTTTTGGAATATTTTGCGCGTTCATACTTAGTTTATCATAGCCCATTGCTAATAAAAGTAAGGCCCCACCTGGTTCACTTGCAAGCTCGCCACACAAACTCAACTCAATTAAATCAGCCTGAGCCGTTTCTGCTATCAAGTTTAGCGCTCTAAGGACAGCCGGGTGGTATGAATCATACAGTGAAGCTACTCTTGAATTATTTCGATCTACCGCTAGTAAGTATTGCGTAAGATCATTGGAACCAACCGAAAAGAAATCCACCTTTTTTGCAAGCTCACTGAGCTGAAAAATCACTGACGGCACTTCCAACATGATACCAACTTTAGGTTTAGATATTGGCTCATCAACTTCAGAGCTTACTTCAAAATACGCTTGTTCAATTAATCGTAAGGCATCTTCAACTTCTGGTATTCCTGAAATCATAGGCAACATAATTTCCAAGTTACCTAAATCCTTATTCGCCTTTAACATCGCTCTAACTTGCACCAGAAATATTTCTGGGTGATCTAAGGTAATTCGAATACCACGCCAGCCCAAAAATGGATTGTCTTCTGTAATTGGAAAATAAGGCAACGCTTTATCACCGCCAACATCTAAAGTACGCATTACAACAGGTTGACGAGGGAATGATTTCAATACCTTGCTGTACCATGATATTTGTTTTTGCTCAGAGGGAAAGTAACTACGTTCCATAAATGGGATTTCGGTTCGATAAAGGCCAATGCCAATCGCGCCATTTTTCATTGAGTTATCGAATTCTGCATTAAGACCAGCGTTTAACAACAATTCGATTGATTTTCCATCTTTAGTAATCGCAGGTAAATCGATTACTTCTTTGACTATTTCTTGTAATTCATCTTCTTCGCGAGAGAGGTGATGATACTCATTTAAAAGAGCTTCATCTGGCGATAGAAATATTTCACCAGAATAACCATCTATGATGGCCGTTTTGTGGCGAAAACTCGAAAGCGGCAT